>NZ_CP011028.1:3447500-3720756 GCF_002221525.1 Pseudoalteromonas espejiana DSM 9414 | reverse complement strand
TATCAGTGTATAAATACCTTAACAGACTGATTTATATCGGCTTTTATTTTAAAGCCTGATAACAGATCATATCAAAAACACAGTGAGATCGCGAACCAATTTTACGATCTAAATTAGTTTTCCCATGCTTTTATTCACTTTTTAAACAACAGCTGTGGAAAACTTCTTAATTATGATGATCCTAGTTGATCACCCTACTTTATTACGATCCATATTATTAGCTTGCCTAAAGCTTAGTAATTGAGCTTTTTGAGTAAAAGGAGCGCAATTTGCTCTAAAATTAATCCATAAATATCAACCTAAAGTACAAAAAATGTAATAAACACGGTGTTTACAGCGCAATTATGATTGACTTTAAAGTGCTTAATCTATAATATCTCGCGCTCGCAATGGCACCTGTGCCAGGATCGCGACCTGCATAGGATGTTTTAACTTTAACCGATCGGATGAGATTGTTATGAAAAGAACTTTTCAACCTAGCGTTTTAAAACGCAAACGTGCACACGGCTTCCGTGCTCGCATGGCAACTGTAAATGGCCGTAAAGTATTAGCACGTCGCCGCGCTAAAGGCCGCAAAGTACTTTCTGCTTAATATATAAGTGGAAGACTTTAGCTTTGGCAGGGAGTTACGTCTGTTAACTCCCTCGCATTACTCTCGCATATTTAATGAACCCGCTCGGGCTGCAACTCCTTTATTTACTCTTCTAGCAAAACCTAATGACCAAGATAAACCTAGGTTAGGACTTACTGTTGCTAAAAAACGTGTAAAAAAGGCATGCCAACGAAACCGTATTAAACGACTTGCTCGCGAAAGTTTTCGTTTAAATCAACACACCATCGATAACATTGATATTGTGCTTATGGTAAAAAGTGGCATTGACGAGCAGTCTAATGAAGAAATAACCAAGCAACTTACAAAATTGTGGCGCAAAATTAATGAACGCTGCAAACCGGGTGCACCAAAACCACCACCTTTTAAAAAGCGCCCTAACAAATCAGCTAAATCGAATAAACAAACCCGATAGCAATAGAATTACAGGGTTAATTAAGGTATCTTTAGCTCACCTTTTAATCATGCGTTTAAAATCTCTAATTGAGCCTTTAAATACATGGTATCTATTCACTAAATATACGCAGGGGCATAAACATCATGAGGTTACTTAAACCACTTGTTGCTATTCCAAAGCGGTGTTTAGTGTTATTTATCCGCGGTTATCAAATGTGGATAAGCCCACTACTAGGCCCGCATTGTCGTTTTAATCCAAGCTGCTCTCATTACGCTATTCAAGCAATTAATTTGCATGGATTTGTAAAAGGGAGTTGGTTAGCACTTAAACGCATATTAAAATGCCATCCTTTACATTCAGGCGGAGAAGACCCCGTTCCTGAAAAATTAACCCGTATTAACCACCAACACGAGAAATAAGAGCTGTTATGGAATCGCAACGCACGTTTTTATTAATCGGTTTAATGTTAGTGTCGTTTTTATTATTTCAAGAATGGAATAATGACTACAACACACCTAAAGCCGATCCTAGTGCCACTACACAAACACTAAACACAACGTCACCAGAGTCAGATGATTATATACCGTCATCGTCAGATTCAGGTTTACCAGCTTCGGCTACTGCTGCTAAGCGTTCAGTTATTGACATTACGACTGACGTTTTCAACGTAAAAATCGACACCAAAGGCGGTGACATTGTTGAAGCAGACTTACTGCAATACGAAGAAGTAAAAGGTGAAGAAACACCATTTATGCTTCTAGGTGAGTTTGATGGCAATCAATACTTCTCACAAAGTGGTTTAATTGGTTTAAATGGCCCAGATGCATCAGCAAATGGTCGCCCTACTTACCAAGCAGCGCAAAAAGCCTACACGCTAAGCGGTGATGAGTTACGTGTACCACTTACTTATGTAGATAGTAACGGCGTAAGCTTTACTAAAACATATGTATTTAAAAAAGGTCAATACGATGTAGGCCTAGAGTACACAGTAAATAATGCTACAAGCGCGCCAGTGCAAGTACAGCTATACACGCAAATTAAGCGTACTGTACAAGAAAAAGGCAGCTTAGTTGATCAAAACTATTTAGGTGCAGCTTACGGTACTGATGAAGAGTCGTATGAAAAATACAGCTTTTCAGATATGGCTGATAAAAACCTTAATAAAAATACGCAAGGTGGTTACGTTGCATTTATTCAGCATTACTTTGTAAGTGCATGGGTACCTAAGCAAGACGAAACACACACGCTTTACAGCTTAATTACTAAAAGTAATGCCGCAATTATTGGTACAAAAGCAGCACCTATTAATGTACAAGCCGGCAGTGAGCAAACACTTAATGCGACTTACTACATGGGCCCTAAAGAGTCAGATATTCTTGAAGCGATTCACCCAGATTTAGACTTAACTGTAGATTACGGTTGGTTATGGTTTATCTCGCAGCCTTTATTTGTATTACTTAAATGGTTACACAGTATTTTAGGTAACTGGGGTGTAGCAATTATTGCCATCACTATTATCGTTAAATCGTTAATGTACCCACTGACTAAAGCGCAATACACCTCAATGGCAAAAATGCGTGCCCTTCAGCCTAAAATGGCTGCTCTTAAAGAAAAATATGGTGATGACCGTCAAAAATTCGGCCAGGCTACAATGGAAATGTACAAAAAAGAAAAAGTTAACCCTATGGGTGGCTGTTTCCCAATTTTGCTACAAATGCCAATTTTCTTAGCGCTATTTTATGTATTCTTAGAATCAACAGAACTACGCCATGCAGAATTTGTACTTTGGCTAACTGACCTTTCTACAAAAGACCCATACTACGTATTACCAATATTATTTGGTGCGAGTATGTTTGTGACGCAAAAACTACAACCAATGACAGTTACCGACCCAATGCAGCAAAAAATGATGACCTTTATGCCGGTTATCTTCTCTGTATTCTTCTTATGGTTCCCATCTGGTTTAGTACTTTACTGGTTAGTGTCTAACTTAATTTCTATTGTCCAGATGCTTATCATCTACCGTGGCATGGAAAAACAAGGTATAAAAGTAAGAGGCTAATTAAGCTTCTACTTATATAAAGGCGACTTAGGTCGCCTTTTTTATTGCCTGTTTTTTATAACTGCGATTCGCTACAAATAATTGCATAGGTTACAATAGCGCCATTAAAGTTACTCTCGTTGGCAAATTAATAGCATGATCAATCAAGACACAATTGCAGCACAAGCTACCGCTCCTGGGCGTGGTGGCGTAGGTATAATTCGGGTTTCTGGCAGCCTTGCTAAAAGCGTCGCCGAAAAAATAATAGGTAAAGTACCTAAGCTTCGCTATGCCGACTACGTTCCTTTTAAAAGCCTAAGCGGCGAGCAGCTAGACCAAGGTATTGCTATTTATTTTGCAGGGCCAAATTCGTTTACCGGCGAAGACGTACTTGAACTTCAAGGCCATGGCGGCCCCGTTGTACTGGACATGCTATTAAAAGAAATTAGCCAAATAGAGGGCGTTCGCTTAGCTAAGCCAGGTGAATTTTCTGAACGCGCCTTTATGAACGATAAGCTAGATTTAACCCAAGCAGAGGCTATTAGCGATTTAATTAATGCAACCTCTGAGCAAGCTGCTAAAAGTGCCCTACAATCGCTACAAGGTGAGTTTTCTAAACATATTGAAACCTTAGTAGAAAAAGTAATTCATTTACGTATGTATGTAGAGGCAGCCATTGACTTTCCTGATGAAGAAATCGACTTTTTATCCGATGGCAAAGTATCGGGCGATCTAGATGCCATTATCGCCCAATTACACACCGTAACGAGCCAAGCTAAGCAAGGCAGTATAATGCGCGAAGGTATGCGCGTAGTTATTGCTGGGCGCCCTAATGCAGGTAAATCAAGCTTGCTTAACGCCCTAGCAGGTCGAGAAGCAGCAATCGTAACTGAAATAGCAGGTACCACCCGCGACGTATTACGAGAGCACATACATATTGATGGTATGCCACTGCATATTATCGATACCGCAGGCCTACGTGAGAGCCCAGACCGTGTAGAGCAAATAGGTATAGAGCGCGCATGGGATGAAATAAACCAAGCAGACCGCGTGTTATTTATGCTTGATGGTACCGACACCACCGACACCGACCCACACGCTATTTGGCCTGAATTTATGGCTAAATTACCACAAGGTATGGGTGTAACAGTAATAAGAAATAAAGCCGATTTATCGGGCGATGCGGTAGGTATGGATGAAAACCAGCAATACCCGGTAATTAGCTTAAGCGCTAAAAATGCCCAAGGTATAGAGCTTGTACGCGACCACTTAAAAGCTTGTATTGGTTTTCAGGGCGCTACAGAAGGTGGCTTTATGGCACGCCGTCGCCACTTAGATGCACTTGAACATGCGGCCTATCATTTAGATACGGGTAAAACGCAGCTAGAAATGCACGTAGCCGGCGAAATATTAGCTGAAGAGCTACGACTAACACAGCAGTACTTAAATGAAATAACCGGTGAATTTACCTCAGACGACTTACTTGGCAAAATATTTAGCTCGTTCTGTATTGGTAAATAAACCAAAAACTAACTAAAAACATCTTAATATTAGGGCACACACGTGCCCTTTGTTATGCCTTAAATACACTCATACCAATGCGCAATAATATTTAATCCTTCTGCAGGGCTAAATGTATCGCTACCTGTCTTAAATATTCTCGTTTGATGCAATTAAATAGCGAATTATTTGCCTAGGTATAACAGCTTTTCCAGCCTCAAATAAACCAATTAATTAAGCGAATTGGTATTAATACTTAATTTAACCCCACTATTTTTAATGTAAAAATGGCATGTAATGCTAAGTATATTGATACCCGATATAACATTCACAAGTCATATCTGGTTAGTTAAATTTTGAAAAAGCGCTCGTTAAACTTTTACTTAACTAATATTTTTGATGGTATTTCTAATGAAAAATAAGGGTAAATCTATGCCAATAAACAGCTTCAAATCAGTAAAGTTAATACCAATATTAACAGCCTTAAGTATGTGTATTACTAGGTATTTGGACTAATTTAGACACAAAAAAATGCCAAAATAATGAGCTAAATGGTGCTCAAAACAGCAATAAATGCTTTATTAAAAGACCGTTTACCCCAAAAAATTAAACTAAAACGCTGTCATCTCACTAAATCACACCTTGTATATGGCTTAGATCTGCCTTTATTAACCGTCTTCCACCAGCTAAAACCGCCAAAAAAAAAAAGTTTAAACACGAGTAATTAAAAAAGGTTATCCACAATTGGGGATTTTATGCCTAATAATTCGAAAAATTAGGCATGCAAAGCGTTCAATAAACCGCGATCACATTAAAATATACCTGTTTATTAAAATAATTTAAGGTTTTTAAAGCAGATCCCAATAAATAGATCGTTTTATAAAATTATTTTTGATCGCGATATAAAGTTATCAACAAGCTTACTATCCACATTGCGATCAACAGCTTTAAATTTAAATTAATAGACTCGCTGGTGGACTCTCCTATACTTAAAATCAATAACTTAGCGATCACATAAACGCCTATCACAGTAAGTTAAGCAGAGCTTTCCCCAATCTTATCAACAACTTGATCAGAAGATTACATTTAAAGAATTAATGTTAACTTGTTTATATTCAACAACTTAAATGCAGAACATAATTAAAGAATAAAAACACTTCAAAAATAGTTATACAAAATTACAAAGGTTTTCTTTACTGCAAGGCTGACTAAGTTATCATAGCGGGCAAATAAGCAATATGTGATCAGTTTAAATATGAGTGCTGTAAATATTATCGTGGGTAGTCAAATGGGATCTGCTGAGTATGTAGCGGAGCAACTGTGCGACGAATTAAATAACCAAGGTATTAGTGCTGAGTTACACGATCAACCTGATTTATCTGATATTGATCAACGTAATACAATTTGGCTTATATGCACATCAACCTATGGCGCAGGTGATTATCCTGAGAACCTTTTACCTTTTGTTGAACAGTTAAACCAACAAACAGACTTATCAGCTGTTAAGTATTCGGTTGTTGGCTTAGGTGATACAAGTTACGATACTTACAACCTAGCTGCACGTAATATAAATACCTTAATGGCCAGTAAGCATGCGGTATGTATAGCACCAAGGTTAGAGCTCAACATTCTTGATGAAGCATTACCTGAAGATACAGCTTTAGAGTGGCTAGACTCTTGGATAGAAAAAACGCAATTAAAGTAACGCGTTTACAAAGTAGATCATAAGCAAAGTTACTCACAATTTACTAATAATTTAATAGCTTTTGTGGATAACCGCTGATCAAACTGCGTTTTTAAGCATGCTTATCCATTGGATAAGATCCAACTGATGTTGCCCTGTGTATAAACACCCTTTTTGATCAGAGCTTATTTGCCTGATGATCCGATCATATTAACACCTTTAGATCTGATCTAATTTTATGTTTTTAATGAATAAATAGAGCTTATCAACAGAAAAGCCGATCACTAGTAGTAATAGTATTAAAAGATCTCTTTAAAAGATCCTTTATATTATAAGTGATCAGTGACTTAGATCTTGCCCACTGTTTAATCATTTATCTTCTGCTAATTTCTAGGTAGAATACGCTCCCTTTTGAAGTTTACTGGTTTGATTAAGTAGGATCCCATTAATGATTTTTCACGAAAAGTTTGACGTTATCGTAGTAGGTGGTGGACATGCAGGCACTGAAGCCTCATTGGCTGCTGCACGCATGGGGATGAATACCCTGCTGCTAACTCATAATATGGATACCCTTGGTCAAATGTCTTGCAACCCTGCAATTGGTGGCATAGGCAAAGGCCATTTGGTTAAAGAAATTGACGCGCTTGGCGGTGCCATGGCACAAGCTATTGATAAAGGCGGTATTCAATTTCGTACTTTAAATTCTTCAAAAGGTCCTGCTGTTCGTGCTACCCGTGCTCAAGCAGATCGCGCTTTATACAAAGCTGCAATTCAAGACACACTACAAAAACAAGAAAACCTAAAAATATTCCAACAATCGTGTGACGATCTTATCGTTGAAAACGACAAAGTAGTTGGCGTAGTTACACAAATGGGCTTACGTTTTAGCGCCCCAAGTGTAGTACTTACAGTGGGTACTTTTTTAGGTGGCCAAATACATATTGGTTTAGAGAATTTTAAAGGTGGCCGTGCCGGCGATCCACCTTCAATTGCACTAGCAGATCGACTACGTGAGTTGCCATTTAGAGTAGACCGTTTAAAAACGGGTACTCCACCACGTATTGATGCCCGTACAGTTGATTTTAGCAAGATGCAAGAACAACCTGGTGATGCGCCTACCCCTGTATTTTCTTTTATGGGTAAGCAAAGCGACCACCCGCAGCAAATTCCGTGTTATATCACTTACACAAACGAAAAAACTCATGAAGTTATTCGTAACAATTTGCATCGCTCACCAATGTACTCTGGTGTTATTGAAGGAATAGGCCCACGTTACTGCCCTTCAATTGAAGATAAAATTGTACGTTTTGCTGATAAAGACAAACACCAAATATTTGTAGAGCCAGAAGGTTTAACCTCTTATGAGCTTTACCCTAATGGTATTTCGACCAGTTTACCGTTTGATGTGCAGTTACAAATTGTGCAATCGATAGACGGTTTTGAAAACGCACATATTTGTCGCCCGGGTTACGCTATTGAATATGACTTTTTTGATCCACGCGATTTAAAGCAGTCTTTAGAGACTAAATTTATTGATGGGCTATTTTTTGCTGGCCAAATTAATGGCACTACCGGTTACGAAGAAGCCGGCGCTCAAGGCTTAATTGCAGGTATGAATGCTGCATTACAAGTGCAAGGTAAAGACGCTTGGACACCACGCCGTGATGAAGCCTATGTGGGTGTACTGATTGACGACTTAGCAACGCTTGGTACAAAAGAACCGTACCGCATGTTTACAAGCCGTGCCGAATACCGTTTATTGCTTCGTGAAGACAACGCTGATATTCGTTTAACTGAAAAAGGCCGTGAAGTAGGTTTAGTTAACGATGAACGTTGGCAGGCATTTAACGAAAAAATGGAAGTGATCGAAAAAGAGAAACAGCGTATTAAAGATACCTGGATCCACAAAGATCATGCAGTGGTTGATCAAGTAAATGCGTTATTAAAAACGCCACTTACTCGTGAAGCTAGTTTAGAGGATCTGCTTCGTCGTCCAGAAATTCGTTATGACGATTTAATGGTCATTGACGGATTAGGATCTGAATTTACTAACCAAGCTGCACTTGAGCAAGTTGAGATCCATACTAAATACGCAGGCTACATAGCTCGCCAGCAAGATGAGATCAACAAACAGCTTCGCCATGAAGAAACTATTTTGCCAAAAGAGTTCGATTACTCAACCGTGTCGGGTTTATCTAATGAGGTAGTTGCAAAGCTTACTGATGCGCGTCCAGATACTATTGGCCAAGCTTCACGTATTTCTGGTATCACCCCAGCGGCGATTTCGCTATTATTAGTATATCTGAAGAAGCAAGGCTTATTACGCAAAACTGCGTAACAGTAAAGGTAAACTGTGTTACAGCAACAATTAACAACATTGTTAGCGCAAACTGATATTGCGCTAACTGAAAAACAGCAACAGCAACTGGTTAAATATGTTGAATTACTCAATAAGTGGAACAAAGCATATAACTTAACCTCAGTGCGCTTACCAGAAGAAATGATGATTAAGCACATTATGGATAGCTTAGTTGTTGCACCTCATTTACCCGGTCATCATTATATTGATGTGGGCACTGGACCTGGCCTTCCTGGTATTGTGTTAGCAATTGCACTACCCGATACGCAATTTGTATTACTTGATAGCTTAGGCAAACGCGTTCGCTTTTTAATGCAAGTTAAGCATGAGCTTGGGCTAAATAATGTAACCCCAGTGCAGTCAAGAGTTGAAGAATATCAACCAAGTGTTAAATTAGATGGCGTACTCAGTCGTGCATTTGCTTCATTACAAGATATGGTAGATTGGTGCTCGCACCTTATTGACCATTCAGGTAAGTTTATTGCACTAAAAGGTGTGTTTCCTAGTGAAGAGCTAGAGTCACTTCCTCAAGGTGTTAAATTTGAAGAAAAAATCTCGCTAGCAGTTCCTGAGCTTGATGCACAACGACATTTAATTATTCTTTCTAAAGACTAGGATCAGAGACATAGTGGCAAAAGTCATCGCATTAGCAAATCAAAAAGGCGGCGTTGGTAAAACAACTACCGCTGTAAATCTCGCTGCATCTATGGCTGCAACGAAACGTAAAGTGCTGTTAATAGATCTCGACCCGCAAGGCAACGCTACTATGGGTAGCGGTGTAGACAAATATGGCGATGTAGCCACCATTTACGATTTACTCATTGAAGATAAGCCAATGGATGAGGTGATTATCACCGAAACCTCTGGTGAATATCATATGATAGCGGCCAACGGCGATGTAACCGCAGCCGAAGTAAAGTTAATGGAATTGTTTGCACGCGAAGTGCGCCTTCGTAACGCCCTTGAAAAAATACAAGATAAATATGAATTTATATTTATCGACTGCCCGCCTTCACTAAATATGTTGACCGTAAATGCAATGGCAGCGGCCGACTCTATTTTAGTGCCAATGCAATGTGAATATTATGCGCTTGAAGGACTAACAGCATTAATGGACACTATTACGCAACTTGCAAAGTTAGTTAACCCTAACTTACAAATTGAAGGCATACTTCGTACTATGTACGATCCACGCAATCGACTAGCAAATGATGTATCAGAACAATTAAAACAACATTTTGGCGATAAAGTATACCGCACCGTGATCCCACGAAATGTGCGCCTTGCTGAGGCACCAAGTTTTGGTGCACCCGCAATGTACTACGACCGCGCATCAAGTGGTGCAAAAGCCTACTTAGCACTTGCGGGCGAAATGCTACGCAGAAAAGAAAAAACAGCGCCGGTAGTCGCCTAACTTTAAGGTAAAAAAATAACATGTCTGCTAAAAAACGAGGTTTAGGCCGAGGACTCGATGCCCTTTTAAGTTCATCAAAACCAGCGCCAAGCCCAAGCAAGGAACAAGACACAGTAAATGTGACTGATGTTGTACAAACCCCAGCACAGGCTGCTGATAGCGAATTACAAAAATTACCTATTGAGTTTTTACATTCGGGTAAATATCAGCCTCGTAAAGACATGTCTGAAGAAGCGCTTGAAGAACTAGCCAGTTCTATTCGCTCACAAGGTATTATTCAGCCAATTGTTGTGCGCCCTATTGCAGAAAATAGCTTTGAAATAATTGCCGGTGAACGTCGTTGGCGTGCAGCGCAAATAGCGAAGCTTGAAAGTGTTCCGTGTATTGTTAAAGACGTACCAGATGAAGCCGCAGTTGCTATTGCTTTAATAGAGAACATTCAGCGCGAAGATTTAAACGCAATGGAAGAAGCAATAGCCTTAAATAGATTGCTAAACGAATTTGAACTGACTCACCAACAAGTTGCAGATGCAGTAGGTAAATCACGTACTACTGTGACCAATTTGCTACGCTTAAACAACTTAAACAATGATGTTAAAATACTGTTAGAGCATGGTGACATAGAAATGGGCCATGCACGTTGTTTATTAGCCCTTGAAGGCGAACCACAATCTGACGCAGCAAGACTTGCTGTTGCCAAGGCACTAACAGTACGCGAAACTGAAAAGCTAGTGCGTTCAATTTTAGAGCCTGTTGCCGCCAAAGAAGCCCCAGAAAAAGACCCTGATGTTAAGCGTTTAGAGCAAAAACTAGCCGACAACTTAGGGGCTAAAGTTGAAATAAATTATAATGCTAAAGGTAAGGGTAAACTGGTTATTTCTTACACCAATTTAGACGAACTAGATGGCATTTTAAATCGTATAAATCACAGCAATACCGACCATTAAAATTTTACATGTCCAATAAGAGACATTTGTAGCTATTTTGTGTTACAAAGCGTCTACTCAAGTTGCAAAACTGGTAGGATTAAGTATAATTTCGCCAGTTTTCACACCCTAACAATTAGAACGCCATAAAGGTTAACTAAACGTGACTAATAAGTTAGCAAGACCTTATAGGCTTGCCGCATTTAAATTAATTTGTCTTCAGGGTATCGTAGCTTTAGTAGCTGCAGTAATTATTTTTGTTGGTTGGGGAGTCGATGCTAGCTTATCAGCATTAGCTGGTAGTGCAGTAGCAATACTTCCTCACCTAGTATTTGCGCTTTATGCATTCAGATTTATGGGTGCAAGCCAAGCAAATCAAGCGTATACCTCGTTAAAACGCGGTAACGGATTAAAATTTATGCTAACAATCGTATTGTTTGCACTGATACTCAAGTCAACCACGGTCGTTTTAGTGCCGTTTTTTTGTGTTTATGTATTTGTGCTCTTTACTGGATTGTTCGCACCCGTTTTTTTTAAACATTAACTTTGGGATATAACATGGCTGCAGAAGAAGTTACTATATCAAGCCATATCCAGCATCACTTAACAAACGCTAAGATGTGTATGACCGACTCAGGTCTTGCCTTCAACAAAGCGTGTGCAGACAGTGGTTTCTGGACATGGAATATAGATACCCTCGCATGGTCAATCGGACTAGGTCTAATATTTTTATGGACTTTCCGTAGCGCCGCAAAAAAAGCACACACAGGAGTACCTGGTAAATTTCAATGTTTTATTGAAATGATTGTTGAGTTCGTTGGCGACAACGTACGTGACACTTACCACGGTAAAAGCAAGTTAATTGCTCCATTAGCCTTAACAATTTTTGTTTGGGTGTTCTTAATGAACTTAATGGATTTAATCCCTGTTGACTTCTTACCTGCATTAGCTGGTTTTGTTGGTGAACAAGCCTTTGGCATGGATTCACACGACGTATACATGAAAATTGTACCTACCACAGACATAAACTTAACCGCAGCTTTGGCTATTGGCGTGTTTATTCTGATGATCGGTTACTCTATTAAAATTAAAGGGATTGGCGGCTTTATTAAAGAGCTTACGCTTCACCCGTTTAGCTCTAATAGTAAAGTGGCTATGATTTTCTTAATTCCTTGTAATTTATTACTAGAAACAATCGCTTTAGTGTCTAAGCCTTTCTCGTTAGCACTGCGTTTATTCGGTAACTTATACGCTGGTGAATTGATATTCATACTTATCGGCGCAGTTGGTTTAATGCAACTTCCGTTGCACTTTGTTTGGGCTGTATTCCATATCTTAGTAATCGTGTTACAAGCATTCGTATTTATGATGCTAACCATTGTTTACTTAAGCATGGCAAGTTCAGACAATCACTAATTTATACACTTTTTATATTTAACTTTAACAATTGAAACTTTGGAGAAAAAAATGGAACTAGTATTAGGTCTTAAGTACATCGCAGTTGCTTTACTTATCGGCTTCGGTGCAATCGGTACTGCTATCGGCTTCGGTAACATGGGTGGTAAATTCCTAGAAGCATGTGCGCGTCAACCTGAGCTTGCACCTTCACTACAAGTTAAGATGTTCATCCTAGCTGGTCTAATCGATGCGGTAGCAATGATCGGTGTTGGTATCGCAATGGTAATCCTGTTCGTACTTTAATTTTATTTTTTGAACAGCTTACTATTTTAAGGAGGAGCGGTCGTGAACATAACAGCCACTCTTATCGGTGAATTAATTGCGTTTACGGTGTTTGTACTATTTTGTATGAAATATGTATGGCCACCACTAAATGGTGCAATTGAAGCTCGCCAGAAGAAAATTGAAGATGGTTTAGCTGCCTCTGATAGAGCCGAAAAAGACTTAGAACTTGCGCAACAAAAAGCTGCAGAACAGCTTAAAGATGCAAAAGCTCAAGCGGCTGATATCATTGAACAAGCTAAAAAGCGTGCCGTGCTAATTGTTGACGAAGAAACTGTTCGTGGACAAGAAGAGCGTGAAAAAATTATTGCTCAAGGGCACTCTGAAATTGAATCAGAGCGTAACCGTGTAACAGAAGAGCTACGTAAGCAAGTAGCAACTCTGGCAGTGGTTGGCGCAGAACGAATTTTAGAGCGTGAAATCAATCAAGCCGCACATAGTGACATCGTTGAAAAACTTGTCGCTGAGCTGTAATTAGGAGGGTATGAGCATGTCTGAATTGACTACTATCGCTCGCCCATACGCTAAAGCGGCTTTTGAACTTGCCGTTGAAAAAGGCGCTATTGAAAGCTGGAATGACATGTTGTTCTTTGCAGGCGAAGTTGCCAGCAATGAACAAGCATCAGCCATTTTAGCTGGATTGCCTACTGCTACTGCACAAGCTGAGTTATTTATTAACTTATGTGCTGAGCAGCTCAACGAACAAGGTCAGAACCTAGTGAAGGTGATGGCTGAAAATGGACGTTTGATTGCACTGCCTGAGGTTGCTCAGTTATTCGCTGCTTTTAAAGCAGAGTATGACAAAGAAATCGACGTAGATGTGATTTCGGCAACCCCTCTTGCTGCACAGCAGCAAGAGTCATTGGTAGCGACACTTGAAAAACGTTTCGCACGCAAAGTTAAGCTGAATTGTAGTGAAGACGCTGCAGTTGTTGGAGGCCTTATTATTAAGGCGGGTGACACTGTAATCGACGGCTCAGTACGCGGTAAATTAAACCGCTTAGCCACAACACTACAATCGTAATTGGGAAAAAGAGCATGCAACTTAATTCCACTGAAATTTCAGATCTGATCAAACAACGTATTGAGCAGTTCGAAGTTGTAAGTGAAGCTCGTAACGAAGGTACAATTGTATCTGTTACTGACGGTATCATCCGCATCCACGGTCTTGCTGACTGTATGCAAGGTGAAATGATTGAGCTTCCAGGCAACCGTTATGCTATCGCACTAAACCTTGAGCGTGACTCAATTGGTGCAGTAGTAATGGGTCCTTACGCTGACCTTACTGAAGGCGTAAAAGTATACACAACTGGTCGTATCTTAGAAGTTCCTGTTGGTGCTGGTTTACTTGGTCGTGTTGTAAACACACTAGGTGCTCCTATCGACGGTAAAGGCGCTTTAGATAACGACGGTTTTGAACCTGTAGAAAAAATTGCACCAGGTGTAATCGAGCGTCAATCTGTAGATGAGCCAGTACAAACTGGTTACAAATCTATTGATGCTATGATCCCAGTTGGTCGTGGTCAGCGTGAGCTTGTAATCGGTGACCGCCAAACAGGTAAAACTGCACTAGCAATCGATGCAATCATCAACCAAAAGAACACAGGCGTTAAGTGTGTGTACGTAGCGGTTGGTCAAAAAGCATCTACTATTGCTAACGTAGTACGTAAATTAGAAGAGCACGGTGCACTTGCAAATACTATCGTAGTTGTAGCATCTGCTTCTGAGTCTGCGGCACTTCAGTACTTAGCACCGTTCTCGGGCTGTACTATGGGTGAATACTTCCGTGACCGTGGTGAAAACGCATTAATCGTATATGATGATTTATCTAAGCAAGCAGTTGCTTACCGTCAAATCTCATTACTACTTAAGCGTCCACCGGGTCGTGAAGCATACCCAGGTGACGTATTCTACCTTCACTCGCGTCTTTTAGAACGTGCATCGCGTGTAAACGCTGATTACGTTGAAAAGTTCACAAACGGTGAAGTGAAAGGACAAACTGGTTCATTGACGGCATTGCCAATCATTGAAACTCAAGGCGGCGACGTTTCTGCGTTCGTACCGACAAACGTTATCTCTATCACCGATGGTCAGATCTTCTTAGAAACTGACTTATTCAACTCAGGTATCCGTCCGGCAGTAAATGCTGGTATCTCGGTATCGCGTGTTGGTGGTGCTGCACAAACTAAAATCGTTAAGAAACTAGGTGGCGGTATTCGTCTAGCCCTAGCTCAGTACCGTGAATTAGCTGCGTTCTCGCAGTTCGCGTCTGACCTTGATGATGCTACACGTGCTCAACTTGAGCATGGTGAGCGTGTAACAGAGCTAATGAAGCAGAAACAGTACGCGCCAATGTCTGTTGCTGAAATGTCTTTGTCGTTATTTGCAGCTGAGAAAGGTTATCTTAAAGATATCGAAATCGCTAAAATCATGGATTTCGAAGCAGCTTTACTTTCTTACGCAAGTAGCACATACGCAGAGCTTGTGGCTCAAATCAATGAAACTGGTAACTACAACGCCGAGATCGAAGCGCAACTTAAAGAGCTTCTAGAGAAGTTCAAGTCTACGCAAACTTGGTAATTTAGTTATTAATGGTGCGCTTTAGTTTACTAAAGCACACCTTGATTCGGAGAGAGAGTCATGGCCAGCGGAAAAGAGATTAAAAGCAAGATCGGGAGTATTAAAAATACTCAAAAGATCACCAGCGCAATGGAAATGGTTGCTGCGTCTAAAATGAAAAAGGCGCAAGAACGAGTGGCTTCAAGCCGTCCATACGCTGACAAATTACGCAAAGTGATTGGTCGTGTTGCTCAAGCAAATCTTGATTTTACTCACCCGTTCTTAGAAGAGCGTGAAGTAAAACGAGTTGGTTATATTGTTATCTCTACTGACCGTGGTCTATGTGGCGGCTTAAACTCAAACGAGTTTAAAAAAGTTGCATTAGACATTAAAGCATGGAAAGAAAAAGGTGTAGACGCAGAGTTTGCAACTTTAGGCAGCAAAGCTGCTGGTTTCTTCCAACGCTTTGGTGGTCAAGTGCTTGCTAAAAAAGCAGGCCTAGGAGATAAGCCTTCAGTACAAGACGTTATTGGTCCTGTAAAAATAATGCTAGATGCATTCTCTGAAGGTAAAATTGACCGTTTATTCCTGGTATACAACAACTTTGTTAATACCATGAAGCAAGAGCCAACAATAGATCAGTTACTCCCTTTGCCAAAAGCTGAAGAAGAAGTATCTGCCCACACATGGGACTACTTATACGAGCCAAGCCCAGAGGCTATTTTAGAGTCTTTATTAGTGCGCTTCGTTGAGTCTCAGGTATACCAAGGTGTGGTTGAGAACGCTGCCTCTGAACAGGCTGCCCGTATGGTTGCAATGAAAGCTGCAACAGATAATGCCGGCGACCTTATGGATGAGTTACAGCTTGTTTATAACAAGGCCCGCCAAGCGGCAATCACACAAGAAATTAGTGAGATTGTTTCTGGTTCAGCCGCAGTTTAATGCTTCAGGCAAAGATTAACGAGAGGAATAGACATGAGTTTAGGTAAGGTCGTCCAAATTATCGGTGCCGTTGTGGATATTGAGTTTTCTCAAGACAACGTGCCAGCCGTATATGACGCGCTAAAAGTAACAGATGGCGATTTAGCTGGTTTGACTTTAGAAGTTCAACAGCAGCTAGGTGGCGGTGTTGTTCGTACTATCGCACTAGGTACTACTGACGGTTTACGTCGTGGCGCAGCGGTAGAAAATACAGGTGAAGCGATTCAAGTTCCAGTTGGTAAAGCAACACTTGGTCGTATCATGAACGTACTTGGTGAGCCAATCGATGAAGCTGGCCCAATCGGCGAAGAAGACCGTATGTCTATTCACCGTGCAGCGCCTTCATACGAAGAGCAATCAAGTTCAGTTGAGCTTTTAGAAACTGGTATCAAGGTAATCGACCTTGTATGTCCATTTGCTAAAGGTGGTAAAGTTGGTTTATTCGGTGGTGCCGGTGTAGGTAAAACCGTAAACATGATGGAACTTATCCGTAACATCGCAATCGAGCACAGCGGCTACTCAGTATTCGCAGGTGTTGGTGAGCGTACTCGTGAGGGTAACGATTTCTACCATGAGATGAACGATTCAAACGTACTTGATAAAGTATCGCTTGTATACGGTCAGATGAACGAGCCTCCAGGTAACCGTTTACGCGTAGCGTTAACAGGTCTTACTATGGCTGAAAAGTTCCGTGACGAAGGTCGCGATGTACTTTTCTTCGTAGATAACATCTACCGTTACACGCTTGCTGGTACAGAAGTATCTGCACTACTTGGTCGTATGCCATCAGCGGTAGGTTACCAGCCTACACTAGCTGAAGAAATGGGTGTGCTTCAAGAGCGTATCGCTTCAACTAAGACTGGTTCAATTACATCAATCCAAGCGGTATACGTACCTGCGGATGATTTAACGGATCCATCTCCAGCAACGACCTTTGCTCACTTAGATGCAACAGTAGTACTTTCACGTGATATCGCATCACTTGGTATTTACCCAGCGGTAGATCCACTTGATTCATCTTCACGTCAACTTGACCCATTAGTAATTGGTCAAGAGCACTACGATACAGCACGTGGCGTTCAAACAGTTCTTCAGCGTTACAAAGAACTTAAAGACATCATTGCAATCCTAGGTATGGACGAGCTTTCTGACGAAGATAAGCAACTTGTATCTCGTGCACGTAAAATCCAACGTTTCCTATCTCAGCCATTCTTCGTGGCAGAGGTGTTTACAGGCGCGTCTGGTAAATACGTATCACTAAAAGATACAATTGCTGGCTTTAAAGGCATCTTAAACGGTGAGTTTGATGACCTTCCAGAGCAAGCGTTCTACATGGTTGGCTCTATCGAAGAAGCTCAAGAAAAAGCTAAAAGCATGTAATTAGGAGGGTAGTATGGCAGCTATGACTGTACATCTTGACGTAGTAAGCGCAGAACAGAGCTTGTTCTCTGGTCTAGTTGAATCGATTCAAGTATCTGGTAGTGAAGGTGAGCTTGGTGTTAATGCCGGTCACGCCCCACTACTAACTGCCCTTAAACCTGGTATGGTACGTTTAGTTAAGCAATTTGGTGAAGAAAAACTGATCTACATTGCTGGCGGTACACTAGAAGTTCAACCGAACATAGTAACCGTACTTGCTGATACAGCTGTTCGTGGTGAAGACCTTGACGAGCAAGCTGCAGAGCAAGCTAAACGTGACGCAGAAAGCCAAATGGCTAACGCGTCAGCTGCTGAATTTGATTATCAAAAAGCAGCTATGCAACTAGCGGAAGCTATTGCACAACTTCGCGTAATTCAGCAATTACGTAAAAAGTAAGCCTATCCGGTTTTAAAAAGCCCACTTTATGTGGGCTTTTTTGTGCCTGCTGGATGACATTACTTTACATAGCTGTTAATCTCACGTTAATGTTTTTTTTTGCATTTAAAACAGTTTTAAACATTTTTATTCTCAAGCTGTGATATGGATGTTGGATCATAATAATTATGAAAGAAGCAAATTTCCCTCGAAGTGTCAAAGAAGTCAAGTTTGGTGCTTGGACCCTAAATCCAAAACTGCAAATAATTACAGATGGTGATGTTGAAAGAGAATTAGAGCCACTCCTATTTAAAATACTTTCTTATTTGATTATTAACAAAGATGAGATTATTACCCGCCAAGACCTGATAGACGATGTTTGGTGTCAACATTATGTTGATGACAATGCAATTAATCGAGCAATGTCAGAACTAAGAAAAGTTCTAAAATCTGAAGTGCAACGTGGTTTAGTCGTAAAAACACACTACAGAAAGGGGTATAGCTTTTTCTTAGAACCTGAAATTGTATATCACAAAGGAAATGCTGATACGGTTAGTGAAATAGAAGCTGTAAAATATCAAAGTAGAAGAAAAATTTTAAATGTTCCTGTGGCTATAATGATAATTGTAGCTACTTCTTTTTACTTCTTTTATTCTATCTTCGTCGATAAAGATGCCTTCACTGATTTAAAGTCTGCCCCAGGAAAAACCATAGTTACTAATAAAAAGTACAATGAAGAGACTCTTTCATGGATGCGAGGAGTGTACAACCAGATGATGCTTTCACCTGATAACTCTTCTGTATCGATATCTTACATACAAAAAGGCCAACATTATTCATCGTTATTAATTAAAAATTTAAGTACAGGCCAAGAAAGAAAAATATCGGATCCTAACGCTAATATTTTTCCTGCTGGATGGTCGGCTGATAGTAACCGGGTTATTTATAGATTACAAACTCAAAGTAAATGTGAACTTTGGGATGTTGGGACAGATGAGTTTGCAAATAGTAATTATTTGTTTGAATGTCAGCCATCAGATCCTTTAATGTCTACAAACATAGGTTTGGGGAATGACACTTTTATATACGCAAAATATGGATATAGGCAAAGGAGTGAATTGTCTGTACTAGTAAATAGAAATTTATCAACCGGAAACGAATTTCAAATAAGTTCACCAAATTTAAATTCTTACGGTGATAAATACCTATTTTATATAAAAAGTAAAGGTAAGATTGTGTTCGAAAGACGTCAGTTCAATTCTAGTGAGTTATACATGACAGATTTAGAAGGGGGCGATCAGGTTAAACTATACGAGACTAAAAATAGAATTTGGACTGTGAATTATGATGCTAACTCTGATTCGTTAATATGGTATGACAATGTAGATAAAGTATTATATGACTATTCTTTGAGAAGGAACCGAATAGCAGGTAAGGTTAAAGTTGATAGCCTAAGTACCTATTCTTTAACATTTCCAATATCACAGAATAAAATATTAGGTTTAACTTACCCATTTTCACACAACGTCTATAAATTAGATTTATCTTCAGCAGCCTTTGAGAGAGTTTCTTCCCATAGAAGTAAGTTTTCGAACTTCGTCGATGAAAGTATCGTATTTTTTAGTCAATCTGAAAATGAAAATAGTTTGTACACTATTGACAAAAATAACAAGATAACTTCAAAACCAGCTAATTTAATTTATCAAGGCTTCCTAGTTTCAAAAAACTCAAAAGAAGCTTTAGGTTTTGATCAGCGAAAGATAGAAATTTTAGATTATAAAAACTTGTCTATGAAACATATTATCGAGTCAACTGACAATTTAATATCAGTAGAGTATCTGAAAGAAAATAATATAGGATATATCGCATATGGGGGGAGTGGTAATAAAAGCCAATCCTACATTTATAATCGCTCAAGCTCCAAGAGCACACTATTACCGATAAAAAATGCTGTATGGTTTGCTCAGTTAGCGAATAATAAGTTTGTTTTTTTGAATAATTTAGATGAGTTATTATTTTTTGATTTATCTACAGGAACCCAAAAAAAGGGTGGAAAGATAAACAAATCAAGCTATAAAAATTCTTTTTCAATTGCTGGAAATAAACTATTTCACTCGAATGGTAGTCGAATATATGAGTATGATTACTCGAAGGGTATCGAGGTGAAACCTCTTGAAGTTTATAGTATTGATAATAAGAAATATTTTATTAGTAATATACAAGCCTCTAACTCGGGGAAAGAGCTGCTTTTAGAGGTTTTAGAGCTAGAGAATAACGAGCTTGTTAGGCTAACTTTAGATAAGTAGTTATTAGCTTTAAAGAAATTTAATAACTACTTTATATTGGCTTTTGAAGTTGGACAAAGTATACACTCTATAAAAGCTGATCCAATAACTTGAAAAGTGATAGTTGAATATCCTACTCACGGCCCAGAAAGAGTAACGGACTGGTAAAAAATGTTATTGCCTCCTCCTGTGGGAGAGTTTGCTCTTCCCCTAACCCCAAAAACTTAGCTTGCCAATTTATATATGATTTTAAAACCTTCAAGGGGCTGATGGCTTAACTGGCTGTGAAGTCAAACTAGATCATATAACCAAATAAGTCTGCTCGTGCTTCATAGCTAGTCACATATATTCATTTCTTACGTGAATTGAAAAATTTTTTGCAGCCATATTAACTTAACAGTTCCTGTGTCAACTAATACCGCTTATTAAGCTAATAGCCTTTAAAATGCTTGGTAATCTATTGCTCGCTGTAACAATGACATTTGATTTTGGCTGTCTACACTAAATATAGTCTTCAGTATAGCTTTGATAACGATTGCAAGGAGCACAATATTAGTAGTCATTGTCGTTATTCAAATAAGCTTGGTTGGGTAATTGGATATAACTTGGAGTATATATAATATGCCCAAAGTATGGCGGTACTTTGGGCTACATGTGCGAGAAGAGCAAATGTAATAAGGAAAGACAATGATAATGCCTTTTTAGTAGTATTACAAACCCTTGAAAGTATTACCTTAAACTTTTTAAATCATAATTTATTTTTTTTGATATAATTCAACAGTTTAAATTAAAATCTTACTGAAAACCATAAGGATTCATAATTACCTTAAAACGAATTTTGGCGCTAAATTAATTGTGACAAAACATCCAAAAAAATAATTAGTGAGATTAATAAAATGAATCTATTTTTAAAGAAAAAAAAGCTCAAGGTTTTAAGATCTAATACGTTTGATAGTCGTAACGCTATAGACATGAAACAAACAAAGCTTATAAACGGCGCATCACCTTCTAGCATACCTCTCCCAGATATCATAGGGCCTGATGTAGGCTTTCAAAAGATTAGCAACTAAAGGCGGTGGGCTTGTTTACAATCAATTTATTCTTAGCTGTTACCTTTTCAGCTACGTTGAATATAAATACTCCTGAGATTCAGGAATATTTATATTCTCGAGAGCAAGGAGAGATTCTAGAGATTTATGTTAGCAAAGGCGATAAGGTAAAAAAGCAAGATCCATTAATATTGTATATTGCCGCGAAAGAGGAAAAATATCTCAACTCAACTTTCGACGGAATAATAACTTATAGTTCTGAATTTGGGAGCAAAAGCTTCTTTAGGCAGGGGGAATTATTATTCAAAATCAAAAGTAAAGCTGTCTATGCTGTATTATCATCACTAAGTACCTCTAACTTTGAATCTTTTTTAAAGGTGGGCACTTTAATATGCTCGGAAGAGTATAATTCTCCCTTCGAGGTTTTCAGGGTTAATAATAAGACAATTTTAGTATCAATGAAATTAAACTCAGACGTTTTGCAAAAGCATGTAACTTCAGAAATTTCAACGTTTTATATTTGTAATCAATAAAATAGAACTATTAAAAACTTCTAACTGATGGACTTCCAGCTTTCACTAGACTGTTTTAAATCAGAATATTACACTAGCTTCAAACTTAACAGGTAATAAGCCACCTGTGAGAATGGCGTTTTTTGGGGTTGTAAGACATTTCTATAAAATTAAATATCTCAGCTTTCGAATCTTCTCGTATCGAGTATAACTTACGCTTAATTGTTCGTTTTTTAATCGTCGCAATAAAGCTTCCAGCAACCGCATTATCATGACAATTCCCTGCGCTACTCATTGAAGGCACAAGGTTATGTTCCTTCATGAATGCGCGATAATCAGCGCTACCGTATTGACTAATTTGATCACTATACTATGCATCACTACTTCACTACTTCTCACTACTACTTCACTACTTCACTACTTCACTACTTCACTACTTCACTACTTCACTACTTCACTACTTCACTACTTCACTACTTCACTCTTCGGTTGACGTTGATATACAGCCATCAACAGTGCGTTTATAACAAGGTGTTTATCCATATGTTATCCATTGGCCACCCCATAATACGTCTAGAGAATAAATCCATTCCTGTTGCTACATATAAAAAACCTTCATAAGTTCCCATGTAAGAAATGTCGCTCACCCACGATTGGTTCGGCGCAGCTGGGTTAAATTTGCGTGCTAATAAGTTATCTACAATCCGTGATGCTTTACCGCCTTTAATATGGCTACGCTTATACACAATTTGCGCTTTAAGCTTATGTTGTCGCATAATCTTAGCAACTCGATTTACGCAGCATTGCTCATCAGCTTCTTGCAAGTCAGCATGTATCCAAGAGCTACCATACGTGCCGCCATTGGTTACATAAAATGTTTGACCATACACAAACAACCACTATGATGCAGCTTAAAAGCCGGCACATCGTAGTGATGGAAAACTCATTTTGGTGTTCTCGAATGAAGCCGTACTTTACTAGGGGTTGCTGGCAAAGTGCTTTATGGCCTTTTTTAAATGTTCCGTACCTCCGTGACACGCTTTAACTCAGCCTCTAATTTAGCGATCTTCAACTTTTCATCTGATGATTGAATGGATTTAGTTTGATCTGTTAACTGGCTCCGCCAGTGATATAAAGTTTTGGTACAAATATCTAATCGTTCAGTGACTTCTGCAACTGAATATCCACGCTCAGTAACTTGTTTATTGCCGCTTCTTTAAGCTCTGGGGTATAACGCTTGCCTTTGCTCTTAAAACACCTCTTTTCGAAGTTACAATGTAACTCATTGGGTGTCTAGCAAACTATGGGAAGTCCACTTAGTGTTTGCTTTTTTTAAGACATTACTTATTTGAATTTACAATATATCTTAACCGATGGCTTATTAACTATGTCACTACAATTTCATATAGCGTAAAGAACATAGTAAATAAAAAAATGAATGCAACTCAAAAAAATAATACCTCTAAGTTAATAAAACAAATCTAGTCACTATTTCGACCTTACCCGAAAGTAATGTTTTTAGTTATAGTCTTGTTTTTATTTGTTTTTATTTGTTATTTTCTGATTTGCTAAATTAAAAAATAACTGTAAATATAAATCTCATCAAATCAGAGGGGACTATGAAAAAGCCCTCTTTAGAAAGTTAAATAATTTGGAGTTTACTATGACGCTTAATGAATATTTTAGTAGTTACTATGCATTAATCTGCGATGGTAGTTTAGATGAACTAGAGAATTACTTTTGTTCTGGCTCCCCTTTATTTAATGCAACCAAGCAACAGTTTGAAACACTAAGGAAGCAATTTGATTTTAAATTCACTTTGCAAAATGTTGCACTAATTGCAAAACAAGACGACCTATTAGTTGTAAGAGATGTAGTTAATTTTAAAGCCGAGATAGATGGCAATGATATAGATAAAGTGTCGAGCAATTTACATTCGCTAGTAAAAGAGTCTGGTGAATGGAAATTACATTGTAGTACACCGCTACCTGAGGCAATGGTGTAAATATGTCTGATTTATTTCGTAAAGAAGCGATTGACCATCAAGGGCAAAAACTTGACGGTGAAGTAACTATAGCAACGCATATGTCTTTTACATGGATACTCGGACTAATTTTAGGGATTGTGATTATTGGTTTTACATATCTTGTTTTAGGTGAATATCACCGAAAAGAGGTTGTTTCTGGCTATTTGCGACCAACGACTGGTTTATCTAAAGTTTACCCTTTAACAACAGGGGTCGTTGAAGAGATTTTTGTGGAAGAAGGCCAACATGTCACCAAAGGGCAACTGTTAGCGCGGATCAGGATGGAAAGGTTACTTTCCTCTGGTAACGATATTAATGATGTAATCGTAAGTGAATTAACTAAGCAAAAGCAGTTTTTAAATGAAAACTTACAAAATCAAAAATTATTAGCTGAAGTCAGTATTCAGAAACTGGAATCTCAAATAGCGAGTACGACTTTTCAAGTGGCGCAGTCTAAAAAACAACTGACATTATTAAATAAACGAGTTGTTTTAAGTAAAAAAAGAGTTACTGATACTGAGTCGCTTATAGAAAAGCAATTTGCTTCTAACGCCGATTTAGAAACGGTAAAAGATAATTACTTTTCTATTCAGCAACAAGCAGAAGATTTAGAAGCCCAGTTACTTTCACAAAAAGAATTACTAAGTCAGTATCGATTTGAATTAATACAAATGCCGATGAACCAGCAAGAAGTTGAATCGCAAATACGCTCTCAATTAGCTGACATAAATCAGCAAATTAGCCAGGCTGAATCACAAGGAAGTTATGATGTGAGAAGTCAGCGTAGCGGTCGCATCAGTAACTTATTAGTTAAACCTGGGATGATGGCGCAATCAAATTATCCATTAATGGCAGTGTTACCAGAAGACACAAAATTAGAAGCTGTTCTTTTTGTACCCACAAGGGCATATGGGTTTGTGCAGAAAGGGCAAAGTACACGCATTCGTTATCAGGCATTTCCGTATCAACGCTTTGGTATTTATGACGGAGTAATAAAAAGTGTTTCTAAGTCAATACTTTTACCAAACGAGACGGCTTTACCAGTGTCGCTCCAAGAGCCAATGTATCAAGTGGTTGTAGAGCTAACGAATCAAAATGCACAAGCTTATGGAGCTTCAGTTCCTTTGCAAGCAGGTATGTTACTCGAAGCAGACATTATGGTAGATAGTCGTTCACTCTTTGAGTGGTTATTTGAGCCAATATATAGCATTAAGGGAGCAGTATGATGGAAAACCCAATGCATTTATTAAAATTTAGCGGAACAAAACGTCTCCCAGTAATTTTACAAACAGAAGCTGCGGAGTGTGGGTTAGCAAGTATAGCAATGGTTGCCGCTTATTATGGTTACAAAACAGACTTAACTAGTTTACGTCAAGAGCATGAAATATCTTTGAAGGGTGCAAACCTTGAAGAGCTAATGCAAATTGCAGATAAATTAAAGTTAAGCACACGAGCACTAAGGTTAGATTTAGAACATTTATCACAGCTTAAAACACCCTGTATTTTACATTGGGATATGAATCACTTTGTGGTTCTGAAAAAGGTAACTAAAAAGTCAATAGAGATACATGATCCAGGTTTAGGCGAACGAAAATATACAATGGAGGAGTTCTCTAAACATTTTACAGGTGTTGCGTTAGAGCTTAGTCCAACTGAAGAGTTTAAATCTGAAGATTCGCGGGTGAACTTAAAATTATCTGACTTTTGGAGCAAAGTAACAGGCTTAAAATCAACGCTAGGTAAAGTATTTGTTTTATCACTATTACTACAAGCATTTGCAATAGCGAGTCCTTATTACATGCAGTTAGTAGTAGATGAGGTGATTCTGAGTTTTGACAAAAATTTACTCGCTATATTGGCTATTGGTTTTGGGTTGTTGATGGCGATAGAAATGGTGACAGGTGCAGTTAGAAGCATTTTATTACTACACTTTGGTAACTTGATGAGTATACAGCTCGGGGCAAACTTATTTCATCATTTAGTCAGACTACCTTTGCAGTATTTTGAAAAGCGACATATTGGTGATGTTGTCTCTCGGTTCGGTTCACTGCAACAGGTGAAAGAACTTTTAACTAAAGGTGTGATTGAAGCGGTTATTGATGGTGTTATGGCTATTGCGACACTCATTATGATCTTTTTATATAGCCCAAAGCTGAGCGTTATCGTGTTAATTGCAATAGCTATTTATGCCGTATTCAGAATTGCAATGTACCGTCCACTTCGCCAAATGTCAGAAGAGGTGATTGTTAATCAGGCAAAAGAGCAATCTAACTTTATGGAAACAGTGAGGGGTATTCAAACCATTAAGCTTTTTGGTCGAGAAGTGCAAAGGCAAAGTGTGTGGCATAACAAATATGCAGATAGCTTGAACTCAGGCATACGAGTAGGTCATTTAAACATAGGCTACGAAGCGTTTAATAAAGTTATTTTTGGCCTTGAAAATGTTCTAGTTATTTACTTTGCAGCCATGCTGGTCATGGAAGGTGATTTAACGGTCGGTATGTTGTTTGCCTTTATGGCTTATAAACGCCAATTTGTAGAAAAAATGGCGAGCTTAATCGAAAAAATAATCGAATTTAAAATGCTTAGTCTTCATTTTAACCGCCTAGCTGATATTTCTTTAACTGAGAAAGAGCAAGATATTCAAGGGAAAATGAGCGGTAAAAAAATCAGTGGTGATATAGAGCTTAAAGGCATTAATTACCGATATAACAAAAAAGAAGCACAGGTATTTAAACACCTAGACCTATCAATTAAAGCCGGAGAGTCAGTCGCCATTATTGGCCCGTCGGGTTGCGGTAAAACCACGCTTGCAAAGTTAATGCTTGGATTGTTTGAACCCGACGAAGGAAAAATTGAGGTAGACGGTGTTGATATTAGACAGCTAGGACTTGGTCAATATAGAACGCAGATTGCAGCTGTAATGCAGGACGACCAGCTTCTATCAGGATCAATAGCAGACAATATATCGTTTTTTGACCCAGAGCTCGATATGCAACAAGTTGAATGGGCAGCCAAAATTGCGGCTATAGATAACGATATTTTACAAATGACAATGGGCTACAACACACTCGTTGGTGACATGGGGGCTGCATTATCGGGCGGACAAATACAGCGTTTATTACTAGCAAGAGCTTTGTACAGAAAACCTAAAATTCTATTTATGGATGAAGCAACAAGTAACTTAGACACAAAGCTAGAGTTTTCAGTAAACGAAGCCGTTAAAAATTTAGATGTGACACGCATTATTATTGCACATAGGCCTGAAACAATAGCCAGTGCAGATAGAGTTATAGAGCTTAGATATGGTGAAGCAATAGAAGTAGATAAGCCAGATTTAGGTTCAAGAACTAAAGCTATAAAGAAAATAAATAGCTTAAATATTGAAAATGAAGAGTTTACAGACACAAGTTCAGACGGAAGTTTTTTAATAAGTTAATTAATAAAAAAGGAGAAATAAATGAATGAGTTAAACCTAAATGAAATGAAAAGTGTAAACGGCGGTCGCTTTATTGGCCTTTTTGAAGGGGTTTTCCCATTACCAGGAGACAAGTGCAAAATATTGCCTTAATAACTCTAAAGTTAGAGTTGAAAGTAAGTGAAGTGGTCTGTGTAAAGTCTCACTTATATTTAAGAATCATAGCAACTAAAACTAATAAAAAGGAAACATATATGCAAGAGTTAAAAAGAGTAGACATCCAAGAAGTCAATGGCGGAATAGACCCCGTTACGGCAATTTTTTTAGCTGGTGTAGTTTACGGTTTTTTCACAAGCTTAAACTAAAAAGATATTTTAATTAAATATAAGGAAAAGAAATGAAAGAGTTAAATGAAAACCAGGTACAAGATGTTAATGGTGGCGTAAATGTATTAGAAGCTGCTTGGGATGCAGGTGTTGCAGTTGGTCAATGGTTAGCATCACTCATAAAATAATAAGGAAACAGTTATGCAAGAGTTAAAAAGAGTAGAAATTCAAGAAGTCAATGGCGGTATAGATCCAGTAACCGCAGTTTTTCTGGCTGGTGTTGTCTACGGATTTTTCACAAGTTTATAAATAATAAGGGAAATAAAATGAAAGAGTTAAATGAAAATCAGGTACAAGATGTTAATGGTGGCGTAAATGTATTAGAAGCTGCTTGGGATGCAGGTGTTGCAGTTGGTCAATGGTTAGCATCACTCATAAAATAATAAGGAAACAGTTATGCAAGAGTTAAAAAGAGTAGACATCCAAGAAGTAAATGGCGGGATAGACCCCGTTACGGCAATTTTTTTAGCTGGTGTAGTATACGGCTTTTTCACAAGCTTAAACTAAAAAGATATTTTAATTAAATATAAGGAAAAGAAATGAAAGAGATTACATTATTAGCGTCTGTATGTGGTGGAAGTGTGAAAACTAATGCAGCTATTGCAATGGAGATATGCAAAGATGGTGTTAAGTCGGTAAGTAACGATGGTTTTGTTTGTAAGTAAGAAATAGAAATTGAATTAATAAAAAGGAAAGAAAATGAAAGAAATTACATTATTGGGGTTTGTAAGTGGTGGAAGCGTGAAAACCAATGCCATTATTGCAACGGAGGTTTGTGGAGAAGGAAATGTTCAATCAGTAAGTAATGGTGGCTTTGTTTGTAAGTAACAAGTTAGAGCTTTATTAATAAAAGGAAGTGCATATGAAAAAGCTAGACCAGCACAAGATACAAGCTGTTGCGGATGATGAAATTGAACTAAGGAAACCTGCAATAACAGTTTGTGAACCTATTATTATATTCTAAAAACTTATTACTAATCTTAGTAAGGAGTTCATAGCAAATATTTATATTTCTTTGAAATTTAAAAATTAGCTGTTGATGAAGAAGCTCCGATGCATCCAGATAATAAAGGTTTTAATCGATAGTATGAGCTCTCTTGGCGGAGAAGTAATATTAATTTATTGCGAGAAATAAGATGAATAAGGAGCAGGTATGCTCCTTTTTTTTTGCCCTCAAAAACTGCGAGTTTTAATATACAAACAAAGGGCAGGTGACCCCCATTTTTAACGACGACTAGCTGTTGAGTTTTTTATTGGTGTTATATCACCTAAGCCCTGGTATGGTAATGGTTCCTAATATTTAACCTTGTTTAGGTAGTGTGATATCCAAGCTTTGGCTACAATCAAAGCTTTTTATACAGTGGTTCGATTGAGCTTAGACTCTTCTATTGAGAGACTGTTAACAAGTAATAGCGCTGTATAAATTCCAAGTATTAAACTCTGATTGCTAATAGACTCTCAAGCCAAATAGCTGAGCTTATTGCCGGCGCTTACTATTGCTTATCTATTTGCTTTAAATTGTTTAGGGGCTTTCATTAACAGGTTACTATCGCTTTCTATCGGGGTAATAATTTATTAGGCCATACTCTTCTATAGTTATCATATTGGTTACTTCGGTTTTCCGTTGGTAAGCGGGCATACATTTATATTTTGAGCCAGGGATTGTTGATTTATTTATAAAATAGATCCTTTTTATGGTGATATATTAAATCTCTCTTCAGTCACTCCTTACTAAATAACTTAAAATGACAGAATAATTCAAAACCTTTCCCTTTAGCAGGTCTTTTAGCACTTTATTGATATTGCGGTTTTTATTCTAAGCTTGATTCAATTTGTGATTTTACTGCTAATTACTATTCAAGACTTTAAATAATAGTTTTCATGAGAATGCCTATTGAATTTGCTAATTAAGTTTTCGATAAAACCCTTTTACGAATTTTCCTTATACCTATAAAAAGCGTTTACTTAATTCATGAACAGCCATTTCCTGAACTTTAAACATTGCTACTCTGGACTTCCGATAGTTGAAAAGGCCCTGCTTAATTTATCAGCTAATTAAATAATATACAGCTCTTATCAAAATGGTTATTTCATATGTAGGTCATAAAATGAACTTACAAAAGGATAATATTTTTAATTAAGCTGTTGATTTTTATTTATTTTAATTGTCTATCTGACTTTTGCTAAATTTATAAAAAACGCTCATTATTAATCCCGTCGAAAACATAGAGCGACATGAGTTTGAATTATAAACCAGTAATTGGCTGATTTTATATGCATATTTGAAAGCGTAGTTGTTACAGCCACTAATAACAAAATAGGAACAATAAAAATGGCTAAGTACTTCCAATCAGAATACGAACTAGAACGTTTTTTAGATAAGCAAATTGCAGCCGACTGTATTGACAGTTATTTAGATTCAGACGGTGTTATGAGTAATAGCTGTCAAATATTCAATATCGCGGAAAGCGACATAAGTAATTTAGATTATTACACACTTTATTAATAGGGTTTAGTAAATGGCTTATATTGTTATTGGGCAGTTACATGATGAGCATGCCTTAAAAATACTTAATAAATTAAAAGCGAGAAATGTAGACGCATATTTGCTACAGACGCATGACTTTCCTCGCAAAGTAAAGTTTAGTTTTTCACCTAATGATGGCGATGGTAGTTTAACTTTAAGTTGTGGCACGCTTATCAATTTAAGTGATATTAAAGCCGTGTTTTGGCGTAGCTTCTCGGGCGTGTCCGATGAAGAGACTCGAGCCACTTTTATGACTGAGCAGGGTATTTCTGCAAAGGATAGCATGGCCTGCTTAAGAACTTGGTTTTACTTAAAAAATGGCACTAAGTGGGTTAATGGCTGGGAGGCTTTTCAGCATCATCAAGAAAAACCGTATCAGTTACAAAAAATAAAAAATTTGGGCGTTAAAATTCCTCAAACCTATGTTGGTAACAACATAGAAGATATAAAGCTTGCATATAAAAATTTAGATCAAAGTATTTTTAAACCTGTTTTTGGTGGCGCGCATACTGAAATTTTAACAGAGTCTCACTTTGAGGCTGGAAGAGTTGAAGCGGCGTTGGCTAAATCTCCCATTACAGTACAAGAGTTTATTGCCGGCACTAATATACGAACCTATGTAGTAGGTGAGCGTGTTATATCAATAGAGCTAAAAAGTGAGTTGGCTGATTTTAGAGTAGATGATGATGCAAAACTGGTAGTGATTGATACTCCTGAGTTAATAAAGAGCCAAGCAAAACAGATTGCTGAGGAGTTATACCTTAATTGGACTGCTATAGATTGGCGTAGGAACGAAAGCGGCGAGTATTATTTTTTAGAAGCAAACCCTTCTCCCATGTTTATTGGTTTTGAAAAACAATCAGGCATTTCAATGTCCGATTATATTGTTGATTACATGTTAGAGCATTAGTAATTAATAAAGCGGAGAATATATATGAAAGAGTTAGGTATTGTTGAAATGGAAGCCGTTAATGGTGGATTGGGTTGGGACGAAAATGGTAATTGGGTAGATAGCTTGCAAGCTATCCGAAAATTTTTCCCTTAATTTTTAAGTAGGTTAAACAGAAATATTAGTTTTTACTGTTACGTGAATTCTTGGCGGAGTGTCACGTAATAAACACGGCAATAATGCCATTAACGAGAGAGTAAATAAGGAAAAGAAAATGCATCCATTTTCATTAAAAAAAACACAAAATGAGCAAGTTGTCGGCGGTAAAGGTGACTTCAATGTAACCCTCGCTTTAAAAGAGACTGGTGGTCCAGATGGTCCTATCACTATGGCTATTCCAGAAGATGGTAACGATCCACGCCCATTTCCACCTGAAGAGTGGATGTAAGTAAAAACTCTATAGATAAAAGTAAGCTTTAACGTTACGTGAATTCTTGGCGGAGTATCACGTAATAAACACGGCAATAATGCCATTAACGAGAAAGTATATAAGGAAAAGAAAATGCATCCATTTTCATTAGAAAAAACACAAAATGAGCAAGTTGTTGGCGGTAAAGGTGACTTCAATGTAACCCTCGCTTTAAAAGAGACCGGTGGCCCATTTGATCCGATCACTATGGCAATCCCAGAGGATGGTAACGACCCCCGTCCATTTCCACCTGAAGAGTGGATGTAAGTAAAAACTTTATAGGCAAAGGTAAGTTTTAACATTACGTGGGTTCTTGGCGGAGTATCACGTAATAAACACGGCAATAAAGCCATTAACGAGAAAGTAAATAAGGAAGAGAAAGTGCACCCATTTTCATTAGAAAAAAAACAAAATGAGCAAGTTGTAGGCGGTAAAAGCGACTTCTATGTAACCCTCGCCCTAAAAGAAACAGGTGGTCCAGATGATCCGATTACTATGGCTATCCCAGAAGATGGTAACGATCCACGCCCATTCCCACCTGAAGAGTGGATGTAAGGCTCTTTAAACTCGGGGTGTAGTGGCCCGAAGTATAAGTAAAAATTTATTTTAATAAACAATCTAAGGCTAAAAATGATTCAGTTAAGAAATAAAGAAACAATATCTGCTATTTCAGGTGGTGTACGTATGGATGAAAATGGTAATGGTTGTATTCCTCCACTTATTAATTTTCCTCCATTTATTATTAAGTGATAGTAGTAAAGATGGTTGAACAGAAAAAGTAGATAAAATTTTTGGTGGCGTAAAAATGGACGAAAATGGCCAGGGCTGTATTCGCATGCCACCTATGATCGTTATTGGTACATCACCATTTTAGGTAATGCATTGGTAAAGTATTTAGCTTTAATAAACTTTAAATACGATCTGATTAACTAATAACAAGTTAATTATTTAAGAAATAAGATTATAACAATTTGATTTATATAAAATATAGAGGATGTGATTATATGCGAGAATTAAACGTACAAGAAATTCAACATGCCAATGGCGGAGTGGTTTTCTTAATTCCACCAGCTGTAGGTGGTGCATTAAAAGTGGCTGGGTTCGTTGGTGCAGCAATTGGTGGTATTGGGGCCGGCTCATTCGCAACTAATCGTTTAGTTTCTTTAATGAAGCGACTTTAATAGAAAGGATAGTAAAAATGTATGAATTAATAAAGGAAGACTTTAATGAAGTAGCCGGTGGGGCATCTAAATACTCGCGTACGGCAACAGCAGCTTTACGGTTTATTTCAGTTGGTGCGCGCTTCGGTGGTCCAGCAGGTTTGGCTGTAGGTATTGGTATCGAACTTTATCTTCAATTACGTTAAGCCACTAAATATAGTTAGCATCAGCAAACTTTGAAAAGTTTCTGATGTTAACTGATTATAAGCCCATTTTTTTGTAGAAAAGTGAGCTTATAATCAAACCTTTTTAAAAACATCAAACATAAAAAGTAAGTACCAAAAAATTCAAGGTGTTAATAAAGGTATAGTTTCCTACCTCTGCCAGCTATAGGTGGTGCACTAAGGTTGTTGGGTTCATTGGTGCTGTAACTGGTAGTATTAGGGGCGTTTATGTGTAGCTATTAGTTAATACTGCGGCTTTAACCAAAATCTTTTTGTAATAATCGGACGGCAAAGGATTAAGTTGCCTAAAAATAACAACCTAAAATATGGAAAATCATGGAATCTGAAGAAACAATTGAAAAAAATACAAATTATTTTAAAGTGGGATGTTTGATTGTGGGTTTCATTTTAGCCGCTATATTAGGCATATCCATAGGGTCATCTTTAGTTGATACCCTTATAAGCTTATTTGAAAGGCTTTAATTTTTACTAAACAATATCTATTCTGAACGCACTTATGTTAAATGGATTGTTATTATGGGAATAAGTTACTCTTGTTTTGGACTATAACGTTTTTTAAAAAGAGGTCATTAGCATAAGGTAAATAAAGAATCACCTATTTTTGATAATTTTTAAAATGGTTAGCGATAGGTTTTGAATGTATTTATCTTTACAAAAATTAGATACAGCGGTGAATAACCAATTGCTTCTGTAATCTAACACAGAAGTTACTGATAATAAAAAGTTGGTTGGTAATGCACTAACTTAGGTACTATATTTTGAAAGTGGATCTTCACTAAACCGCATAAAACTCAATGTTACTCAAAGCAATACTTAAAGGTAAACTCTGTTTTAGTAAGTAATATAAAATATTTTTGTGCTTAGGCTTTTTTACATAGAGACTATACCCGCTCTCGTTTATCGGCAAAAAGTGATGTTCAATCTAGGCTGACAATGATTGAGTATGTTCCGGTTTGTAATTAAACCACTCTAGTTCTTTTATCCCTCTACCCATAAAGTTTTTTGATAACTTAAGTTTACTTGTAAATTATATGTTTCATTCAGCGACCTATGGCGGCCTTCTTTCATCGCTCCTCCGACGATTAATGGTGTAAGTTCATTTGGTACAAGCTGCATGCCTGATGATAAGCTTTTAATATTCTTTTTATTTAATTTCATTTCTAGTTTATAGCTTAGTAACACAGTAGTATGTTATTACACCACACCAAGTTAAATATGCAATGTAAAACATTAACATTTGTGCCTTTAATGTTAATATGAAAATATGGTTGTTTGATTTCTTACAGACGTTGACAGGAAGGAATTTAATGATAATCAATGGGTTGGTTGGCAGTGCACATAGAGATATGATGAAGGTGATTCTCAAAGAAATAACTCAAAAAATATCAGAAGAGATAATAAAAAAAGATAGTGGTAATGGGTTATTAAATGGTCTGGCTGGTTACATCTTGTTTTTATACAATGCAGAGAAATTTGAGGATATTTGTGTTGTTGATTCATTCTTTAATGAAAAGATGGAGCTTTTACAGGTTCAGTTAGCTCAGCACTCCTTGGAGTTTAGTTCGGGATTAGCTGGGCAGGCATGGTTGTTGGAATTTTTAAATCAATCAAATCAAGCTGATTATGATAGCGAGCTTCTTGAAAGTATGGATATTCTATTTGCTAATAGTTTGTCTCAGAATGATGTTTGGCTTGGTGAGATTGAAACAATACTAGGTCTAGCAGGTTACACACCTTATACAGCAAGACGTGCTCGTTTTAACGATCAAACAAGTCTTTATAGTATTATCGTTAGATCTTTTGAGCAAACAGCCACTTACTTAGATAATGAAAACTTTACTTGGTCTCAACCCTATAAGTCGGCTTATAGGTTTAATCAAAATGATGAAAACTTACCTGAGTATAATTTAGGCTTAGCCGATGGTGTGCCAGGTATTATTGCTGTTTTAATTCCTGTCCTACATATACCCAAACTAGAGGCAAGAGCGCGTAAGTTATTGTTAGGCAGTTGTGATTGGCTATTGACTAATCAAAACTGTAATTTATGTAGTAACGCTTGTTTTGGCAGTTGTGCTGGCGATAGGGGCGATTCCCGTTTGGGCTGGTGTTATGGTGACTTAACAATTGCTTTGACTCTTATGCGCGTAGGGGTCGTTTTAAATATACCTCACTATGTTGAAAGAGCTTTAGTTATCGCTTGTCACGCAGCCAAGCGTGATGAGATTTCTGGCTACGTCAAGGATGCGGGGGGTTGCCACGGTTACTTTGGGTTAATAATGATATTTAGCTTGTTAAATAAACTATCACCACATCCAGATTTACAAGCTGCCATTAACTATTGGCTAAACTTTGCTTTAGAGCAATACGCAGATAATGGAATTAGCAGCTTTTACAGCTATAAAGGTGGTGAGGGCGGTTATAAAGAGGATTTCAATCTCTTAATGGGGTATTCAGGTACTGGGTTAGTAATTATGAGTCTTTTAAATGGTGAGTTTGGTTGGGCCGATAGTTTGCTAATTGATTAAAATACAAAAGGAAATTGGAATGACAAATAAAATAAAAAATGCTCCATTTTTTGTTATACGTACACCACGGTTAAGTAACGAACAACTTCTACAGTTTAATAATGTTAATACTAACAAAATACTAGAAAGCTGGTTAAGTATGTACGGTGTTCAAGAGGCGCTTTATCTTGCAAGCCCTTCTTTATTAGAGCGCATAAGCCAATGGCGTGAAAAGCCAAACACCAAGCAAGGGAAAAAGATTACACACGCTTTAATAAAATATATGGTCAGAATGTGTTCAAGGCCAACGCCATTTGGTTTGTTTTCTGGTGTAAATAAAGGCGATATTACTTCGGTTACAGATTTAATCTGTGGGGATTATAAAAAAGATAGCCGTAAAACGCGTTTAGACATGTTTTATTTAAACGCACTAAAAGATTACTTTATTAAAAATATTCCTCGCTCAAATTCACTTGTATATAAGCCAAACCCCTCACATTATTTTATTGCGGATCAATGCCGGTATATAGAAAGTTACCTCTTAGATAATAGTATGCAATATCGACTGAGTGCTATTGAAAGTGACGAATATTTTAAATTTGCTTTAAACTTATCAAGTACCGGGGCTAGTTTTAATAACTTATGTAAGGCTTTTTGTGAGCAATATGTAGATGCCAATAAAGAAGAGGTAGAATCATATATTCAAGATTTAATAGATGAAGGCATATTAATAGCTGATATACCATTGCCATTAACTGGAGATTCTCCAGATTATGCTTTATTAAAGTCTATTCAAAATCTTAACGAAAACACTTACGCAGACCACCTTGCTACAGCTTTGGTAAAAATAGAACATTTAGATGAAGGTAACTTAGGAAGCATTGCACCATATAAACAATTACTTACGCATTTAGATAAATTGCCGATAAAAGCACAAGAAAATAAGCTATTTCAAGCTGATATATATCGTAATTACAGTACGTGTTATCTAAATGAAATAGAGATTAATCGCTTGCAAAAGCAGCTTGAGTTACTGTCTGGGTTGAGCTTAAACGAAAGAAGCAACCCTTTATCCCCGTTTATTAACCAATTTAATGCTCGTTTTGAAGGGCAATTTGTTGCACTTGATGTGATTTTAGATGATGAAACAGGGATTGGTATTTCAAATGAAACAGGCTATGAAGCACCGCTGATTGCTGGCTTACCCCTTTCTCGGGCAGGCGGTATTGTTAATACTTCGGCAGGTGTGAGTCTAATTGATGCAATTATTGAAGAAGAAATTAGTTTACCAAAAAATCGCAATAAAAACTGTATTGTTTTAAAAAGCAAGGAGCTCAAAGTTAAAGCGACAAATACTGACGCACTAAAATATTATCCCAGCTCTTTTGCTGCAATGCTAAGTTTGTACGAAGATGATAAACACCATCCTATAATTAAGTTTAATGGTTGCTATGGGCCATCGTCAGCAAACTTATTGGGGCGATTTTGCCATTTAGATGAAAGTTTAAAAAATAGAGTGAGGGATGAGTTAAAGCTAGAACAGGCACATTCTCCAAATGTTATTTTTGCTGAAGTTGTACACATGCCAGAAGGGCGACCAGGTAACGTTATTGCTCGTCCGCATTTGCGTGAATACGAGATTGTATTTATGGCTGACAGTAGCCTAAATGACGAATATCAAATTCATTTAAGTGATTTACATGTTTGGGTTGAAGGCCATCAGGTTAAGCTCTGGAGTAAGCGATTAAATAAACAAGTTGTTCCGCGCTTATCATGTGCACACAATTATTCTTCACGTAGCCTTAGTGCATATAAATTTTTATGTATGCTGCAACATCAAGATGGGCGAGTACCTCAGTTTTCTATGCCACAAAGTACAACTAGAGATAGTTTTGTGCCGCGAATAATGTTAGATAATTTAGTGCTTAGTGAAAAAACGTGGCGCATTGATAGGAAATATTTACAGGAAGTCTTAGTTGATGGCCGACTTAATAGGGATAAGCTTAATACTCTCTTAGCTACCTTCCAATTAGACCCGCAAGTTTGTTATGCAATGTTTGATAATATTTTGCAATTGGATTTGCGAAATTCTGACATGTTTGAAATTTTATTAGCAGAGACTAAAGGACAAGCTAAGGTTGAGTTGAAGGAGGTTTTATCTTCTAGTTTTTCGTCTCGTGTAAAAGATGAATTTGGTCATCATTATAATAATGAAGTAATAGTGCCTTTTAGAAATAAGTTAGCAAAAGTACATCAACACTTTGTAGAGGAGCCTCTTGCAAATATATCAGCTGCGCCAATGAAAAGAAGGTTTAGTGCTGGTTCTGAATGGCTGAGTTTAAAAATTTATAGCGGTAACTCTTTAGTTGAACAACTTTTGTGTGAGAAGTTACTTCCACTCATTGAGTCAAACAAAAACCTTTTTAATAAGTGGTTTTTTATTAGGTACGCAGACCCTGACTGGCATATTAGAGTTCGCTTTCAAGGGGAGCCAAGTAAACTATGTGGTGAGTTGTTACCTTTATTAAACCAGTTGCTTGATCCAATGATCGAAAGCGGTGAGTTACAAAAAGTAGATCTAATGACCTATGAGCGTGAAGTTGAACGCTATGGTGGGCCTAAGTCTATAGGCTTGGTTGAATCTTTATTTATGTATGACAGTTTGTTGGTTACGAACACATGTTTATTAATCGATAAATACGGAGAAGATATACGTTGGCGAATAGCATTGAGTTATACACATAAGTTGCTAGATCTATTTAATTATACAGGTGACGAACGTTTAAATCTCATTAGCCGTTTACGAGATGGTTTTGGAAGTGAGTTTAATGAAAGTAGTCTTTTACGTAAGCAGTTAGGTAATCGTTTTCGAGAGTATCAAGAACAATTAAATGACGATTTCAATAAACTAGATAATATTGATAATGAAGGGCTTGATGAAACGCAAACGTTTATTTTTAAGCTAATTAATGTCTGGCAGCAAAATGCTGAACCAGTAGTTAAATCTTTAGTTAATCTCATTAATGAAAATAAACTCAATTGTGGAAGAGACTCACTTTTAGCTTCACTTTTGCATATGCATAATAATCGTATGTTCAAATCGTATGGGAGAGAACAAGAGTTTGTCGTACATGATTTAATGAGGCGAAAATATTTCTCTATAAGTAAAGCAAAATAAAAAAGCGGTTTAAAGGTGTAACAGCTTTAAACGCGCTTATATATTTTTTCAATTCCCGTTACAATAACGCCATTAAATTAAGTGTGTTTTTCAGTCAAGATTCAGTACTAGCAAATTAGTTTACTGAGTATTTGCACAGGGCGTGACTTACGCAATCTTCTGTATAAACAGACTTGTTAACTAAAACAACGGAAAAAGGAAATTGTTTTAATGGCTCTAACAACAGTAATTCTTGCTGCGGGTAAAGGTACTCGTATGCGCTCTGCTCTACCTAAAGTACTGCATAAAGTGGCAGGTAAACCTATGGTGCAGCACGTTATAGATAACGCAAAGGCACTTGGTGCAACCACCACTAATTTAGTTTACGGACACGGCGGCGAACTATTACAACAACAACTTGCCGATAACAACGTAAACTGGGTACTGCAAGCAGATCAACTTGGTACTGGCCACGCAGTAGCACAAGCTAACCCACATATTAATGATGACGACACCGTACTTGTGTTGTACGGCGATGTACCTCTTACAAAGCAATCAACGCTTGAGCGCTTATTAGCTGCAACACCTAAAAATGGTTTAGCGGTATTAACCGTTAACTTAGTTAACCCAAATGGCTACGGCCGTATGCTGCGTGAAAATGGCAAGCTTGTTGGTATTGTTGAGCAAAAAGATGCAAGCGCCGAGCAGTTACTTATTAGTGAAGTAAACACCGGCATTATGGCGGTTAACGGCAAGCTTTTAAAAACATGGTTAGGCAACTTATCTAATAATAATGCGCAAGGTGAATACTACCTTACCGATATCGTTGCTATGGCTCACAGTGAAGGCGTAGAAATTACTTCAGCACAGCCAGATCATGCAATGGAAGTTGAAGGCGCAAATAACCGCGTACAACTTGCAGGCCTTGAACGAGCTTATCAAGCATGGCAGGCAGAAGAGTTAATGTTAAACGGTGCCACCCTCGCCGATCCAGCCCGTATCGATGTACGTGGCGACGTTAAAACAGGCGAAGACGTGTTAATTGATATCAACGTTATTTTTGAAGGCAATGTAACCCTTGGTAACAATGTACAAATTGGCCCTAACTGTGTACTTAAAAACTGCACTATTGGCGATAACGTTGTAATAAAAGCGAATACCCTAATTGAAGATGCAAGCGTAGCGGCTAAATGTACGCTTGGGCCATATGCACGTCTACGCCCAGGTGCGGTAATGGAAGAAGACTCGCACATTGGTAACTTTGTAGAGATGAAAAAAACCCGCTTAGGTAAGGGTTCTAAAGCAAACCACTTAAGTTACTTAGGCGATGCAGAAATCGGTGAAAAAGTGAATATTGGTGCGGGTACTATTACCTGTAACTACGATGGTGTTAATAAAGCAAAAACCATTATTGGTGATAACGCCTTTATTGGGTCTAATTCATCACTTGTTGCTCCTGTAAATATTGGTGCAACAGCAACTGTAGGCGCAGGCTCTGTGATCACCAGTACCGTTGAAGATGAGCAGCTTGCAATAGCACGTTCTAAACAGCGTAATTTAACCGGCTGGAAACGCCCAGTTAAAAAATAGGAATGACCATTCCTCATTAAATAATTAAAGCGAGTTTTATAACTCGCTTTTTTATTGCCGAAAGCTAATCAAAATAAAAATGCCATAACTTTGTCATACCGGTGTGTTGTTATTTTTGCCAATACAACACTAAGGAAAATAACAATGTTAAAAAGGTCACTTATAGCACTTTCACTCATATCAATATTAACGGGTTGCTCACTAGATGGAGATAACGGCAAAGACGGCACGCAAGGTATTCAAGGAGAACAAGGTGCAACGGGTCAAAATGGTACTAATGGCACCAATGCAAATTCTGCGTTAAATATAAGCTTGGTCGGTAGAGTCGTACTTAATGCCCAAAGCCCTGAGGGCGCGGCTGAAATAGTGGCTTATCAAGCATCTAAAAAATGGATTTACGCTATTAATAGCTCTGGTGGTGAAGCAGTAGTGAACATTATACCCGCCGATACCTTTGATACTGCCTCACTCGTTCAAGATAACGAAGGAATAGTGAGTGCAACTAACCTTGCATCAGCAATTACCCTTAACTTAAATGATAGCACCCCAGGCGATGCAAACAGCATAGCAATAGATGAAACTAACCAATTACTGGCTGTTGCAATGGCTGCTAAAACCATGGGCGAAGCGGGTCAAATAGCGTTTTACAATATTAGCGGCGATACACCGGTGTTTATTAAAAATGTAACGGCCGGCTTTTTACCAGACATGGTGACCTTTAGTCATAATGGGGCAAAAGTAGTTGTTGCCAATGAGGGCGAACCTAACGGCGATTACAGTATCGACCCAGAGGGCTCTATTAGTGTTATTAATATTGAAAATGGCGTAATTGCCGATACGGCCACCAATATTGATTTTACTGCATATAACAATCAACAAACCGAGCTTGAAGAGAAAGGGCTAGTTTTTGCCAACCCCACAGGGCGAACAATTAATGGCAATGAAATAAATACAACAGTTGCCATGGACCTAGAGCCTGAGTACATAAGCATTTCTAAAGATAACAAATATGCCTATATATCAATTCAAGAAAATAACGCACTAGCCATCGTTAATTTAGAAGATAACTCTCTTGAACTAAAAGGGTTAGGGTTTAAAGATTGGTCTAACTTACAAATAGATGCATCAGATAAAGACGGCGGTGTTAATTTTAAATCATACTCTGGCTTATATGGAATGTATCAGCCAGATACTATCTCAAGTTTTAGCTGGAAAGGCGCAAACTTTATAGTGTCGGCAAATGAAGGTGATGCACGTGAATACTTCTTTGATACAACAGACGAAGCAGACTGCATAGCAAAAGGTGGTCTAGGTTACGATGAAGGTGATGGTTGCCTTGCATATATAGATGAAAGCCGTGTTGAAGATTTAACCCTTGCTGCTAATTTTGATTACTTAAATAACGACGATAACGATATTGGTCGTTTAAAAGTAAGTAGAGTAAAAGGTGATGCTAACCACGATGGCCAGTACGAATCGCTTTATGCCTACGGTGCACGGTCGTTTACCATTTGGGACAGTAATGGGCTGGTGGTGTTTGATTCAGGCGACGATATAGGCCGTATAACTGCATCTGTACATGGCGAAGCCTTTAATAATAATGAAGATGAAAACGAAGGTGACACACGCTCAGACGACAAAGGCGCAGAACCAGAAGCGCTAACAATAGGTACTATCGGCGAACGCACCTTTGCTTTTATAGGTCTTGAGCGTATGGGTGGGATTATGGTTTACGATATTACTAACCCTTACGATGTACAATTTGAAGATTACTTTTATAACCGAGGTGTAATAGAGGGAGCAGATATAACCGGGGACCTTGCACCCGAAGGCATGGTGTTTGTACCGGCTGAGCAAAGTGCTACTAACAAACCACTCCTTATAATAGGTAATGAGATCTCAGGTTCTATAGCTGTATGGCAAATTGCAGCAAATTAAAACCAACAAAGCAGTGCAGCGATTATTAAATGTACTGCTTTTTCTAACGCGCAAATACTAGCTGTAAAATAGCGACTTAACATGCGCGTTTTTTAATCTAAAATCAGTCCGCAGCCCTATATTTGTATGCGTTTCATACTAAATTCATTTATTTGTCAAAAAGCTGAAATAAAACATTGACCCCCGCTCGAATCTCCCTATAATGCGGCCCCACTGAGACGGGAAACGCCGAAGCATAGCAAGGCAGCAACGACTCACAGAGTTAAGTAAAACTTCGGTTTTAATCTTCTGAAAAGAAAGTTTAAAATTAAGTGTTGACTCGAAAAATAAAGGGTGTATTATACGCATCCCTAGCGACAGCGTCGCAACGTTCTTTAACAATATAAAGCAATCATCTGTGTGGGCACTCGTACAGATTGAGTTCTAACAGCCAAGCTACTTCGGTAGTGAGGCAAATAAATTTAGAGTCTCAATTGAAACTGAGTGACCAACAGAATAATTACTTAGGTAGTTATTCAGCACAGTCAATTCAATATCGAAAGATATTAAATAAATTCAGAATTCATTGAGCTGTTCTTCGGAACATAAAAACTTTTTAATTGAAGAGTTTGATCATGGCTCAGATTGAACGCTGGCGGCAGGCCTAACACATGCAAGTCGAGCGGTAACAGAAAGTAGCTTGCTACTTTGCTGACGAGCGGCGGACGGGTGAGTAATGCTTGGGAACATGCCTTGAGGTGGGGGACAACAGTTGGAAACGACTGCTAATACCGCATAATGTCTACGGACCAAAGGGGGCTTCGGCTCTCGCCTTTAGATTGGCCCAAGTGGGATTAGCTAGTTGGTGAGGTAATGGCTCACCAAGGCAACGATCCCTAGCTGGTTTGAGAGGATGATCAGCCACACTGGGACTGAGACACGGCCCAGACTCCTACGGGAGGCAGCAGTGGGGAATATTGCACAATGGGCGCAAGCCTGATGCAGCCATGCCGCGTGTGTGAAGAAGGCCTTCGGGTTGTAAAGCACTTTCAGTCAGGAGGAAAGATTAGTAGTTAATACCTGCTAGTTGTGACGTTACTGACAGAAGAAGCACCGGCTAACTCCGTGCCAGCAGCCGCGGTAATACGGAGGGTGCGAGCGTTAATCGGAATTACTGGGCGTAAAGCGTACGCAGGCGGTTTGTTAAGCGAGATGTGAAAGCCCCGGGCTCAACCTGGGAACTGCATTTCGAACTGGCAAACTAGAGTGTGATAGAGGGTGGTAGAATTTCAGGTGTAGCGGTGAAATGCGTAGAGATCTGAAGGAATACCGATGGCGAAGGCAGCCACCTGGGTCAACACTGACGCTCATGTACGAAAGCGTGGGGAGCAAACAGGATTAGATACCCTGGTAGTCCACGCCGTAAACGATGTCTACTAGAAGCTCGGAGCCTCGGCTCTGTTTTTCAAAGCTAACGCATTAAGTAGACCGCCTGGGGAGTACGGCCGCAAGGTTAAAACTCAAATGAATTGACGGGGGCCCGCACAAGCGGTGGAGCATGTGGTTTAATTCGATGCAACGCGAAGAACCTTACCTACACTTGACATACAGAGAACTTACCAGAGATGGTTTGGTGCCTTCGGGAACTCTGATACAGGTGCTGCATGGCTGTCGTCAGCTCGTGTTGTGAGATGTTGGGTTAAGTCCCGCAACGAGCGCAACCCCTATCCTTAGTTGCTAGCAGGTAATGCTGAGAACTCTAAGGAGACTGCCGGTGATAAACCGGAGGAAGGTGGGGACGACGTCAAGTCATCATGGCCCTTACGTGTAGGGCTACACACGTGCTACAATGGCGCATACAGAGTGCTGCGAACTCGCGAGAGTAAGCGAATCACTTAAAGTGCGTCGTAGTCCGGATTGGAGTCTGCAACTCGACTCCATGAAGTCGGAATCGCTAGTAATCGCGTATCAGAATGACGCGGTGAATACGTTCCCGGGCCTTGTACACACCGCCCGTCACACCATGGGAGTGGGTTGCTCCAGAAGTAGATAGTCTAACCCTCGGGAGGACGTTTACCACGGAGTGATTCATGACTGGGGTGAAGTCGTAACAAGGTAGCCCTAGGGGAACCTGGGGCTGGATCACCTCCTTATACGATTTAGAACTTATTTGTTCGTAGTGTCCACACAGATGATTGTTAGTTAGTTTGCCCTTTGGGTTTACTAATTAATATGCTCTTTAAAAATTTGGAAAAGCTGATAATAAAATTCTGATAAATATTCGTATTTATCAAGAGTTTTCAAAAGTAAAAAAGAATGATAGCAGTATCATTCAGTGCCATTTAATCACTCTTTGAGTTGATTGATTGGTATCTACTTTAGTATTCAATATTAACTTCTGGCGAAGTTAAACTGTCACTAACAAAGACCCGTTTGGGTTGTATGGTTAAGTGACTAAGCGTACACGGTGGATGCCTTGGCAGTTGGAGGCGATGAAGGACGTATTAACTTGCGATAAGCCTAGTCAAGCTAGTAAAAAGCGCTTGAGACTAGGATTTCCGAATGGGGAAACCCACCTGCTTGCAGGTATCGTTAACTGAATACATAGGTTAACGAGGCGAACGCGGAGAACTGAAACATCTAAGTACCCGTAGGAAAAGAAATCAACCGAGATTCCGATAGTAGCGGCGAGCGAAATCGGAACAGCCCTTAAGCTTATTATGTGTTAATGGAAGGCTCTGGAAAGTGCCACGATACAGGGTGATAGTCCCGTACATGAAAAGACATTTTAAGTGAAATCGAGTAGGTCGGAGCACGTGAAACTTTGACTGAATATAGGTGGACCATCATCTAAGGCTAAATACTCCCAACTGACCGATAGTGAACCAGTACCGTGAGGGAAAGGCGAAAAGAACCCCTGTGAGGGGAGTGAAATAGAACCTGAAACCGTGTACGTACAAGCAGTAGGAGCCTACTTGTTAGGTGACTGCGTACCTTTTGTATAATGGGTCAGCGACTTATATTTTGTAGCGAGGTTAACCGTTTAGGGTAGCCGTAGGGAAACCGAGTCTTAACTGGGCGAATAGTTGCAAGGTATAGACCCGAAACCCGGTGATCTAGCCATGGGCAGGTTGAAGGTTGAGTAACATCAACTGGAGGACCGAACCCACTAACGTTGAAAAGTTAGGGGATGACCTGTGGCTAGGAGTGAAAGGCTAATCAAACCGGGAGATAGCTGGTTCTCCCCGAAATCTATTTAGGTAGAGCCTCGGACGAATACTTACGGGGGTAGAGCACTGTTAAGGCTAGGGGGTCATCCCGACTTACCAACCCTTTGCAAACTCCGAATACCGTAAAGTAATATCCGGGAGACACACGGCGGGTGCTAACGTCCGTCGTGAAGAGGGAAACAACCCAGACCGCCAGCTAAGGTCCCAAAGTCATAGTTAAGTGGGAAACGATGTGGAAAGGCCCAGACAGCCAGGAGGTTGGCTTAGAAGCAGCCATCCTTTAAAGAAAGCGTAATAGCTCACTGGTCGAGTCGGTCTGCGCGGAAGATGTAACGGGGCTAAACTATGCACCGAAGCTGCGGATTCATCTTAGGATGAGTGGTAGGGGAGCGTTCTGTAAGCGGTTGAAGGTGTACCGGGAGGTATGCTGGACGTATCAGAAGTGCGAATGCTGACATGAGTAACGATAATGCGGGTGAAAAACCCGCACGCCGGAAGACCAAGGGTTCCTATCCCATGTTAATCAGGGTAGGGTAAGTCGACCCCTAAGGCGAGGCCGAAAGGCGTAGTCGATGGGAAACGGATTAATATTTCCGTACTTGGTATAATTGCGATGGGGGGACGGAGAAGGCTAAGCAAGCATGGCGATGGTTGTCCATGTGAAAGTGAGTAGGCTAGCGACTTAGGTAAATCCGGGTTGCTGTTAGGCTGAGACACGAGACGAGCACCCAAGGGTGTGAAGTTGCTGATGCCATACTTCCAGGAAAAGCCTCTAAGCTTCAGATTATACCGAATCGTACCCCAAACCGACACAGGTGGTCAGGTAGAGAATACTAAGGCGCTTGAGAGAACTCGGGTGAAGGAACTAGGCAAAATCGTACCGTAACTTCGGGAGAAGGTACGCTCCTATCTGTGATGAGACTTGCTCTCTAAGCGGACGGGAGCCGCAGTGACCAGGTGGCTGGGACTGTTTATTAAAAACACAGCACTGTGCAAAATCGCAAGATGACGTATACGGTGTGACACCTGCCCGGTGCCGGAAGGTTAATTGATGGGGTTATCCTTAGGGAGAAGCTCTTGATCGAAGCCCCGGTAAACGGCGGCCGTAACTATAACGGTCCTAAGGTAGCGAAATTCCTTGTCGGGTAAGTTCCGACCTGCACGAATGGTGTAACCATGGCCACGCTGTCTCCACCCGAGACTCAGTGAAATTGAAATCGCAGTGAAGATGCTGTGTACCCGCGGCTAGACGGAAAGACCCCGTGAACCTTTACTACAGCTTGGCACTGAACATTGAACCTACATGTGTAGGATAGGTGGGAGACTTTGAAGCAGCGACGCTAGTTGTTGTGGAGTCGTCCTTGAAATACCACCCTTGTAGTTTTGATGTTCTAACGTTGGCCCCTGAATCGGGGTTACGGACAGTGCCTGGTGGGTAGTTTGACTGGGGCGGTCTCCTCCCAAAGAGTAACGGAGGAGCACGAAGGTTGGCTAAGTACGGTCGGACATCGTACGGTTAGTGTAATGGTAGAAGCCAGCTTAACTGCGAGACAGACACGTCGAGCAGGTACGAAAGTAGGTCATAGTGATCCGGTGGTTCTGAATGGAAGGGCCATCGCTCAACGGATAAAAGGTACTCCGGGGATAACAGGCTGATACCGCCCAAGAGTTCATATCGACGGCGGTGTTTGGCACCTCGATGTCGGCTCATCACATCCTGGGGCTGAAGTCGGTCCCAAGGGTATGGCTGTTCGCCATTTAAAGTGGTACGCGAGCTGGGTTTAGAACGTCGTGAGACAGTTCGGTCCCTATCTGCCGTGGGCGTTTGAGAATTGAGAGGGGTTGCTCCTAGTACGAGAGGACCGGAGTGAACGAACCGCTGGTGTTCGGGTTGTCATGCCAATGGCATTGCCCGGTAGCTACGTTCGGAACTGATAAGCGCTGAAAGCATCTAAGCGCGAAGCAGGCCTCGAGATGATTTCTCACTAGACTTTTAAAGTCTCTGAAGGGCCGTTGAAGACTACAACGTTGATAGGCAAGATGTGGAAGTGGTGTGAGCCATTAAGCTAACTTGTACTAATTACCCGTGAGGCTTAACCATACAACGCCAAACGCGTTTTGTGACAGAAACAAGCGACAGAAGTTAATAGCTAGAGTAGATATTACTTGAGACTTAAAAAATATTATCAGATATTTTCCAGATTTAGTTAGTACGTGAAAACGGACTGACGACCAAATTTGCTTGGTAACCATAGCGTTTTGGACCCACCTGACCCCATGCCGAACTCAGTAGTGAAACGAAACAGCGCCGATGATAGTGTAGCATTTGCTATGTGAAAGTAGGACATTGCCAGGCTCCAAATAAGAGAAACCCGTTACAGCGATGTAACGGGTTTTTTGCTGTCTGGGATTTAGTAAAAGCCAAGACCCCATGCCAAACTCATTAGTGGCTGCTCTCGTACATCCTGTACTCCACGGCATTTGTATTCCTATACATCAAACGAAACAGCTCGAAGGCGAGCCCCGGCCAATGAGAGTATCCCATTTCACTGTGACTCTCCACCGCTGTGGGCACCACGACATTGCAAGGCTCCAAATACGAAAAAGCCGCTTCAGAAATGAAGCGGCTTTTTTACGTCTGAAGAAAAGTAAAATTCAGTATTTTCTTCTCTAAAGCGCAGCGTCTCCTAAGCGAAGCGCCTTTTTGTGCACAATGTTTTGGCTATCACGCATACTTAATACACACTTATCAAGCCCCATCACGTAGGTCTGACGAGCGAAGCGACTCCCTACGCTAAAATTACACCGATAATAATTACAGTGTTCTTATTTCACGAGCAGGATTACCAGCAACAGCACTATTCTTCTCTACATTTTTAGTAACGACAGATCCCGCACCAACAACAGCATTATCACCAACTGTTACACCAGCCAAAATAATAGCGCCTGCGCCAATCCACACGTTATTACCTATTGTAATGGGTGATGCAAAGTTTTCTTTATTGAGTCGCTGTGTAGGGTTAACAGCATGAGATACCGCTAACAACTGCACGTTAGGGCCAATTAAACAGTCATTACCAATTGTAATTGAAGCTTCACTAATTGGGGCATCTAATACAGTACAGTTAATATTTATAAAGGTACGATCACCAATAGTTATTTGATTACCATAATCGCAATGAAAACCTGATTCTATAATTACCCCTTCACCGCATTGAGCGAATCGCTCTTTAATACGTTTTAAATTGCCTTTACTCGGGCTTTTATTAAAGAGTCGGCATATTTCGCCTGTTTGTTTGCGTAGGACTAAAAGCTCTTTGTTTAAGCTATTAAATGGCTGCATTATGGTTTCTTTGTTTAGTTAAGAGATGCTAAAGCTATTTTACCTTTATTATTACTTGTTGAAAGCTGCTTTATTTTTGCTCGTTCACTTGCCATTTAACTTGTTTCGTTTAAAATTGCACATCTTTCGAAACGAAACTTATTATCTTACTTTATGACTAAACGAAACACACAGCAACGCCGCCATAATATATTGGCTCAGGTTAATGAGCTAGGTGAAGTGGCTGTTGAAAAGCTTGCTGAGCAGTTTCAAACATCTGAAGTAACCATTCGTAAAGATTTAACCGCGCTTGAAAAAAGCGGCTTATTACTGCGCCGTTACGGCGGTGCTATAGCACTGCCTAAAGAAATTGTAAGTGACGAAATAGACTCTAAGCGCAAAGTAGCTATAGCTAAGGCGGCAGCTGCACTTATAAAAGATCATAACCGCATTATTATTGATAGCGGGCGTACTACGGCTGCCATGATCCCAGAGCTTGCAAATAAACGCGGGTTAGTTGTAATGACTAATGCGATTAAAGTAGCGAGCCGTTTACTTTCACTTGAAAACGAGCCAACACTTTTAATGACCGGCGGTACGTGGGATCCGCATTCTGAGTCGTTTCAGGGGCAAGTTGCCGAAAACGTATTATGCTCTTATGACTTTGATCAGCTATTTATTGGTGCCGACGGCATAGATGTAAAACGCGGCACTACTACCTTTAATGAGTTAGTTGGCTTAAGCCAAGTAATGGCAAAAGCAGCCCGTGAAGTAATAGTAATGGTTGAATCAGATAAGATTGGCCGAAAAATACCAAATTTAGAATTACCGTGGAAAATAGTAACCACATTAATAACCGACAATGGCTTAGCAGACGATAAACGCAAAGCGATTGAGGCGTGTGGTGTAAAACTAATTTGTGCAGAGATTATTGATTAGTAACTGCAAAGTGAGTTACTAGAATTAAAAAATTAATGGAGACACTATGTGTGGAATAGTTGGGGCAGTTGCAGAACGTCCAGTAAATAAAATTTTAGTTGAAGGCCTTAAACGTCTTGAGTACCGTGGCTACGACTCTGCCGGTGTAGCACTTTTAGAAGGCTCTACGCTAAATACTGTAAAAGCAGTAGGTAAAGTAGTAAACGTGGAAGCCGCACTTGAGAAAGCAGGCGTTAGCGGCCATACAGGTATTGCACACACTCGCTGGGCAACACACGGTAGCGTTACTGAAGAAAACGCTCATCCGCACGTATCAAACAATCAGCTAGCACTTGTACATAACGGTATTATTGAAAACCACGCAAGTCTACGCGCATCGCTTAAAGAAGAAGGCTACGAGTTCTTATCTGAAACCGATACCGAAGTAATGGTGCACTTAATTCATAAGCTTCGTAAGCAACACACTACGTTACTTGCATCTGTTCAAGCAGCGGTTAAGCAATTTGAAGGTGCGTTTGGTACGGTTGTATTTGATAAAGCAAACGACAATGAAATTATCGTAGCGCGCTCAGGTAGCCCATTGGTTATAGGTTTAGGCCTTGGCGAAAACTTTATTGCGTCTGATCAGTTAGCACTATTGCCAGTTACTCGTAGCTTTATATTTTTAGAAGAAGGCGACGTAGCGCGTATTACACGTGACACTGTAGACATTTTTGATGAAAATGGCGACGCTGTAGAGCGTGAAGTTGTTGAATCAAACATCACGCAAGATGCTTCAGGCAAAGGCGACTACCGCCACTACATGCTAAAAGAAATCTACGAGCAACCACTTGCGGTACGCAATACCCTTGAAGGACGTTTAAACGACGACCGCGTAGCAATTGATGCCTTTGGTGACAGCGCTCAGCAAATATTTAAAGACGTAAAACACGTACAAATTATTGCCTGTGGTACGTCATACCACTCAGGTATGGTTGCCCGTTACTGGCTTGAGCAATTTGCAGGCGTTAGCTGTAATGTTGAGATTGCCTCTGAATTTAGATACCGCCAATCGTATGTGCACGAAAATAGCCTACTTGTGACTATTTCACAATCGGGTGAAACAGCCGATACGTTAGCTGCATTACGCTTAGCTAAAGAGCAAGGTTACATGGCCTCAATGACCATTTGTAACGTACCGGGTTCATCGCTTGTGCGCGAATCAGACCTTGCCTTTATGACTAAAGCCGGCGCTGAAATTGGTGTAGCTTCTACTAAAGCATTTACCACACAGTTAGTTGGTTTGTTAATGCTTACTGCGTCTATAGCACAAGAAAAGCAGCTTGATCAAAGTGCTATTGTAGATGCTATAAAAGTACTTCCTGCTAAGCTTGAAGAAACATTACTGCTTGCTGATGGCATTGCAGACCTTGCAGAAGAGTTTGCCGACAAGCATCACTCACTGTTTTTAGGTCGCGGTTCGCAATACCCAATTGCAATGGAAGGTGCACTTAAACTTAAAGAGATTTCGTACATTCACGCAGAAGCCTACGCAGCGGGCGAGCTAAAACATGGCCCACTTGCACTTATTGATGCCGACATGCCAATTATTGTTGTAGCACCAAACAATGAGCTATTAGAAAAGCTTAAATCAAACGTAGAAGAAGTACGCGCACGTGGCGGCATTATTTACGTATTCGCAGATAAAGACTCACACTTTGAGTCAGACGACACAATGCGTGTAATCAACGTAAACCACACTGACGATATTATTGCGCCAATTGTTTACACACTGCCATTACAGTTACTGTCGTACTACGTAGCGGTAATTAAAGGTACCGACGTTGACCAACCACGTAACTTAGCTAAATCGGTTACTGTTGAGTAAAATCAAAAGGTTGGTAATTACCTGTTAAAGATAAAAAGGCGCTTAATGCGCCTTTTTTTGTACCTCAAAGCCTGTTAGATTAAATAACACACTATTTTCTAAAGGATTAGTCATGCGTTTATTAACCGCTGTTTTTATATGTAGTTTATTTATTTTTTATTCTAGCGGCACACTCGCAGAGCCTGATTTAAAACAGCAAACCATTAGTTATACGCAACAAACACATACTATTAAATCAGCCGTTTTAAATGAAGAACGCACAGTTGTAGTCCAGCTTCCAAAGAGCTATCAAGCTAATCCAAACAAAGTTTATCCGGTCATTTATCGCCTTGATGGCGCGGGTAACATACCGCTTATAAGTGCAGTGATGGAGCGTTTACAAAATGATAATCGTGCGCCAGAGGTTATTATTGTCGCTATTGAAAACACCAATCGCTTAAGAGATTTATACCCCACAGTTAATAAAGAGCCACAAGGCCCGGTAGGTGAAGGCGGTGGCGCAGCAACGTTTTTAGCATTTATAGAGCAAGAGCTTATACCCTTGATTAATAAAAGTTATCGTACGCACAATTATAAAGTGATTGCTGGCGCATCTGCTGGAGGTGTATTTGCGCTATATGCGTTGCAGGCAAAGCCCGAACTATTTCAAGCGCATATTGCTTACAGCCCTGCCGTTTGGTGGAACTATGGCGCATCTGTAAAGGCGACTAAGTCGTTCATCAATAAATCAAAAGACCTGAATAACTACGTTTATATCAATATAGGCGAAGAAGCCGGCATAATGCGTCAAAGGTACGATGAATTACAGCAATCACTGCAATCACATGAAGTGCGAGGGTTGCGCTTCTATAGTGATGCGTTTGATGGCATCTCGCACGGTTTAACCTCTGCTGCAGGTATATTTAATGCTTATTACAACTTATTTTTACCTAAACAAATGCCTATAAGTGCTTTAACTGACGATGTAGCCTCTATCGATGCTTACTATCAAAACTTATCTCAACAATGGGGCGAGCAGATTGCGCCACCGGATCGCGCTGTTAGATCACTCGGTTATAACTTAACGGGTAGCAAGCAGTTTACCCATGCTATCGAAGTGTTTAAATACAATATAAAAAACCACCTAAAATCAGTCGATGCGCTTTCGGCATTGTCCTACGGTTATGAAATGCAAGGGGATACTCGCCAAGCGCTTGAGCAGATGGAGTCTGCTTTAGCAATTGCAGACGACTCATATCCTTATATAAATTACTTAAAAGAAACTAGGGCTAGGTTAAAAAAGCATGATAAGAGGCAATAATTTAAGCTATTAACTTTTGAAAATTAAGCTGTTGATTATCGTATATAGCTAAAGTGAGGCCTAATTTTAGGCTTTAAATCACATAATAAGAAGGATATTTAAAGTGGCAGATTTATTAATTGAACACTTAAAAACAAAAGGAACTGAACATTCCGATTTAAGTTTATTAGTGAACCAATGGGGATTTGATCAAAAAATAATCCCAAAAGCTTTACAGAGTATTGGTAGTCTTTTCCCACACTTCAGCCGCCATGATGAATCTCATAGCAAACAAATTTTGATAAATATCGAAAGAATCTTAGGTAAAGAAAATATAGCTAATTTAACAGCTACAGATACATGGCTTATCTTAGAGTCTGCTTATTGGCATGATATAGGTATGGTAGTTCCGCAAAATGACCTAAAAGAAGCTTTTAGTGATCCTGATTTTCGTCACTATATTGATTCCATAGTTACAGACAAAAATCATCATTTAAATGAATTTTGCTCAAATTTTAATAATGAAAATCTGATAGATAGCTTTCAATTCATGGGATCGCCCATTGAGGCCACTGATAATTTTCGACAGCTAATGGCTGAATGGTTCAGAAGAAAACATGCGAATAGAGCTGAGCAAACGGTAAATACTCCTTGGGAATCCGCTGGTATATCTTCCCCAAGAACTGAGCTGATCCCTAAGAGGCTTTTCAGAATACTTGGGCAAATTTGTGCATTACATGGGGCTAATTTTAAAGAGATTGTTGGTGAAAATGGCTTACCTTATAAAGAGGCTGGACTAGGACAAGAAGATTGCCACCCTAGATTTGTTGCCTGCATGCTAAGAATTGGCGACTTGTTGGATTTAGATGACAACCGTTTTTGTCCTGTAATGAAAAAGATTGCTGGTGATAGCAGACCATCATTAAGTAAGGCTCATGAAGATAAACATGCTGCTATTAGGCATTTGCGCATAGACAAAGATAGGATTGAGGTTACGGCAGAGTGCAGTAGTGTTGATAGTTACCTTGAATCTTATAAGTGGTTTGAATGGTTAAAGCAAGAAACTCAGGCGCAAATGAGCCTTTGGCAAGAAATTGCACCTAGCAGGAGCTTTGGTTTATTACCTACTTTAGGGAATATACAGGTAAAACTTAGTGGGCAGCAGCAAGTACTGTCTGAAGGGGAAAGGCCTCAATTTAAACTTGATAGTGAACAAGCAATTAAGTTACTACAAGGAAGTAACCTTTATGCTTCAAAATTTGCCTGTATCCGAGAGCTTTTACAAAATGCTGTCGATGCAACTTTAATAAGTGTTTGGTTAAGGAATAAAAACAAGATTAGTTGTGAAAAATGGAAAGACCCAAGTGATCCAGAGGTAAAGAACGTTATTGGTAATGAAGCCATCGAAATTTCACTAAAAGAAATGGGAGAGTGCCCAAAAGAAAATGAAAATTCATTATGGGAGCTAACTATAAAAGATAACGGTACCGGCTTCAGTATTAAAGACTTTTCATACTTATTAAGCATTAGTAGCTCTAGTAAAAATAAAACAAAAAAAGATATTGTGGATTCAATGCCTGAGTGGATGAAGCCATCAGGAGCATTCGGTATTGGTTTTCAGAGTTCATTTATTCTTGCAGATAAAGTGAGCATTACATCAAAAAGTCTCTTTACTAATGAGTGTAGCCATGCAGAACTATATAACCCTCTAGGTGAAAAAGAGGGGTTAGCACTGTTAAAAAGTTTGCCTAATGATATATCTACTCAACATGGGTCTGAAGTTAAGATTATATTTTCGCTTAAAAAAATTGCTACAAGTTGGAGTATAAGTTTACATAGAGAGCCAAGTGTTAAAAGCATGATTTTAGATAACCACGATCCAAATTTAGATGAATCGTTTCCATTTGAGTCAGCACGAATTGCTGACTTGATAGTTGATTTTGCGAAACACTCACCAATTAGAATTAATGGTCATTATAAAGCGAAAGATCAGAAGGCTATGCCTCTTTATATTAAAGGTGAAGAAAAAAAAGGATATTTTATAGATTTAGGAGGTGAACAAGTCGAGCTACTTTTTTACCCTACTAGTCGGTTTTCGCGGGTTAAAACTTTATATCGTGGACAGGAATTTGATTCTGGAAATATCAGATTTCTTTTTGCAGATATAACGATAAATTTACTTTCAGGTAAAGCTGGTGCTTGGCTTTCAATTAATAGAGATGAAATAAACAAAGAGGCTAGTGCAAAACTGATACAAGTTATTGAAAATTCTCTTTTCCATATTTCTGAGAAGTTAGTCGGAAATTTGAAAGCTAATCAAGAGAGCTCAGATGTTAAAGAAGAGTTTAAAATACATTTTTCTTTATTTTTAAATGCCATGGCTTTAATGGATTCTAGTAATAATCCCTGGGAAAAGCTATCTGATGACTTTAATCGTTTTGGTAAATTTTGGCTCAAATATGAGGTTGCAGATAAAGCTTTAGACGAGTATTTAAGTGGGGAGCTATTAAAAATTGGAGAAAAAAACCTTAATGGTGATAACGTTTCTAATTGTAATATCTATTTGGGGAGTAACCCTGATGATGATGATTTGATAAAATGTTTAGTATTTAAAGAGTGGCAAGTAAGGTATGGAGTAAATACAATTGAAGTAATTGAATCAGATGACTTTAAAAATCAAAAAACAGATTTAGTTTACTGCTGTACAAAACAAAAGCCATCACAACCTTATAACAATAATGCTTTGCTTTCAGCTTTAATGAAAGCAAACTCAAAAAGTAATTCAAACACTAGATTTTTGCTGCCACCTCTTATAGGTTTTGAATCATTAGTGCTAGATAAGTCCACCACGTTAAATGCTCATTATTTATTTGATACAGGAGTAGGTGATTACGAATACATGCTTTTGCCCCATTTATTTACAACTCCTAAAGGTAGGTATTCTACTGAAGGTATAATTTTTGTATCCGAAGAGAAGTTAGATAAGTTTTGTGAGTGGATAAAACCTAAATTGAAAAACATGTTGACTGAGGCAGAAATTAAAGAAAAATATGATGAGTTAATTAAGTATATAGATGCCTTGATGGCCGAATCACCTTACAAAGATAAGTGGTTTAAATTATTAGCTAAATAATAAAATTGATAGCTAAGAACTAAGTTGAGTCCACCAAGGTTTGTTTAAGGAAAAAATTATTTTTCTAGGGCGTGAACCTTCGCTCTAGAAAACTTGAACTGATGAAGTACCAATATTATCGAGTCAAGTTTATTACTTACAACACGCAGCTGTTACCTATAAAAACATTAAAATCACTAATCCCTACTTAATAAGTGCTAAATACGCTAAAATTACAGGCTACTTTTTTAGCAATAAGCCCGTAATAAATATGACCTCAGCCACAAGCCCTAGCACCTTTAACGAACTTGGCCTTATTCCAGAGCTACAAGCTCGTTTAACCGATTTGGAATATAACCAACCTACGCCAATTCAAGCTAAGGCGATTCCAAGTGTACTTGCTGGTAGCGATTTAATTGCGGGGGCTAATACTGGCTCAGGTAAAACAGCAACGTTTGCTTTACCTATGCTACAAAAGCTTTTTGTAGAGCAAAGCGCTAAAAAAACAGCGAGCAAAGGTAACTTTGTAACTGGGCTTATTTTGGTACCTACCCGTGAGCTTGCAACGCAGGTGGCCGATAGCGTTAAATCGTATTCTGCTAACTTTAATGGCGCAATTAAAACGGTAGCAGTATTTGGTGGTGTGTCGGTTAATACACAAATGCAGGCTCTACGCGGCGGCGCTGATATTATTGTTGCAACGCCAGGGCGTTTGCTCGATTTAATCTCAAGCAATGCTATTAAGCTCGATAAAGTAACAACCTTAGTGCTTGATGAAGCCGACCGCATGTTAAGCCTTGGCTTTACCGAAGAGCTTGCTGAGTTATTAGCGTTAATGCCTGCTAAAAAACAAACTATGTTGTTTTCAGCAACCTTCCCAGAGCAAGTCACTCAATTAACACAAGAGCTGTTAACCAACCCTGTTGAAATACAAGTTCAAAGCAAAGACGAAAGCACCTTAGTACAGCGCGTATTTACGGTTAATAAAGGCGAAAAAACCACGGTTTTAGCGCATTTAATTAAAGCGCATAAATGGCGCCAAGCACTTATTTTTGTAAACGCTAAAAAAGACTGTGAGCACTTAGCAGGTAAGCTTGAAAAGCGTGGTATTAACGCACAGGTATTTCATGGTGATAAAGGCCAAAGTGAGCGTACTCGCGTAATAGAAAAATTTAAAGCGGGTGAAATAGAAGTACTTATTGCCACCGATATAGCAGCCCGTGGTTTAGATATTGCCAAACTGCCTGTTGTTATTAACTTTAACTTACCGCGCAGCCCCGCTGATTACATGCACCGTATTGGCCGAAGCGGCCGTGCCGGTGAAGTTGGCCTAGCGTTATCGTTAATTGATTATGAAGACTTTCATCACTTTAAAATAATCGAAAAGAAAAACAAACTTCGTTTAGAGCGTGAGGAAGTAACGGGTTTTGCGGTAAACCAAGCAAACCTTGATGCGGCCCTTGCACTTAAAAACGATAAGCCAATGGCAAAGCCAGAAGGCACAGGTAAGAAAAAGAAGAAAAAACCCAACCAAGAAGATGACGTATGGAGCGGCTGGCAAGGTCGCAATTGATAGGTACATAAAAGCCGATGCAAGTCGGCTGTTTTATTGGTTTATTAAATTACATGGTATTTAGTTGTTTAATCATCGCTTGGGCTACTTCTCGTGAAGATTGATAATTTGTACCGGTAATAATCCGTCCATCAACTTGAATAAATGATTGGTTTCGTTGCCCATAATTGAATATTCCACCGCGTTGTTTAATGAGGCTGTCTATCGCAAAGGGAAATTGTTGATAATAAGCGGCGTCTGTTTTTTCAAAGGCTGTTGGGTAGCCTGTAATTTTACGCCCTGCGACTAAGTACTCGCCACTAGCCAGTTTGAGATTAACGATACCTGCGGTGCCATGGCAAACAGCCGAAATTATCCCTTTATTTTGTTCGTAAACATGCATAGAAATTGCTTGAATGTTTTTGTTTTCCGCGACCTGATACATCGCATTACCGCCGCCAACATAATGAACAGCTAAATACTTTTCAGGGTCGACTTGTTCAGGTGCTAATGTGTACGCTAACTTGTACATAAAATCTTGATTATAAATGTATTGGCGATGTGTTTTATCTGAAGTATTAATATAGGCTAGTGGTAAGGTACCCCCTTTGCTACTTACAACATCAACCTGATAGCCTGCATTTATGAATACGTCATAAGCTTCTACTAATTCAGAAAAGCTAGTGCCAGTAGCTAGGGCTGAGTCGCCATGAAAGTCGGCGCTCGATACTATAAATAACACACGTTTATCCATCGCAGCTAAAACCTGTTCTGATTGTGTGATATCCAGTTGGTTGGCTGTTTTACTAACAATTTTCCAGCCATCAGAAAAGCGTTTTAGTAAGAACTGATCGATGTATTGTTTTACGGGTGAGGCGGTCGTTATTTTTGCACGAGCCGTGGCTATATCGTTATCAACAGTTATTGAAAGAATAGCACCTGTTCGCGTGGCTTTTTTTGTTTTAAACCAACTTGCAAATTCCTTTGCCGTAACTTGCCAAAAGGGTTTATTAGGATGACTCAGAATTAGGCTTGCTTTAGGGTGAAATGCTGAAGTTATTAAAGTTGGATCTGCATTGCTGGTACCGTTTATGTATTTTTGAATGACCTCTTGCACAGCTTGCTGTTGCTTAGAGTTATTCGCTAAGGTTGAAAAGTGAGTGATTATCAGTAGTAATGTAAAAATTTTAATGATTGTTTTCATAGATATAAGCTCTTAATTGATTGTGCCTTCAATTTAAGCTAACTATATTTAAAACAATGAATTAGTTTATATTTTAGGAGTCTCGAATTATAAATTGAGAGCTCTATACTTATTTGGAGTCAATCCAGTTTGTTGTTTAAACGCATTATAAAATGTGGATGGTGCGCTAAAACCGCTTTGCTCTGCAATATCATCAATACTGGTGTTTGGGCGTGCAAGCAATAGCTCTTTTGCACATGCCACGCGCAAACTATTGACGTATTGTTTAAAGTTCATTTGATAGTGCTCATTGAGCAATTGCGATAAAACAGTATGCGATGTTGACAACCGTTTAGCCAAGCGAGGCAAAGTTAACTGTGGATCGATATACAGCTGATCTTTAGCCATCAATTGATTTAGCAAAATAGAGTACTGTTCTGCCTGCTCTTTAGACAATTTATTATTGGCGTATTTATCTACTTTATTCGATGAAGACGAAGGTGGTTTTAACAGTGTTATTAACGATAAATATAAGACGACCGAAAAACTGATCGCTCCCATAATATAAGATGTATATGAGGCAGTAAAGTACGCCAGCCAAATTAAGCTACACCCAACGATAGTGATAAATGTTTGCTCAGAAAGAAGCTGCTTCCAATTACTGGCTACTTCTTGAAAGCGAGAATAATAAAGGTAGCTTGCGATTATAAGGCAGACAAACCATAGATAGCTTGAGCCTCGGTATAGCCAGTATTGCCATAATTCAAGATTTGCACTGTAGGGATAAACCACCCCAATAGTCAAAATAACCCCCGCTAGAAAAATTAGTAGCCTGCTAGGGTGGTTATTTTCAGTGACTGATGTTGATTTCGTATAGGTGTAGACAACTAAGCAGGGGCCAAGTAGGCAGCATGCGGTCAGCCCTATTTGTAAAATACTTTTATCGAGTGTGGGTATAAAATAAAAGGCGACTGATTTAGCAATACGAACACTGATTAGTAACAGTAGGGTAGCTAGCCATACGTCTGAAGGTTGTTTATTTTTACGTACAAATAGCCATAGCGCCAATATAACGCCGTTGAATGCGCCTAATGAAGAAAAGAAAAACAATAGGTATGAATAAGCGTTCATAAAAAGTTAAGTCCATTAATTTGCGTTAACTATCCCAAATTAACCTTTGAATCGCAAATCTATTGCTATACCTAATTTTTAGATTAATAAAGCGCTTTATTAAATAATCCGAGCTCAAGCTAAACAAGTAAAAAAGCCGAACAATTTAAAGTATTGTTCGGCAATAGCGTTTTATACTGCAGGCGTTCTATCAGTATTCACGGTGTTATGTACGCTCGAAGCTTAATGTTCTTCCTCTTGCGCAATACCAAGCCAAGTAATTGCACTAGGAGCAAAAGTAAGCTCAACCTCACTTTCAATTTCTAAGTCTTCAAGGTGTACTTGCACAACGTGCTGAGCAATCGGGTCGGCTACATAAGCAAACTGACCATTTTGCGCCACTGTCATGCTAAAGCTCATGCCCTCTGGCATGGTTGATACATCTTGCTCTGTAATATCAACTTGACCTTCAAGCTCCCAATGCATTTCGCCATCATGGTCGTGTGCACTAAATACATTTAAAAAGCCTAAGCTGTCTAATATTAAAAAGTGCTCGCCATGGGCAGAAAAAGAGTACGACACAGCACTTGCGCCGTCGGCTAGTTGCCATTCTAGTTCTTCCATTTGTGCTGTTGCTGGGTTAATAGTTACAATTACGGCTTCGCCACCACCATGGCCAGATGCTACGCCAATAAAGGTCTCGCTATCTTCGTGGCCATAAATACTACCAATACGTAAATCGCCAACGGCTGCAATGTTCGCTATTTTTTCAGCTTCGTATTCATCATCGTGCTGGTGGGCTAATAACACACCATCGCTACAGCCAAATGCTACATAGTCGTGGTTTTGTGCTGCGCCGTGTAAATCAGGACACGTAACGTCTAAGGTTTGTTCAAGCTCATATTCACCATCATGAAAATGATAAACACCTACTTGGTCTGGCAGTACTTTAGCAACCGATGTGCTTTCGCTGTCATCACGGCGAAGTGTTGATAATAAATGCTCACCGCGTGGCTCTGCTACACCGTGCATATTAATATCGTAGCTAATACCCGGTAGCGTTGCTGTTGCGCTTGTTATGTCGTTATCTGTTAATACTTCAACAGAGGCAGTTGTGCCTGAGTCTGCATCACCATCATAAAATACCGCTAATTGGCCGTCATGTTTTACAAGGTGAGTAGGGCGGCTACCACTTGTTAGCTCATAACTACTAGCCGCTGGGCTTTGCTCGTAGTCATGTAAATGCTCGCCGTGGTCTTCACGCCATAAACCACCATCAATAAAGCCTAAGTAATCTTGTGCGCGGCTTGCAATAACGGCATAACGAAAATCAGGTGATGACGATAGCGTGTTTGAATCATTCGTCAGGGTAAATGTTTCAAGTAAAGCGTTGTCATCTAGGTCATAAAAACTAGCTTCGTTGCTATCGCCTGCAAGTACAGCTAATCTGCCTAATGAGTCAATTGTGTAGCCATCATCATGGTCGTGATCATCATCGTCATGATCGTGCTCGTTTTCTACAACAATAGGATCTTTTTCTACAATATTGGTCTGGGCATCGCCACAGGCTGTAATAAATGTAGTGCTAATGGCCAGCGCAATAAGCTTTAATTTGTATAGTTTTTTCATGTTTATTTCCTTTAATTATAATTTTTTAATGCTTAAAAATAACCGCGAATGCCTAGCGCAAAGCTACGCCCTGGACGTGGTGCTATATTTTTTACAAACGAACTGTGCACGCGTGCTTCTGTATCTGTTAAGTTGCTGCCTCGCAGGTAAACAGACATATCTTGGTTTAATACTGAAAGGTCGTAAGAGATGCTTGCATCAACCAATGTGTAGCCGTCTGTGGCTGTTTCTTGTGGGGCTGTGCGGTCTTGCTTTTGATAGCGAGTAACGTGAATATGCGCACTTAATTTATCTATTTGATAGCTTAACTCGCTACCAAAACGAAGTGGTGGAGTACGGGGTAAGTCGCCGCCGTCTTTAAGGCGTGCACGAACGTAATCAGAGAACAAGTCTACTTTAAATTCATCGGTTAATTGCCACGCAATTTGCGCTTCAAAACCATGTAAAATTACATCGTCTGTTTTAAATAAATAAACAGGTAGCTCTGATGAATGGTCGTGTTCGTCAGCGCCTTCTTCTTCATCGCCATGGTCGTGGCCACTTTCAGCGAATAAACCTGTGTCTATTTGGTAATAGTAATTATCTACTTGGTTATAAAAGGCATTTAAAATAAAGCCAACGTCACCTTGGGTTTTACGCAGGGTTAAATCGATATTATTGGCTGTTTCTAGGTCAATTGTTTGACTAGATAAACCTAAATGGCCGTCTTCATCTAAATCAAACAGTGCGCCTACTTCGTAAGTGCCAGTACCAATGTGCGGCCCAAACGATAACAACTCAGAAGCAGAAGGCGCGCGTTCAGAGCGCGATACAGAAAGCCCTAAGTTATAGTTAGGTGTAAAATCCCACACTACGCCTGCCGATAAACTGATTGGCGTAAATTCGTGCTCTACGTCAAATACACGAGTGGTTTCTGCGCTTTCTTCGTGGTCGTGATCATGCTCGTCGGCTTCTTCTGCTTCATCATGTGCGTGAGCGTCAATATTTGGTAGTAATACGTCGCCTGCTTCAATTGTTACACGCTCAATACGCCCACCTAGCTGCACTAAAAAATCACCAAAGTGTCTTTCTTCCATTAGCGCTACAGCAAAGCTTTCGGTTTCTGATGGAGGAGTAAAGGCCTCTTCACCTTGTGCTTCAACATCGCTTTGTTTGTAATGAAAGCTAATGCCGCCATTCCACTCGTTAAATTGGTTATGTAGTAGGTCTATGCGAAATTCGTTTGTTTCGTTTTTAAATGTGGTGCCTACAGCGCCACCTTCAATTTCAGCGTGTTCGTAGTCGGTGTGGCCAACGCGCAGGTTTACTTTGTTTAGCCATTTATTATCTAGGTTGTACTCACCTAATAATTGCACTTTAGTTTGCTCTAAATCAGCAAATACGCTTTCTTCTTCGTCGCTGTGCTCTTCCTCTTCATCACCGTGCGTATGGCCCGGAATACCGTATTGACGATTAAATTGCTCTACTGCTAAGCCAATAAAGCCGTTATCCATTAAGTAGCTAGCGCCAACAGTAAAACCGTCAGACTCTTCATTACTGTTTTCAACTTTGTAATCGCCACTATGGCCTTCACCGTCGCTATCTATATCAGCCGCTACAGGCACTTCGTAGTCATCGGCTTCACGCCAAAACGCGTCGGCATAAAATGCTACCGAGTCTGTGCCTGTGGTGGCATTAAACGAGGCCACTTTTTGGTTATCAGCAGAGTTATGTTCTAAGTTCCACTCGCCGCGTGTTGTGCTGTCGGTTGGTACGCGGTTATCTACCACATTTACTACGCCACCAATGGCGCCACTGCCATAAAACAGTGTTGCAGGACCGCGTAATACTTCAATTTGTTGTGCGGTTGAGGCTTCTGATGCAACAGAGTGATCGGGGCCAACGCGCGACACATCACTGACATCAAGGCCATTTTGAGTAATAAGCACACGCGGGCCGCTTAAACCACGAATAATTGGCGTGCTGGCTACTTTACCGTGAAAGTTGGTATTAACACCTGGGAGTTTTTCAAGGCTGTCGCCAAGGGTTGCAGCTTGTTGACGTCTTAGTTGTTCGCCAGATAAAACACTAACAGGTGATGCAGATTCCATTGCCGACATATGAATAGGAGTTGCTTCAATATCAATAACTTCAATAGGCGAGCGCTTTAAATTAAAAGTAACCGATTGGTTTTCATCGTTTGTTATTGTTATATCGCGATGAAGATGGGCATAACCTGGCGCCACAACATGAAGCTCTTTTAAGCCATTGTTTAGCTCTGCTATTACAAATTTACCGCTTTCATCGGTGGTTACTTTAAGGTCTGAGCCTTCTACTTCTATGGTTGCATTGGTAACTACTTTACCTTTGTTGTTTAGAACAACGCCTTCAATTGTGGATGCAAGCACACTTGCAGGTAATAAAGCTGCAATGAGAACAGCTAATTGTGATCTACTTTTCATTTGACTACCCTGTTAGATGTTATATTATATCAATTGTGCGGGAAATGTTATAATGTATCAAGTTCAATTAACGATTGTTACTTACATGCCTTTTAAAACGTAAAGCCGTTGTTTATAAAATTGATTAGTAGAGGAAGTAATGAAGTCGAGTCAGAGTGTTATGGACCGTATGGCGATTGGGTTATCGTTAATGTGCACAGTACATTGTTTTGCAACCCCAGTTATTTTAGCGTTATTGCCAAGCTTTGCTGTACTGCAAATAGATAGCGAACAATTTCATTTATGGATTCTTGCAGCGGTATTGCCAACCAGTTTATTGGCGTTAAGCTTAGGCTGTAAAAAGCATAAACGTTTACGTTATATGGCCTGCGGCGTTATTGGGCTAGCCTTTATGATATTTGCAATATTGTTAGGAAACGAAATTGCCGAAAAAGCGCTTACTTTAATTGGATCGGCTTTTATTGCTGTAGCCCATTGGTTTAATTACCAACAGTGCCTTAAAAAGAGTGACGATAAGTGCCCGTGTTCAGGAACCGAGTCTGATCAGGCAGCTTAGCGTTATCAGTGCTACAAACAGCTAACATGTAGCACTGCCTTTCAAGCCCGAGTGTTTATTTTTTAATAGCCTAAAGCTAAAAGTGAGTTAAAGTAATCACCCAATATTGGTTTATTACGCTTGGCTTAGGTTAATTAATATAATGAATACTGCTTTAAAATACTTGCTGTTACTTTGCGCTTTTATGTGTTTTAAATTAAGCGCAAATACCCCCTACCAAATCCCTAGAAGCAGCGTTATTGAGCTCACTGAGCCCGCGACCAATCGGGTATACCCTGTTTTTATTCAGCTTCCTAAGTCATATAAAAAGCACCCTGAAAAAATATATCCGGTTATTTATTTAACCGATGCACCGTATACGTTTCCTATTGTGGCGGGAGCTACGCGGTTTCCTATGAATAGTGGTAAAATGCAGCAGGCTATTATTGTGGCCATTAGTTACGAAAAAGGCTCTAAAGGCGCTAACAGCCGAATTAGAGACTACACCCCCAGTAAGGCTCAAAGCTGGAAAAAACAAACCGGTAACGCTCAAAATCATGCGCTGTTTTTAAAAAATACGGTACTGCCATTTATACAAAGTAACTACCGAGCAAGTAGCACACAAAAAACCTATATAGGTAATTCTTTAGGCGGGTTATTTGGTGCCACTATTTTATTTACGATGCCCGATTTATTTAACAATTATATTATTGGCAGCCCATCAGTTTGGTTTAATGACAATGCAATTTTAGCGCTACAAGCAAATAAACCTAAATTGCCTACAAAGGTTTATATATCGGTAGGGGCAAAGGAAACGCCAAGTTTTGGTGAAGGTCAAAATATGGTGGAGGGGGCAAAACAATTAGCGCAAAAAATTAATGCACTTAGCAGTGACAATATTGAACTAAAAAGCGTTGTTATTGAAGGGGCTAGCCATGCAACGGCTTTTCCTACTACGGCGATACAAGGGCTTGATTGGGTACACCAATCGACTTAAATATTTAATCATTCTAGCGTGCTAAATAGAGCGCTAACAGCGTTATAAATTTCTCATGTAGAACAACTACATGTCGATATTTATGCCTTGTTATCACGCTATTTATCTGTCGCTATAAATGCCTAATAACTTAACACGATTGGTGTAGCCAATAAGCTCTAAAAATTACTAAAAGCCTAAGCGCTTTCAAGTGCCTGCTTCCACTTTGCCAGTACTTCAATAAACTCTGGGCCTATACCACAGCAGCCGCCAATAACACTTGCGCCTAGGTTGTGCCATTTTTTTGCAAAGTCTAAATATTCTAATGGCGAAATATCGCGATACGCTTGCGAGCCTTCGTTGGCTTTGTAGTCGTGCGCAATGGGTGTAAAGCCATTAGCAAACGCCCCTAAAACAACGCTTTTATTTTGCTTGGCTAATACTGCGTTAGTATCGCTAAAGGCTTGCTCTATAACCTCAGGTATTGAGCAGTTAAAGAAAATACCCGCAACATTTTGCTCAAGCAAAGCCGCTACTGCGTCACTTACCAGCTCACCAGAGCGAAGTTTAGCTTGCTCGCTTACCACATCATTTAAGGTAAATGCGTAATAACATGGCTTGTTTGAGTCTTTAAGTACGCTTGCCATAACGTGCGCTTCTTCAATGCTCGATATGGTTTCACCAATCCATAAATCTACGTGCTCGTCTTGCGCCTTGTATAGCGTATCTAAAATAGTAAATGCGTGTTCGCTTTCAAATAGTTCAGGGCGGTAAGAGCCAAAGGCGGGTGGCAATGAACCTGCTACTAATACATTTTGTTTAGCGTTTTGAGCAACTTCTTTTGCGATGACCGCAGCTTGCTGCGCAAGGGCTGCACCTTGAGCTTGGTATAGCGTTTCACCTAAATGAAAGGGCACGCAGGCGTAGCTATTAACTGTAATAATTTCAGCGCCAGCGTCTATAAAACCTTGGTGAGCCTGCGTTACAAAATGTGGGGCTTCTATTAGAGCTTGTGCACTCCAAAGTGGCTGTGTAAACGGCGCGCCAATGCGCTTAAGTTCACGGCCCATACCGCCATCTAAAATAGTGAGTTTATTCATTACAGACTTCTATACTTCTAAACAATAAGGCGCTATTCAAACATAATTTTTTAAAATTCATAATGAAACTTTGTCACCTTAAACATGAAAAAAGCTCAATGCTTTTTATCGGGTATAAAAAAAGCGACATCTCGTAGGAGAGTCGCTTATTTAAGTAAGGTTTAGCTTACTTATAAAATACTTCTACTGTACCTTTTACTTTCATAAGTAAAGGTTGGCCGCGGCGGTCTAGCGCTTTAGGTGCGGCAATTTTAATCCAACCTTCGCTAATGCAGTACTCTTCTACGTCAAAGCGTTCTTTGCCATTTAAGCTTACGCCAATTTCGTGTTCAAACACTTCTTCTACGTAATGCTTGCTACGTGGGTTAATAGAAAGCTGATCAGGTAATGCTGGTTTTGTTGAATCGGTCATGGTTTTAATCTTTATTAAAAAGTGATGCGCTATTGTAGGCAATCCACTCAATACGCTCAAGGTTTAATGCTTAGCTACACAATACAAAGCCAAGTATTAACAGTGCTATCCAAATTGTTTCAGCAACAATCATTATTATTGGTTTTAAGCCCACCTCGGTGAGTTTGCCTAAGTTTGTTTTCATACCAATGGCGGCAATGGCGGCAATTAAAAAGAATCGAGAAAGCTCATTAGCGGTTTCGAGCACGATAGCTGGTAGGTTAAAGGTGCTGTTAATCAGCATTAAAATAACAAAGCCAATTAAAAACCCGGGTACTTTAGGCAACTCGCCATGGTTACCTTTATTTGAACGATTAATAACCACCATCATAATAAGTACTACTGGCAACAGCATGGCCACTCGTACTAGTTTGGTAAGTGTTGCTATATCGCCAGTTTCGGGCGATACCGAATAACCCGCACCTACTACTTGGGCTACATCGTGTATGGTGCCACCTAAAAATACGCCTGCGTTATGTGCATCAAACTCAAGGTAGTTAACCACAATAGGGTATAAAATCATTGCAATGGTCGACATGGCCGTTACGCCAATTACGGTAAGTAACGTATCGCGCTCTTTATGCTCGCTGTTGGGCATAATAGATGAAATAGCCAGTGCTGCCGATGCACCACAAATAGCCACTGATCCACCGGTGAGTGCGCCAAAGCGTTTTTGCAAACCAAATACACGGGCAAGTATTACGCCCAAAATAATGGTGGTAAAGATAGCGCCAGCTAGCATTAGGGCTGTTTGCCAGCCCAGTGTAACCAAATCGCCCAGTGCTATACGTGTGCCAAGTAAAACAATGCCTACGCGTAAAACCGTGGTGCCAGTAAAGTCTATGCCTTTAGCGCACGGGCTATCACTTTGATATAAAAACGACACCGCCATACCTAATAATAAAGCAAACAGCATAGCGGGTGCGCCATAGTGCTCACTTAAAAATAAAGCGGCAAGGCCAGTCATTGCAGCAATGCTGGCACCTTGCCATAACGGGGAAACTTTTACTTTTAATGCACCACTTAAGTTTTGCATTAGGCGTTGACAGCCGTAAGGGCTACAAGTACTTGGCGTTTGCGCTCGCCAGTAAATGGGCGGCGGCCATGCATGGCCATTTCGTTATCAACTAACGCTACATCGCCATCTTGCCAGGCTAAATCAAAGGTATAGTCTTTTGATAGCTCAACAATTTTTTCAAGCCCTTGTTTAGGAATGGCGCTGCCATCGCCAAAGGTAATAGCAACCGATGGGTTTTCGCGTACGCCTTTCCAGCCCATGTAAGCGGCAATAAGTTGGTTATAAAAAACCTGTACGCCGTTTTCAAGCGTGACTACCGCAGGTAAAACCGGAGTAATTGCTTTTAAAGAGCCATCTTCTAGCCATTCCCACTCGTAACCTAGCTCGGTAAGTTTGCTGTGCGCTTCGTCTTTGTTTTCAACGCTTAGGGTGCTTTTCCAGCTGCGGCCTTGGCCCGATGTTGCATCGTCGGCTGCGGGCATATAAGTGGTGTACTTTAAGCCTTTTTGCTCAAAGTCATCGGCTAATTGGCTATCAAATTGCTTTAATGCGCTAAATAATTTATCTGAGCGACAAAGCGGTGTCGCGCCGCCTTCCTCAGCTGCCGATTTACAAAAAAAGAACAGCTTACTTGGCGAAATAGGTGTTTGTGCCATTTCGTGATGAAGGTAAATTTCTACATCTTTGGGTGCTTCGTTAGCGGTAAATACACGCTCGGTAAAGTTAATACGCACCGCGTTAGATAGTGACTCTTGGTACGTAAAGTTGTCGTAATCAAACCCCGCTGAAAACGTATCAAACGTCTCGGCGCTATCAACAGGAAAGCCTCTAAACAATACAGCGCCTGAGCTGCGTAGTTTTTTAGCCAACTCGCTTTTGTGAGCGCGAATAAAAGCTACCGCTTCTTCAACGGTGCTGGCGTTATTGTTATTAACCACAATGCACGGAAAAACCGAGTCATCAAACGTTAATTGAGTAGGCACTTGGGCATAGTTAAGTTCGGTAGCTGACATTTTATTATCCTAATCGTAAATAGGGTGAAAACGGTTAAAGGCAGCTTCACAAAAGTGCCCTGGGTCGTTAAAACGGCGGTTGCTATTAAGCGCAGAAATTTGCGCCATTTCATGTTCTGTTAGTTCAAAGTCGAACAGCGCGAGGTTTTCTTTCATGCGTTCAAATTTAGAGGTTTTAGGAATAATGGCAGTGCCGCGTTGCACGCCCCAGCGCAGCACAACTTGTGCTGGCGTTTTGCCATGGTTTTGCGCCGCAGCTTTTACTACGCTTTGCTCAAGTACCGACTCTGTTTGATCGGCCATTTCTAGCTCAAGGTACGAAAGCGCACCGAGCGGCGAAAACGCAGTAACCGGAATATCGTACTGTTTAGCAAGCCTTACTAGTCGTTCTTGCGTTAAATAAGGATGCGACTCAATTTGCAGCATGGCTGGTTTAATTGTGGCGTAGGTCATTAAATCGTGAATAAGTGCGCTTGAGTAGTTACACACACCAATGCGTTTTGTTTTGTTGTTATGCACTTGCTCTTCCATTGCTTGCCACGTTAAATGCAGAGGCACATTTGCCAGCTCCATTTGTGGGTTTTGTGCATCTGGGTCTACAAACCACTCTGGTGGGTAGCGTGTTTCGATTGGTACAAACGTTTGTGCAATCGGAAAGTGAATTAAGTATAAGTCGAGGTAGTCGAGCTTTAAATCGCTCAAGGTTTTGTCAATGGCTAGCTCTACATGCTCTGGCGCATGAAAGGTATTCCATAGTTTTGACGTAACCCATAATTCTTCGCGAGTACAAAGGCCGTCTTTAATTGCTTGGTCTATGCCATCGCCAACTTGTTCTTCGTTGCCGTAGTCTGATGCGCAATCAAGGTGGCGGTAGCCTGCTTTAATGGCTTGGTATACCGTTTGTGCACAATCTTCTTGTGCTACTTTCCATAAACCGAACCCTACTGGAGGGATGTTATTTAATGAACTCATTGGGAATTCCTGTTAAAATTGCATAATGACTTAGGTCTTGTATAAGACATAAGTTATTATACGAATCTAACAGTGTCAACACTGTGTTAACGTTAAAATAGTAAATGGTTAAGTTAAAAAACCTGCAGGCAGCAAAAAGGCAGCGTTTGCTGCCTTTAAAAAATATTTAATAAGTGTGCGCTAATATAAATAATTAGCGGTTAAACGCAGTGCGTTAATCAAGTTCAATTTGGTAGTGGTAATGATCGCTACGGCATCGGCTTAAACGGTACTCTATGCGTTTACCTTCGATTGATTCGGTAATGCGCGATACCAATAGCAGTGGCTCGCCTGCTTTAATCGCAAGGAGTTTAGCGTCGGTTGCATCTGCTAATACCGCTTTAATGCTGTCTTGGGTTTTATGTACAGTTTGGTTAAATTTGGTTTGGTAGTAATGGTACAATGTATGCGGAATATCACTACTTTGATGTATATCAGGAAAGAAACTTTGCGGTAGGTATATAGTTTCGCTCATACAAAATTCGTTATCGAGAATACGTCTGCGCACAAGCTTAGTGACCTTGTCTTTTTTATTAAGTTGCAGGGCATCAATAACATCTTGTGGTGCAGGGCAAAGTTCAACCGATAATAGCTCGGCTTTAGGTAGATCGGCGCCTTTACCGTCGGCCTGTAGCGGAAAAAACCTAAACAGGGCATCTTGCGCGGTATGCTCAGATACAAACGTACCAACACCTTGGCGGCGAGTGACTATTTTATCGTCAGTTAATAAATTAAGTGCTTTACGAACAGTGCCTTGGCTTACATTAAATTCTTCAGCAAGGCGAAATTCGCTTGGTAATGCTTCGCCAGGAACCCAGCGTCTTTCTACAATGAGCTGTTTAATATAATCAGCCACTTGTAAGTAAAGTGGTTGAAAAGCCAAGCTTGGGCCACTTAATTTGTGATCAAACATAGAGTTACTCATTGTTATTTACCATTAAATAAAATCCACCTGTATTTATATCATAGGTGAAAACTTTTGCGCATCTTTGCGCAAGCTCAATTAATTGTGAACTATTGCAATACAGTTTGTTTTTACATTATGCCTAAAAACAAATCGTTACACTACAATAGCGCACATCTAGGAAATTTAAAGTGCTCAGTATTTCGTTAGAACTCATATTGCTTATGGCGCTGTGCCTAAGCCTTGCCACCATAATGCAAACGCTTAGCGGGTTTGGCTTTGGATTGCTGGTGGTTGCCAGTTTTACGCTGCTAGATGTTTTACCGCTCACTGCGACTACATTTTTAGTGAGCTTATTGGGTTTGGTTAACTCCACAACTGTGGTGGTAAAAAACCGCAGCTCGGTAAAATTACCCGAGCTTAAACTAATGTTGTATACCGGCATTCCGTTAATGCTGATAGGTTTTATACTGCTTGAATATATGTCGTCGCATTTAACGCAATTTTTAAACTTTATTTTAGGTATTAGTATTTTGCTGTGTTGTGGCTTAATGCTAATTGGCCGTGAAAGAGCCAACAAACAAAGCAGTAGTAGCTCATTTTTAATTGCAGGCGGTGTAAGTGGGTTATTGGGCGGGTTGTTTTCAACCTCGGGGCCGCCGCTGGTTTTTCAGTGTTATAAACAAAGTTGGTCTATTGAGGCCATACGCAGCACGTTACTAGCGGTATTTACCATTGGCGGCTTAGTACGTGTAGGTATTGCATTATTTGGCACCTTACCTGAGCTCGACATCATGTTTTTAATTGCAGCGGCCATACCTCTTGTGCTTTTAGTTACACACTTTGCCCGTAAATTAACGCCTTACGTTGATGCAAAATGGATTCGTATAATAGCAATTACATTGCTTGGCTTAAGTGGTGTATCGCTGGTGGCTACATCGGCACCGGGTATATTTTAAATCAAGGGCGTAAAATAACTTAACTTGAGTTTATTTACGTTGACATGGGGATTACAATTATTTAACTTGTGTCTTATACAAGACTAATAATTGGTTAAGGAACTCCCATGAATGCATTTGAATTACGTGAGCCAGACTGGAACGCAATAGAGCCAGCACGCTTAACTGCAGAGCCCAAGTTACAAGGCCATGTGCTAGTTTTACCGACTCAATTTGGCGAGGTTAGCGTTACCATAAGCCAGTTTGGTTTACGTTTAAATGCAGGCTCCACGCATGACGAGACGTTTAAAATATTAACCACCACCCCTTCTAACTTACCGCTATCACTTAATAAATTAGACCAAGGCTTTGAAGCCACAGCCGGTGAGTACCGCTTAGAATTTTACAGCGACCCTTTTTACTTTAAGCTTTATAAAAACGATAAATTAGTACAGCAATCAGCGACCGATGGCCACTTTGTGCGCCAGCATCGTTTACCACCACTGGCTAAAACTGATAACGGCTGGATTTTAAGCCTAGAGCTTAATTACGACGAAGCCGTTTACGGCCTTGGCGAAAAGTGGGGCAAGCTTGATAAACGCGGCCAACTTATTCGCTCATACAACCACGATGCACTGGGCGTAAACGCCGAAAAATCATATAAAAATACGCCATACGCTTGGAGCCCAGAAGGCTGGAACTTATTTGTACACACGCCAGCGCCTGTTACACATGGTGTAGGTTACGCGCTTTGGTCGCAACGTGCTTACGTGTGCTTAGTAGAAGATGACGCGCTAGATGTATTTTTATACCAAGAGCAAACGCCTGCACAAAGTATTAATCGCTACTGCGAGCTAACCGGTTTTGCACCGGTACCACCGCAGTGGAGCTTTGGTGTTATTTTATCAAAAGCATATTACAAAGACGCCGACGAGCTATTAAGTGTAGCCCGCGAAGTACGCGCTAAAAATATGCCGTGCGATGTAATAACCCTTGATGGCCGTGCATGGCAAGACACCGATACTCGCTTTGCCTTTGAATGGGACCCAACACGTTACGCCGACCCAAAACCTGTGCTTGATGAACTAAAAGCCATGGATTTTAAAATTTGTGTGTGGGAATACCCTATGATCTCGGTAAACAACCCATTATTTGCAAAAGCGGCCGAAAACGGTTGGCTAATAAAAGACAAACGCACAGGTAAAGCGTATCAATACGAGTGGGACTTAAGCCCATTTGGCGAAGTACTTACGCCCTTACCAGAGTCGGGTATTTTAGATTTTACTCACCCCGACGCTTACGAATACTGGCTCGAATCGCACAAGCCATTGTTTGAGCTTGGCGTAGATATGATAAAAGCAGACTTTGGCGAACAGCTAGAAGACGAAAATATGGTATCGCACAGTGGTGACAGCGGCATAAGACTACACAATGTTTATAGCATGTTATACAACCGCTGCGTTTATGAAGCCGCCGAAAAATACTGTAAAACAGGGCCATTTTTGTTTAGCCGATCTGCATGGACTGGCAGCCAACGATTCCCTGCACAATGGGGCGGTGACCCACAGGCCGATTGGCAAGGTTTAGCGGCGAGTATTCGCGGCAGCTTAGCGTGGGGCATGTCGGGCGGGCCATTTTTTGCAACCGACATTGGCGGTTTTTACAAAGACACCCGCGATGCAGAGCTTTATGTACGTTGGGCGCAAGCGTCGGTATTTAGTGCGCATATGCGCTTACATGGTATTGGCCCTCGCGAACCGTGGTCATACACTGAGCAAGCAAGTGACGCGGTATTTGCAGCGCTTAAATTACGCTATCAGTTAATTCCTTACTTACAAGAGTGTGCAGAGCAAGCGCAGCAAACAGGGATGCCTATTCAGCGTGCTATGGCACTGGCATTTCCTGATGATGTACTGGCACATAGTTTTGATCAGCAATTTATGTGCGGTGAAAAACTCCTTGTGGTGCCATGTGTTGTACCAAACGGTAAAGTTAAATTTTATTTGCCACAAGGCGAGTGGGTGCGCTTCCCTGATGCACAAACGTACCAAGGCGGAAAATATTACGAAGAAACATTAGAGCTTACACAAATGGCCGTATTTGTTCGTAAAGGCGATACGCTAATGCTAGGTCCAGATGTTCAACACACAGAACAAGACATGAGCCAGCTAACAGCATGGCCAAAATAAAACTCGGTAAATAGCAAACACACACAACACACACAATAATAAAGATATTAGCTTACTTTTTACCGAGTAAAGTAAGCTAAAAGGGGCGCAAGATGGAAGGTATGAACATTACCATGACACTGCTATCGTGCTTGGCGTTTATGGCGCTAGTAGGATATATCTCGTACCAAAAAACCAAAGGGGAAGTTAACACCCAAGACGGCTACTTTTTAGCGGGCCGTGGTTTAACAGGTACATTTATAGCGGGGTCAATGATCCTCACTAACTTATCGGCCGAGCAGCTTATTGGCCTCAATGGCTCAGCGTATGGTTACAACCTAAGTTCTATGGCGTGGGAAGTAACAGCTGGGGTATCAACCATTATAATGGCGCTGATCTTTTTACCGCGCTATTTAGCCGGTGCGTTTTCTACCTTACCTGAATTTTTACGGGATCGTTTTGACGATACCGTACGCCGCATGACGGTGATCTTATTTATGGTAGGGTATTGTTTTATAACGATCCCTTCTGTTTTGTATTCAGGATCAATCGCCGTTCTTAGGCTGTTTGATGTACCTACCTTATTAAATATGAGCTACCAAGCAAGTTTAATTGTAACCATTATTACAGTAGGCTCTGTGGGCGCTATTTACGCGGTATTTGGCGGTTTAAAGGCGGTTGCGGTATCAGATACCATTAACGGTGTTGGGTTATTAATTATTGGTATTTTAGTGCCTACACTTGGGCTTATTGCCCTTGGCGATGGCAACTTTGCCGATGGCCTAAGCACACTTGTAAACACCGATACCGAAAAACTCAACGCCATTGGTAGCGAGGATGATCCCGTGCCATTTGGCACCATTTTTACCGGTATGATCCTCGCAAATTTATTTTACTGGGGCACAAATCAGTACGTGATCCAGCGTACATTGGGCGCCAAAAACTTAGTAGAAGGTCAAAAGGGCGTGTTGTTTTCAGGGTATTTTAAAGTACTAGTACCCTTTATGATGATGATCCCAGGCGTTATTGCTTATCATCTTTATAAGCACGAAAGCTTGCAGACCATTGATTTAGCTTACCCACATTTAGTGAAAGATGTACTGCCTCAGTATTTATCTGGGTTCTTTTTAGCTGTGCTACTAGGTGCGGTATTTAGCTCGTTTAATTCACTGCTAAATAGTGCAGCCACATTGTTTTGTTTAGATGTTTACAAACCAATGAAAAAAGACAAAGTAAGCGACGAAAAGCTTATTAAAGTGGCCAAAATTACCAGTATTGTAATTGCTATATTGTCGTTTATTACTGCGCCACTGCTGATGTTTGCGCCAGAAGGTTTATGGCACATTATTCGTGTATTTACAGGCTTTTATAACATTCCGGTTATTACCATTGTATTGGTAGGCTTGTTTACTCGCAAAGTGCCTGCATTGGGCGCTAAAGTGGCCATTATTTTCCATATTATTGCCTACACCTTGCTTAAATTTGTGTGGGACGTAGACATTAACTTTATCCATATTTATGCCATTTTGTTCTTTATAGAACTTGCGATTATGTTGGGTATTGGTTACTACAAACCCCTTGCGACCCCGTGGAAATTTACCCGCAAAGCAGAGGTAAACTTAAGCCCTTGGAAATACGCGCTGCCTTGCGCCATTGTATTAGTAAGCTTAATTGTAAGCCTGTATATACTGTTTTCTCCGCTTGGGCTTGTTGGTGGTACTAGCGTGTACTTTGTACCGAGCTTAGTTGCCGTTTGGAGTAGCGCCTTTGTGCTCAGCTGGTGGAGTGTACGCCGTTGGCATAAGCGCTACGAAAGCAGCTTAGCGCACATTGGTCTTGCTAAAGCCACATAATACCAATGTGCAATAATACTTAATCATTTTGCGGGGCTAAACGTGTCGCTACCTACGTTAAAAAATTCTCATTTAGAACAACTAAATCGCGAATTTTTTGCCTAGCTACCAACACGTTTTTCCAGCCTCAAAATAGATTACTTAATAAAGTGAATTGGTATAACGCGGCTTTATATTCTAAATACAAAATTTAAATCACATTTTATTCACATAATGTTTGCAATAAAGGATGAGTTTGTTTAAGTTTACATCTCTTATATAAGACATAAGAGATTATAAGGAAAATACCTACAACACACTGGCACCGCTATTTAGCAACCCACACAATTGCTAGCGCGGTAATTTAACAGCACACACGCACAATTTGGAGAATGACATGAGAGCTAAAAAGTCCGTCTTAAGCTTGGCAGTCACGTTAGCAATAACAACGGGTTTAGCACTTAGCACGCAGGCACATGCGCAGCAAGAGCAAGCAGAGCAACAAGCAGAACAAAACGATAACGATAAGTTTGAAAAAATTGTTGTTACCTCACAAAAACGAACGCAAAGCCTAAACGAAGTACCGCTTGCGGTGTCTGTGCTTAATAGCGACCAGATTGATTCGGCGTTTGCTAATAACATGGAAGGCTTACAGTCACTTGTGCCTTCGGTGAGCTTTAGAAAAGGCACCACAACCCGTAACTCAGCGCTAACGGTGCGTGGTATTGGTACTATTTCGTTTAGTATTGCTGCTGAGCCAAGTGTGGCAACCGTAGTTGATGGCGTGGTACTTGGCCGCTCTGGTCAAGCCTTTGCCGATTTATACGATGTATCTCGCATTGAAGTACTACGCGGCCCACAAGGTACCTTATTTGGTAAAAACGCCTCTGCAGGAGTGGTAAACATTACGACAAAAGATCCTTCGTACGACACAACCGGCAGCGTAGAAACCTCGTTTTATCAAGATAACGAATACCGCTTTAAAGGCGTTGTAAGCGGTGGTTTAACTGACGATTTAGCAGCAAGCTTAACCGTATTTAAAGGTAAGTTTGATGGCTATATTGATAACGTTTACAACAACGAAAAAGTAAACGGCTATGACCGCGAAGGTGCACGTGCTGTATTTAAATACGAGCCAAGCGATGACTTAAACGTTAAATTTATTGCCGAATTTTATAACGCCGATGACGACTGTTGTGCCGATTTAGAAGCCCTACCAAGCGGTCGTAACCCAGATTCGCAAGCAGTACCAGACAGCAACGGCATTGTTGATGGCGTAGCCGATATAGACCTAGACCAACGCAAAGTTGATCACGACTATGAGTCGCGCACTATTGATGAGCATAGCGCGTTTTCGGTACAGGTTGATAAAACCATTGGCGATTATACGTATACCTCAATTACAGCGCAGCGCTCGTGGGATAACACAGAATACCGCGAAGGCGACTTTACCTCGATTGCTGGCGACAGCAACGAACCGGTATTTGGCGCACCGTTTCAACTACACGACTTAGGTGCACAGCAATGGGATCAGTTTTCTCAAGAGTTTAGAGTGACCTCTAACCTTGCAGGCCCGTTTAACTATGTTGCTGGTTTATTTTACTGGAACATGGACTCACAACGTAACTTTACCCGTGAGGCGAGTTGTCAAAATAACGGTGGCCAACTAGATGCTGCAATGGCGTTTTACGCACAAAATAACCTATCGGGTGCAGAGCTTGATGCCGCACTTGCCGATTTAGACACTTACACGCAAAGCTTAGGTGTTAGCTGTAACGCTAACGATATTGTATCGGCAACCGCATACATGAGCACCGAGTTTAACAACTGGGCAGCCTTTGCCGATGGTACTTACGATTTATCTGAAGATTTACGCGTACTATTTGGTATTCGCTACACCGACGACGAAGTGTCGTACACACACCGCCGTATAAGCAATGATGAGTTTGGCCGCACCGGTGTAGGCGTACGCCCAGCAACACTAAATACTGACGAATCAGGTAGCGCAGAAGAAACTAACGTATCGGGTCGTTTAGGTATGCAATACGATTTAGGCGATGGCCAAATGGTATACGGTACTTACTCGCAAGGTTACAAAGGCCCTGGCTTTAACGTTTACTACAACTTTAACCCAGATAACGATAGCCGCGAAATATCGCCAGAAGAGTCTGACGCTTATGAAATTGGCTACAAATACGCAAGCCGCGAATTTGTATTTAACATGGCACTTTTCAGAACCGAAATTGAAGGCTTTCAAGCTAACAACTTTGACTGTTCAGACGGTACCTGTATTACTCGTTTAACAAACGCGGGTGATGTAAGCACGCAAGGTGCTGAAGTTGACTTTATGTGGGCTGCAACCGACTCACTTACTTTAACCGGTGGCATTGCTTATATTAAAGCCGAAATTGATGAGTTTAATTGTCCGGCAGAAGTCGCGGCAGGCTCATGTACTGACCGTTCTGGCTTAGATGTACCGTTTTCGCCAGATTTAAAATACTCGCTAAGTGCTGATTACTATATTGAAACAGAGCACGACTTTAATATTCATATCAACGGCTCTTACATTTACACCGACGAGCAGTACTCAGACCTACCAAACAATGTGGGCGAGTTTAACCCAGCTGCGTTATTACCAGATTACGGTATTTTAAACGCAAGTGTAGGTTTATCGTTTAAAGATGATGCATTTAGAGTGTCGCTTATTGCTAAAAACTTAACCGACGAAAGCTACGCAACAACCTACAGTGGCGACAACTTCCGTTACCAAATTCCGCGTGATGCAGAGCGCTACTTTGGCGTATCGTTTAAGGCGCGTTTTTAATTTTATAAATACCATCTCTGGTATTGGTCACAACAAGCGCAGCGTTTAACCGCTGCGCTTTTTTGTCTTTATTTTGTAATGGTTTAGTCATATTTTTTTAATTAAAAGTACGCTTGGAAGTCACATCCATTTTCTATAGTGCTGCGGTTACAAATTTGAAGCATGCGCTTCAAGCAAAAATAACCACTACACTATGGGATTTATAAAGGATGAAAATTAAAAAAATTGCTGCGGCAGTTGGCTTAACGTTTATGTTAAGCACAGCAAGCCATGCCGATATACTGCCACAAAGCCAAACTGATAATAGTTGGTATACCAATGCCCAAACCACGCTCGCCACAAAAACATCACTTGCACAAAACGAGCAAGCTACAAAAGCTAAAAACGTTATTTTGTTTGTAGGCGACGGTATGGGTGTATCTACCCTTACTGCAGCACGTATTTTACAAGGCCAAAGAGCAGGCCAGCTAGGTGAAGAAGGTTATTTAAGCTTTGAAGAGTTCCCATACTCGGCGCAAGTAAAAACGTATAACGTAGATGCACAAACACCTGATTCTGCAGGCACAATGACCGCGATGATCTCAGGCGTTAAAACCGATGTAGGCGTTATTGGTGTAAACGAAAATATAGAACGCGGCGTATGTTCAAGCGCTGCGGGCAACGAGCTTTTAACAGCCACAGAGCTTGCTGAAATTAAAGGCTTAGCAACCGGTGTTATTTCAACGGCGCGAATTACTCACGCTACACCTGCGGCAACGTATGCTAAATCGGCAGACCGAAACTGGGAAGATATCTCAGACATGCCAGAGGGCTCAGAGGCGTGTGAAGATATTGCCTCGCAGCTGGTAAATTTTGAAAAAAACCTAGAAGAGCGCTATGTAGGTACTGATGTAGATGGCCTTGATTTTGTAATGGGTGGTGGCCGTCGTCACTTTTTACCAAAAGATGAAGCGGCTAACTCAGCTGATGCAGTAAGCACAGTAGAGGGCGATCGTACTGATGAACGTAACCTAGTTACCGAGTGGCAAACACAATACCCAGATGCAACGTATGTGATGGATCAAACAGGTTTTGATGCTATTGCTGATGACGCCACTAAAGTATTTGGCTTATTTAACGAATCGCACATGCAATACGAAGCCGACCGCGCAAACGATGTAGCGGGCGAGCCTTCATTAAGTGAAATGACTAGCAAAGCAATTGATGTATTAGGTAAAAACGAAAATGGTTTTTTCTTAACGGTTGAATCTGGCCGTATTGACCACGCACACCACGCGGGCAATGCTTATAACGCACTTAACGACACCATCGAATTTGCCAAAGCAGTACAAGCTGCGGTAGATAACACCAACCCAGAAGAAACCCTTATTTTAGTAACCGCCGATCACAGCCACGTGTTTACTATTGCTGGCTACCCTAAACGCGGTAACCCAATTTTAGGCCAAGTAGTTGCCGTTGGCGAAACCACACCAAGCCTTGCTGCCGACGACATGCCTTACACAACAGTGGGCTACGCAAATGGTTTAGGGTTTAGAAACTTAGTTGATGAAACAGATGCCGATGCTGCTTATTTAACAGGCCCAGAAGCTGGACGTGTTGAGCTTACAGGCGTTGATACTACGACTCCTGGTTTTCACCAAGAAACAACAGTACCCCTTGGCTCAGAAACCCATGCCGGTGAAGATATTTCGCTGCATGCAAAAGGCCCTGGCGCACAGCTAGCTCAAGGCGTAATTGAGCAAAACGTAGTATTTCATTTAATTAATCAAGCTCTTGAACTAACTCAGCAATAATGGCGGCTAACATGAACAAATTAACAGTACTTTCTTTGGCAGTAATGGTCGCGCTTGCAGGTTGCTCGAGTGACAATGACAAAGATGAAAATAATATAATCGCAGTAGATAACACCATTGCTGTAGGCTCAGAGCAATGTATAAACGGCGGCATAGAAACTCAAAGCGGCGTAGATACAAACGCCAATGACGTACTAGATAGCAGTGAAGTAACCTCTACTAATTTGGTGTGTAACGCACCCGCTACGTCACTGACAAGCGAGCAACTTGCATCACTAACAAGCAACGCATGGTTTAGCGGCGCACAAGAGCAACTTGTAAAAGCGCAGCAAGCCAGTGCCAATATAGTTACTGAGTCGGGCAAAGCTAAAAGCGTTATTTTATTTGTAGGCGACGGCATGGGTATTTCTACCGTAACGGCTGCACGTATTTTTGCGGGTCAGCTTGAAGGCGGGTTAGGTGAAGACTACCAACTTAGCTTTGAAACCATGCCTTTTTCGGGCTTTGTTAAAACCTACAACGTAGATGCGCAAACGCCAGATTCAGCAGGCACAATGACGGCAATGGTATCGGGTGTTAAAACCGATGTGGGCGTAATTGGTGTAGATGAAGACATTGAACGCGGTGACTGTACAACGGTAACAGGTAACGAGCTTGTTACCTCGCTAGAACTTGCAGAAATTGCCGGTAAAGCAACGGGCCTTATTTCAACTGCGCGTATTACTCACGCAACGCCAGCGGCAACGTATGCTAAATCGGCTGATCGTAACTGGGAAGATATTTCAGATATGCCAGCAGGTTCAAAAGCCTGTGAAGATATTGCATCGCAACTCGTAAACTTTGAAGCCAACCTAGAAGCACGTTTTGCCGGTATTGATGTAGATGGCATAGACGTAGTAATGGGCGGCGGTCGTCGTCACTTTTTACCTAAAGATGCAGCAGCAAACTCAGCCGATGCAGTAAGTGCGGTAGAAGGCGACCGTACTGATGGCCGTAACCTAGTGACCGAGTGGCAAACAACTTACCCAAGTGGCAAATACGTTATGGATCAAACTGGTTTTGATGCAATCAGCGACGATGCCACTAAAGTATTTGGCTTGTTTAATGAGTCTCACATGCAATACGAAGCCGACCGCGCAAACGATTTAGCGGGCGAGCCTTCGCTTTCGCAAATGACCGAAAAAGCAATTAACGTGCTTGATAACAACGACAATGGTTTTTTCTTATCGGTAGAAGCAGGGCGTATTGACCACGCGCACCATGCGGGTAACGCATTTAATGCCTTAAACGATACTGTTGAGCTGGCTAAAGCAGTAAAAGTGGCAATGGAAAATACCAACCCAGAAGAAACGCTAATAGTTGTAACAGCCGATCACAGCCACGTATTTACCATTGCAGGTTACCCTAAACGTGGTAACCCAATACTAGGTAAAGTAGTTGCCGTGGGCGAAACCGAGCCAAGCCTTGCCGCCGACGATATGCCATACACAACTGTTGGCTACACCAATGGTTTAGGCTACAGAGATTTAGGCGATGAAACCAATGCCGATGCAGCTTACTTATCTGCACCGGTAACAGGGCGTGTAGATTTATCAAACGTTGATACAACTACACCGGGCTTTCACCAAGAGTCGCTAGTACCACTGGGCTCAGAAACTCACGCAGGTGAAGATGTGGGCGTATACGCAATGGGCCCAGGCGCTCATTTAGTAACAGGCACAAATGAGCAAAGCTTTTTATTCCATGTAATGGACTTTGCGGCTGATTTAGTTAAAACAGCCGACGAAAAAGTAACGCAGTAAGCCGCTAACTTGTATGTTTAAAAACAACTCGTACGCTGTGCGAGTTGTTTTTTTATGTCATAAAAATGCCATTGTAAGTCGTTATTGTATGGCTATTACAGTGATGTTTAAAAAGAGATAATTTAATGAAACTCGCATTATTTTTAATGGCAACACTTGCCAGTACCAGCACCTTAGCCCAGCAATGTAATATTGATAGCGCACATTTAAAAGCCGACTATAAAATTACGAATACTCATAACCATGAGCAAAGCACACAATCACTAACGCTTTGGCGTAATAACTCGCAAGTAGCGCATCAGCGCGAGGTTATTACCGAGCTTTGGCTGCACTTAGCTAACAAGCAAATTCGCCCAATTCGTTATTTTAATGCCCAACAACGCGGTATTGAGTACCAGCCTTCTGAGGTGCGTGGCATACAAACTTGGAGTGCTAAAAACCAGCTGGTGGATGCGCATTTAATCGAAAAAATGACCCTTTTAAACACCCAAGGCACAGGCTGCGATGAAGTAAAAAACTACGCACTTACACAAGGCGACAACCAATTTAAACTCGCTTTATTTACCAAATCAAACTTGGTTAAAAGCTTTAGCGTAATGAATAAAAAAAGCCACACTCACACTACGCTTAACTTAAATGATGTAAGCAGCGATAAAGCAGAAATAACCGCACAGTTTGCCAAGTGGGATCGCTTTCAAACCACCGACTACGCCGACATAGGCGATAACGAAAACGACCCATTTTTAGCAAAAATGATTAACCTTGGTTTTATAGAGCACAGCGCAACGGGGTTTTATAACCAGCAAGGTAAAGCGATTCAAGGTGGGCACCACCACTAGGTTTTGGTGCTTTTTAAACGTAGTAGCTCATAGCTGAAAGGATGATAGGTTATGAGTTACTTCACGAGTTAATACAGTCGCAACCATCAAGTAATACTATCGGCTGCCTTCCTCTTACTTCTAAAGTAACTCTTGATTTCCAATATATTTATAGTTGGCAATAATTTATACAATTTGATACTAATACGGGTTCATATTATCGGGACGTTTTTTGTGAAAATACAAAATTACCCTAGATAAAGCTGTTACACGCAATACGAGGTTACATGCACGACATCGTTTCAAATCTAATTTATAAAAAGTGCGAAGGGCTATGGTGGGACTTTAAGCAAAAATTTCATAGCGATTTGTATGACTTATTACATGATATTATTTGTTTATCTAATGTTATTCATGAAGGCGAGCGTTACTTAATTTTTGGTATATCTGATGAACTTGATGTGACTGGATTGAAGTCAGAGGATAAAACCTATACACAAGCAGATATATTAGACTTACTACGGAAGCAGCCATTCGCTGAAAATAATGCTCCCAAAGTTAGTTTAAAATTCATTAAGTACCAAAACAAAGATATTGCAATTCTTAAAATAGAGAACGAGCGCCTAAAGCCATATTTCCTTACCAGAGACATTAAATCACGTGGAAAGCTTCTTAGAGCTGGGACAATATATTCAAAGGTAAAAGATACAAATACTCCAAAAGACTCTTGTGCAAACCCACATGATATAAAGGCAATGTGGGTAGAAAGGTTCGGCTTAGATTTAACTGCTTCCAAACGCTTCAGTTTCATTTTAGAGGATGCGGAAAACTGGAAATATGATGGTATTAACGAAGCGTTTTACGCATTGGATCCCGACTTTACTATTGAAGTAAGCAATACTGAGTGCGAAGGTGGACAATATTGGTGGCAAAACAGTTTCTTCGAAAAGCCAAGAAAGTACAACTACATACTAAAATTTAAAAATACTATCATGCATGAAGTACCCGTTATTCATTTTAGGAATGAGAACTTATGTATCCCTTTCCCTAATATTGAATTCATTTCTTACCCAAAGAAACTCGATGGACTAAGTGCTAATTTTTATTGTGACCTATTTTATTTTCAAAAAGGTACTCTCGAATACTCACTATTTTTGCACCTAAGAAAAATTGAAACTGAAACTCCATCTTTCAGTACGCCAATAACAAGTCAAATAAAAGCGCCGATTATTAAATTGCCATTTTATATAGTTAATAGTGATCAGGAGTTAAAAGACTTAGAAATAAGCTTTTTTGATAAATTTAAAGAATTTGTTCAAAAAAAAGACGAAATAGTTAAAGGCAGTGTGCATCAGGACGCAGTTGAGGACCGTTGGCAACTTGAAAAAGCTTTCGCTGAATGGGCATTTGAAATGTTATCAGAAAATAAATAATAGAATACTTAAATCCACTCTAAGACTTTATTTATATAGAGGCATTAAGGCCTCTTTGAGTAATTTACCATGAACACATTTAGCCTGAAGACACGAAAGAACATACAGGCTTGTTGTATGGCTCCATTTGTAATTTTTCCTGCTCTATTAGTACCATTTCTGATTTTATATGGTTATTCGCTGGCTACTGGTTACGTAGTCTCTACAGCAGGCTTAGGAGCTTGGGTTTTGATGGCGTTTGTTGGATGGCTTTTAGCTGCCTTTTTAACTCTTTGTTATGGTTTGCCTATAGCTTTATTGCTTCAACATTTTAATAAATTCAAAGTTCGGTTTTTACTTCCTTTAAGTTTAGTGCCCACTTTCATAGTATTTTTAGCCAGTAAATCAGAGCATGGGGTACTATTTATCTATGCTTATAGTTCAATCATTGTGGCTGTGACCTACTGGTTTATATTCACAAGGAAAAAGTTGTGGAACGTAAAATAATGCAAAAGCTAAATGTACCGATAGATTGGATTGAAAATTGTAACCCCGTTCAGCCTGGCCTATATTTTGTTGCATCTAGGTATAATAAGACTGGGTTCGGCTTTTACGATTATCTAAATTGGGATGGTGAAAAGTGGCTTAAAGCTGACTCAATAAAGGTTGTAGGCTGGGTATCCCTTGCTGATTTTTTGGGGATGATTGATGCTGGTTGGCCTGCGAGTGATGACTCAGACAAAGAACTTGAAAAGTCTTACCATAAAAATAAAGAAAAATTTAAAGGGGACGAAGGTGGATTCTATGAGGTTGAATAACATAGGAAGTTAATTTTTTAGAACGCATTGCCTCTTAACGAGGCAATATCATGATCTGCTATTATCTTAATTCTAATATCTGGCACTACTCAATATGAGCATCATCAGCCTTTTTAGGCCTATCAGCTAGCTCTGTTAGGCCGTCTTCACAGTCGCCGTGTTCGCAGGTATTTAAATCACTTTGTGCCTGCTTATCTTGCTGCAGTACTTGTTTTAAATCTTCCATGCGTTGGCGCACGGCTACGCCGTAGCTTGCATCGTCACCCCACAGTTCGGCTAGTTGCAATACGGCAGCGCGGTCGTGGTCTCTGAATAGTTTACCGGCGCGCTGGGCATCTTCTTTATTGTTACCTAACAGCTCTAACGCATCTACCGCTAAGTTAATGGCTGAGTCGACAGTTTCGCGGTTAAAGGCATCTACTTTTAAATTAAGCATTTGATACGCATGGCGACGGTCGATTGCACGGGCAACAATTTTAAGCTGCGGGTAGTTTTTATGAGCGAGCTTAATTATCTCTATGGTTTTATCTGGGTCGTCTATTGCTACTACCAACATTTGTGCGGTGTGCGCGCCTGCGGCTTCAAGCAGTTCTTGGCGTGCGGCATCACCATAAAATACAGTATTGCCAAAGCGGCGTAGTAATTCTATTTGGCTTGGGCTGTGATCAAGTACGGTAATGTCGTAGCCTTGGGCGTGCAGTAAACGCCCCATAATTTGCCCAAAGCGTCCGTAGCCCGCAATAATTACGTGTTTTGCGCTACTAATTTGCTCTGGCTTATCAAACTCAGGTGCGGTGCTGTTACTGCGTTTTTGTATTTGCTCGTAAACCATTAATAACAGTGGGGCAACCAGCATTGAGACAGCAACTACTAACGTCACTAGGCTTGTTTGCTCTGGCGTTAAAATGCTTAATGTAGTGGTTACACTTAATAATACAAAGGCAAACTCACCACCTTGGGCTAGCGCTAAAGCAAACAGTAAACGCTGCTTTTTACTAATATTAAAGGTAACTGCAAGGGCAAATAAGATGCAGGCTTTTATAACAATTAGTAGGGCTACTAGTGCAATCACAGTAGTAAACTCATCAGCCAATAATTCAAAGTTAATGGATGCGCCTACGGTTATAAAAAATAGCCCTAAAAGTAGGCCTTTAAAGGGTTCTATATCGGCTTCTAGTTCGTGTCTAAATTCGCTTTCGGCAAGAACTACACCGGCTAAAAATGTACCGAGTGCCGGAGATAAACCAATGCTTTGCATCACAAGGGCAATAGCAACCACTAAAAACAGCGCAAAAATAGTAAATATTTCACGCATGTGGGTTTGCGCTATATATCTAAATAACGGCGCTGACACATACTTACCACCGGCAATAATGGCGGCGATAACTGCAACTGATACGCCCACTTGTTGCCAAACAGGCCAGCTTGCAATAATGGAGTCGCTAATGTCTTTTGAGCTACTTTGCGGTGCAAAAGCCAGTAGCGGCAGTAGCGCTAAAATAGGAATAATGGCGATATCTTGAAACAGTAAAACCGAAAACGCATTTTGCCCGGCTTCTTGTTTTAGCCAGCCTTTTTCTTCAAGGCTTTGTAGCACAATAGCGGTAGATGAAAGCGCCAGCATTAAACCTATGGCGAGGGCCGTTTGCCAGTGCATGGCAAAAAACCAATAACAAAATGCAAAAATAGCGGCGGCAGTTAACACTACTTGTAAGCCACCGAGGCCTAAAATAGAGTGTCGAAGTTTCCATAAACGCGAGGGTTGTAACTCAAGGCCAACCAAAAACAGCATCATTACTACGCCAAACTCTGCAAAATGCATTACATCAGTTTGATCGCCCACAATGCCTAAGGCATAGGGGCCAATTAATATGCCCGCAATTAAATAACCAAGTACCGAGCCAAGGCCGACTCGCTTGGCAATGGGTACAGCCACAATGGCCGCCGCTAAGTAAATTAAAGCTATTTCTAACACGCGTATATCCTAATAGTATCAAGGCTTTTAGCATGGCTTAGTGGCTTTAAAAATACAATGGGTCATGTGGCTGAAAATGCATTATTTATCTGTAGCCATAACATAGTGCGTTATGGCTACAGCGTTAAATATAATGCTTTATTGCAGTGATGTAGTGCAGGTTAAATATTACAAATACTTATAATTGCTGAGCTTGGTTGATCTGATTCTGAGTGATAAATAGTTATGTTTGAGCTTATTGTATTTTCGACGTTAGTTTCATTAACTGTTACTTCAAACTCGGCCGTAGCAGGTAAGTTAATATTTAATTCGCTATCGAAATAAGTATCTCCACTTTTTTGCAAGGTCACTGGTTTAGTTTCGTCATAACTAAACACAAAGTTATCCGAGGCGAGAAGGGTGTCTACCATATTAAAGCGTAAATTTATGGTGTCGGGGCCTGTAAAGTCTGCACACACAAATACCGATACCTCAACAGCTTGAAATACTGGCAAACTATTTTGACCTATGTTCACACTAAAGTTGTTTTGCGTAATGGCTACTGAGTTATATTCTCCTGCTGCGAGCCTTTCGTCTGCAGTGGTGATAGTGATTTTTTCGCCTTGTGCTAAGTTAATGTTTTCATCAAAAAAGCCGCTAGCATTGGTTGTGTATTGCACCCCATTAATATTAAGTTTGGCATTGCTTACAGCATTTTTTTGTACATTAGTAATTTGGCCTTCAATACTTCCCGTTAGCTGTGCAGAGTCGGTTGCAGTTACAAAAAACTGCATGCTTTGTGTAAAACTGTCTGCGTCAGTTGCTATAACGGTGAGTGTGTAGCTACCAATTACGTCGGGAATAAGGCTAGTGGTACTTTGATTTGTATTGCTTAAGCTAACACTTGAGCCCGTTGGTGCTGAGATAGCCCATGAAAAGCCCAACTCTGTGCCTTCTGGATCATAACTCTCGCTTAGGTCAAACTGAACGCTGGTACCTACTTCACTGTAACGAGATTGTTCGCCTGTAAAGTTAATTACTGGCGGGGCATTTTGTATAACATCAATAGTGAGTGTTTTTGTATCAGAGAATTGCTCGCCATCGTTGGTTTTTAAAGAGATAACTACTTGCCCTTGCGCTGATGCACTAAACACTGGCTTGGCTATTGTTGTATCGCTAAGTGTTACTTGAGCGGGTGATGACAGTATTTCCCACAAGTAGTTGAGCGCTTTACCCTCAGGATCGTAACTACCTGATGCGTCCAGAGTTACTAGCTGATCAATTGTTACTGACAACGGATAGTTAACCTGAGTAATTGGCTTTTGGTTCTCAGTGGCATGTAACACACTCGTTGCTTGTTCTGAACTTAGTTGACCGTCAGATACTACAAGCGTTACTACATAATCACCTTCGGTATCGGCTTCAATAGTGGGGCTAGCAGTTGTGCTATTTAAAAGTATTGTATTGCTGTTTTGTGGCCTAGCTTGCAGTTGCCAGTTATATGTTAATGTATCGCCGTCGGGGTCGCTACATTGCAGGCATTCAAGCGTTGTAGGTTCGTTTAAAGTAATATTAGTTTGTGCAGCTAGTATGGCGATAGGTGCTTTATTAGCAGTAGCGACAGTTAAAGTAACTGAAGCTGTATTACTTTTATTTCCTTGGTCGGTTACCGTGAGTGATATTACGTAGTCGCCAACATCAGGGCTTGAAAACCCTGCTGTATGGGTAAATTTATTAGAAATTTCTGGTGTGCTATTTACGGGTTTTGAGGTGATAGCCCATTCATAACTAAGAGTATCGTTGGTATCGGGGTCACTGCTTTGAGTGCCATTAAGAGTGACAACCTCATTAGGAATAACTGCTTTATTTTCTACCATAATTAACGCTTGAGGCGATGAGTTTACGCTCAAGGCTTCGCTTTGTATTACAGTGGTATTGCTAGCTGTTTCACCGAGTGAATTAGTTATAGTGAGCTTAACTTTATATTCGCCAATTACATCGGCAATAAACTGGCTTTTAACTTGAGTATTACTTTCAAGTGTTGCGCTACTTGTTGAAGGCTTAGTAACAAACTGCCATTGGTACTTATTAATAACGCCACTTGTCGTACTGCTCAGCGCGGCATTTAATATTACTACATCACCTTGCTTAACGGTTTGGTTGCCTCCCGTCATTGCAATTAATTGAGTACCTGAAGTAACCGATACTTGTTGCGTTACAGGTGCGCTTGAAAGATTGCCATCACTTACAACAAGTGTTAATTGATACTCGAGCGCATCGGGCACATAAAATTCAACTGTACTTTGATTGCTATTAGTCAGTGAAATCTCATTTTGACCATTATCACTCGTTAACTGCCATTGGTAGGTAAGAGTATCGCCGTCGGGGTCATTGCTTTGCGCTGCACTAAAGACGATAGGTGTATTAACTTTAAACTCTGATTGCGTAGTACTAATAACGGCAACAGGTTTTGTGTTGGTACTGAGCGGTTTATCAGCTGACTTAGAGTCTGAACCTCCAGAGCCACATGCGACTAATGACAATAAAGCTGGCGCTAAAATTAATAATTTCCACTTCATAATATTAATATCCTTTTAATAAGTTGAATATTAATATGTACCCAAATTAGATATAAAGCAAAATAATAAATTAAATAACTGTAGTGAACGTAATTTTAGGAAACAGTGGACCAATATTTGAAGTTTTTTAGATGATTTATATTTATAGGTAAGCTAGTACACATAAATATTCGTTATAAAAGTGCCCAATGATTGTGGGCACTCGCTATATTTAAGCGCGATGATTGAATTTAATCGGCTACTTTTACGGGGCCGTTAATGTTATCAATGCTTACATCGCCTGAGCCCGATTCGGTAATGGTAAGCCCTTTAGCGTGGTTTACACGAATATTGCCCGAACCATCTTCAATGGTTACGCTTGCTTGCACGTGCTCGATAACTAAATCGCCAGAGTTGTCGTCTACATCTACTGCGCCATTAATATTATTAATAGCCATGCTGCCTGAGCCGTCTTCGACAGTTAATGTGCCACGTACATTACTAATGCGCATATCGCCCGAACCATCATCAACAACTGCATTGCCGTTTACATTATTAATATTTACGCTGCCAGAGCCGTCGGTAAGTTCTAAATTAACAGTGATGTTTTCAAGGGTTATATCGCCTGAGCCATCTTCAATGGTGAGGTTTTTAGCACTGTTTATAGATAAGCTGCCAGAACCGTCTTCTACGTTAATGTTATTTTGCATAGCGCTTATAACAATATCGCCAGAGCCATCATCAATATCTAGGTTTAAGTTGCTTGGCACGGTTACAACTACATCTATATGTGGCGATTGGCCGCTGTAAAAACGCATACCGCTGGCAGTATTATTGTTAGCAACTAAAGTAGCTTGCTTGGAGTTTTGCTTAAGGGTAAGTGTGTATTCGTCTTCAATGTCGGCTGTGTAAATTGTGGCATCTACACTTATGCTGGTGGCATTGGGCGAGCCTTTAATTTCAAGTGAGCCTGCACCGCTCAACACATTTAAGTATTCTAGATTATTGCTTGGCAGTGAAAGCTGCTGAGTTTGTTTTACTGACGCAACGCTTGGCGATATATGAAATACACAGCCGCTTAATAATAAAATGCCGCCAATAAGTGAAAGTGGTTTTGTAATGCCTGATACAGTTGATGAGCTCATGCTTAGTCCTTTGGTATTTATTGTTTGTATTTGTATAACCAATATAGAGCAAAAACGAGACCAATTATAAGTTGTTGTTTTTATTAAGGTAGGATGTGTTTATGAAAAGTGGATTTACTAATAAGTGGTTAAATACACTAAGAAGTAATTAAAATAAAAAGTAATTAAAAAAGGATGCGCATGGCATCCTTTTTAAGTGTTTGCTTTTAGGTTAATTATTAAAAGCTGTAAGTAATGTTACCGTATAGGAAACGCCCGTCTAATCCGTATGGTGCATATGGCGTGTACGGGAATATTTGGCCAAAGTCAGAGTAACCAATGTTATCTACGGTGGCTTGTGGGTACTGATCGAACAAGTTGTTAGCACCTACTGCAAATTTCCAGTATTCGTCTGGGCGGTAGGCTACTTCTAGGTCGGTGATCCATTTAGGGTCTATGTACTCATCGCGGTCGGCTGTGGTTGAAATGTCTGCCACTTCACCGTAGCGCGTTGCGCGTAGAGTGGTTTGCCATTCGTTAAAGTTCCACACTGCTGATAGGTTCCATTTGCTATCTGGCGTGCCTTCTTCAAAGCGACCTACTTCACGGCGTGCAAATACAACGTAGTCATCACCTAGTGAGTTTAGCTCGCTTGGGTTGTCATCTACATGTGTTACTTCGGTATCGTTAAAGTTAGCCGCTACGTTTAGGCGTAAGTCACCTAAATCGCTTAAATCTAAGTTGTAAGTAGCAACAATATCAACACCCTGCGTGCGTGAGTCGATTGCGTTAGTAAAGTAACGTACGCTTTCTGTATTTAGCTCACCGGCATTTTGTAGTATTTCTACTACGGCATCGCCTTCTAGGTTTTCAGACAATACAATACGGTCATCAATATCAATGCGGTAGGCATCTACTGTTAGGCTAAAGCTGCCTTGCGTGTACATAAAGCCCGCTGTTACGTTTACAGATTCTTCTGCATCAAGTTGCTCTGCACCCAATGCTTGCGCTGCTGCTGAATCGGTTGGGAATAAACCTACTTCAAACGGTTGGTTGTTCTCAAGCACGGTAGAGATTTGGCGGTACGAGCTTTGAGCAAGTGATGGCGCACGGAAACCTGTGCTAATTGCACCGCGTAGCGATAGGTTTTCGTTTATGCTGTAACGCGACGCAAGTTTAGAAGTAAACGTATCGCCAAAGTCGGTGTAGTCTTCGTAGCGACCTGCTAAAACTAGGTTCCAATCTTCTGTTAGGTAAGTATCAAACTCAACAAACACGGCTACGTTATGGCGGCTTTCGTCGGTTACGCTTTCTGGTCCAAAACCAGCTAATACTTGTGCGCCACCGGCTGCAATTGGGTTACCGTCGCTATCAAGGGCAGTAATGTAAGACGCTTCTTCGCCTTGCTCTATTTTGTAGCTTTCGTGGCGGTACTCTGTACCTACAGTGAAAAATACGTCATCTGGTAAACCTAAATCTAGAACTGTATTTGCTGTCGCGTTAACTAAAAATTGATCGTAAACCAGTGCGCCGTTGTCAAATTCGGTTGGGCTGTCGGCACCTAGTGATGTATTAATACTATTTACAACGCCAAAGCCAAAGTCGTTACGGCCGTAGTTGGTACTTACATCCCATGTCCACTCGCCAGTTTCGCCTTTTAAACCTAGGGCAAATGAGTAATCTTGTACGTCGGTTTCAATTTGCGGTAAAAAGCCGTCTGGGTAAACTTCTAATACGTTGCGGCTGTCTTTTGCACGGCGGTAAAAACCACCTGAATTACCTTCGCGTTTTGAGTAACTACCAAATGAGTAAAGGTTATAGCCGTTATCAAAGTCGTAGCCCATGTTGTAAAACAGGGCGTAGTCTTCAAGGTCGGCTTTACCAAAGCGGTGGTTATAACGGTCGATGGTAAATTCGCGTGGGTCTAGGCTGCCATCTTCTAAGCGGTCGTATTGCTCGCGTGGGTCAAAGCCTGAGCGCTGCGTTGAGTCGTTATCGCGGTATTCAATAGATACGTTTACAAAGCCGTTATCTAAAAGCTCAAATCCTGAGTTTGCGCTAATTGTGCGTGTTGCACCGTCGTTTACTTCGCGGTCGGCGCCAGTATTAAATGCCAGATTACCGTTTGCATCTGCGTAGGTGCTTTCTAGCTGAGGAACACCTGCCATTTGCGTGTCGTACTCGCCGTACGTTACGCTTACGCTGCCGCCTTCTGAGGCATCTTTAAGTACAATGTTAATTACACCTGCTATAGCGTCTGAGCCGTACTGCGCTGCAGCACCGTCACGTAGTACTTCTACACGTTTAATCGCTGAGGTTGGGATCATGTTTAAGTCAACAGCAGTAGAGCCTCGGCCAACAACACCCGCTAAGTTTAATAGCGCGCCTGCATGGCGGCGTTTGCCATTAATAAGCACTAGGGTGTGATCGGGTGCTAAACCACGTAAAACAGCAGGTTTAGCGTGGTCAGTACCATCACCCATTGTAGCGCTTGGGTAGTTAAAGCTAGGTACTTGGTTTGCCAGTATTTGGCTAATTTCTAGCTGACCCGTACTTTGCATATCACCACTGGTAATAATGTCTACAGGTACGGTACTTTCGGCAATACTACGTAAACTTCTACGTGTACCGGTAACCGAAATGACTTCAATACTTTCTTGAGCTTGTGTGTCTTGCTCAGCAGCAAACGCTGGTGAATAAGACGCGCTAAGCGCAGAGGTAACGGCCAGACTAAGTGCTACTTTTTTGGCTGATAATTGCTTTAACATGATGTTGATTCCCTTAAGGGCTGCTGACTATTGATTTTTAGAAGGAGCGCATAATATAGAAGCGGCTACCCTAGTGCAAAGATGAAAACTATCTAACTTATTCAAACTTGTTAATAAGTAAGAGCAGTGATTACGTTAAGTATAGAAGTTTAGATCGCTGCCGTTGCAATCTTGTGTCGAATGGTTGCGAATTCAAGGGGAGCGTGGATAAAAGTTATTAAAAAGTAAAAAGGCCAAGCAAGTGCTCAGCCTTTATAAAATACTAAATTACGTGAATAAAATTATTCAGGCGCAACTTCAAGTGTTGTAAATAAAGCATAACGACCTGCGTCTACGCCCTCTTCGTTTACTTTAACTTTGTTAGAGGTTTCGATTAGGTATAGGCCAGGCTCTTTCCACGTAGTTGTGAACATGCCATTTTTATCGGTAGTTACTTTTACTTCGCCACGCTCGTTACGGTAGCGTGTGTCGCCTTTAAGTACGCTTACTTCAATGCCTTCGCCTGCTGGTTTGCCATCTTGTAGAAGTTGGAAACGAGCTTGTTCGCCTACAAATAAGTCATTTGGATGCGTAGGGCCGCTAAGCTCAAGGCCTAAACCAAGTTGTGCTGGTTTAGATGTACCATTACGGCTTACAAACGTATCTACAGTTGAAATTACTTTAGTGGTACGTACATCTTTTGCATTGCTTGGTAATTTAGCATCTGTTTTTTTACCAAATACACGTTTGCGCTTACCTTCTTCGTTTTTGTAGAAGGTCATATACATTGGCTTTTGCGTCATAGCAATGTGGTAAGTACCTTCTTCTTTAAGGCTTACTGCTGCTGAGCTTTTACGCTTTAGGTAATACGCACGAATGGTTTCAGATACTTTTTCACCGTTTGGTGCAAGTGCCATTAATAATGTGTCGTCGTACTCTGCGCCTTTTTCTTTTGGCTTAAAGGCTTTATCTGGTGCAAACATTTCGTTTGAGATGCTTGCATCAATCATTACGTAATGCGCTTTATCGCCAGAAAGCGACGTGTGCGAAGGTAATAACCAGCGGCCATGTGCGCTTGCCGATGTAGATACCAGCGCCGATAAGCTAAGTGCGCCAATTAATGCGGTTTTTAATAAACTAGTTTTCATTATATTTCCTTTGTTTAATACATTTAATAAGTGATTTTACTTATACAAACTTAGGGTTACTTAGTGCTTACGGTGACAAAACTTGTCGAGAATTCTTTTTTACCTTCAATTGTTACTTTGCCTGCTTTTGTTAAATCAAGCTCAACGCGGCTGTAATCACGGCCACCTTCTTCACGAACAACTTCAATATTTAAAAGGTATTTACCTGGCGCTACGGCATTGCCGTCTAAATCTTTACCTTGCCATTTTATGGTGTAGGTACCTGCGCGTTTTGTAGCGCCGCTAATGCCGTCAAAATTAATGTCGGTTTTACCTGCTTTACGCCACCACTGGCGTAGGTCTTTAAACCATTCGGCTTTTTGTACCCATAGCGCAAGCGTTGTTACATGTTTGCGCTCTGGGGTTTCTAGCCATATTGCTACGTACGGGCGATGATACGGTTGTACGTTAAGATCGGCTTGGGTAAATTCAATTTCTAGCTGGGGCGCTTGTGCCTGCGCCGTTGTTTGAAATAAAGCGGCAACCATTAATAACGCTGCGCTTATTACAGTACTTACTTTTAACATTAAGACACTCCTTTAATTTGTGGCACCCAACATAAATAAATAACCAACGGCGTGGCTACGCCGAGTAGTGTTATCAATACGCCAAGGTTACGTTTTTTTCTGTTTTGAAATAAAATTATCATTCCGGTGATGGCAAAAATAATCATCAACACCGCTGAAATATCAATTACCCAGCTCCATACTTCACCGGTGTAGCGACCTTTATGTAAGTCGCCAATAAGGCTTAAAAAGCCGCCGGTTTGGTAATCTAGGTTTAGCTCGCCAGTTGTAAAATCAAGTTCTGCGTAGGCAAAACCCGCTGGCAGTGGGTAGTCAATCATCACGAGTGCGTCTTCTTTTTCCCACTCAATGCTTTTTATTTTGGTTAAAGAGTATTGCTTGGCAAGAAAGGCTTCTATTTCTGGGTAAAGCGTTGGCAGGGTATCTAGCTGCGCATTCGCTTTAGTGACTAATTCTGCTGGAATAGTTGCAGTTACTTGGCCGTTGTTTTTATCGTTTTTAAGCCAGTCAATATGGTTTAAAACTATGCCACTAACGCAAAATAAAATAAGTAAAAAGAATAAAGCGGTAGATATGTAAATATGTAGTGCGCGGCTTGTGCTATACAAAGCACGCTTATTTATAAACGGCATAAGTGATATTAATTAATTAAAGTTAATACATGATAATCATTTGCATTAAGCATTACAAATAATCTTACTTATCTTTACATAACTTTTATTCACTTAGCGTGTAAATTAACAATGCGGAGGGGTAGAGGGGCGTTTAATTAAATACACCATAACGGCTATTTCAATCATAGCGACCATATAAGCTACCCAAATGGGGGCGCTTGAATACAGTAAAAATATAAAACCAATTAGCATGCCTATGGCGGCGTAACATTTTGCTTTTACAGGTACTACTTTGTGCGCTTGCCATTGCTTTAAGGTAACGCCATAGCGGGGGTGGTTAAGTAGCCAGTGCTCAAGCGCAGGAGATGAGCGTGTGAAACACGTGAGCGCAAGTATAAAAAATATGGTGGTAGGCATAACCGGCAGCACAATTCCAATAATGCCAAGCGCTACAAGCATAAGGCCTAAAGCCTTAAACCACATATTTTTATAGCCAATAAATACTGCTTTTATATTCACTTAGGCTCTTTTTAAAAATGGCAGATACTTTGAATTGTAGGCCAAATAACACCAAGTTCGAAAGGATAAATTAATAAAAAAGGGCAAACTAAGTTTGCCCTTTTAAAAATTAAAAACGTATAACTGCTTAGAAGTAGTAACCTACGTTAATGTTAAAGCGACGTTCGGTGTCGCCATCATCCGCAATTGAGCCTCCAATAAATGGCTGGTTACGTGCTTGAATAAAGTCAAAGTAGGTAAATAATGGGCCTGCTGATACGCTCATGCCTGTTACGTTCATCCATGTGTTAGGGCTGTCGTCAGATTTGTCGTAAATAATGCCGTAGTCGTTATAAAATTGCACGCCAGTTACTGGGCCCCAATCAAGTGATAGGTCGTATGCTACGTTAAAGTTAGTCATAGTTGCTTCGCTTGATACGGTATCGTAGTAATCGAATGCGCCCACAACAAAGCGGTTGCTGTTATCGTCTAGGTCGTAGTCGTACTCACCATGCTGAAATTGAATGTTCCAGTTGTTAATTTGGCTATTTACATGAAACGCCCATGCGCCGTAGTTACCCGCACGGTCATTACCGTCGTGTAGGCCACCGCTTAATAGTGATACACCCACGTCTGTTTTAGCGTTTTCGCTGTGCTCGATTTGATACACTGTACGACCAGCAAATGTGTTGTACTCACCAAGGCGAGAACCTGGTGCGTCGTATGTATCTTCGGTTGTTGCACGGCTACCAACTATGTCGTAAGAGTAACGTTCGTTAACTTCTGAGCTGCCATCAACGCCGCCTACTTCATCATTTTTGAAAAAGCCTAGGTCTAGCTTCCAGTTGTCTTTAAGTTTACGGTTTACTGTTACACCTAAATCGAAGTCGTCTTCAAGGCCTACGTAGTAGTTGGTGCTAAAAAAGTAGCTGTGTGAGTTGTATGGGCCGTTACCAAATGGTACAGGTGCAATACCGGCTTGTGCTTCCCAGCCATCTGTAAATTCGTAGCCTAAGTATGCGTACTTAACTATGGTCATGTAATCGTAAAAACGAAAATCACCATTTACAGAAATGTCGCTAATTTCGCCTGATAAGTTAATGCGAAATACTTCAAAGTCTAAATCGCCGCCACGGTCTTGCGTGTCTTCATCGTAGGTATTGGTGCTGTAGTTAAAGCGTACTGCACCACCAATTTTAATGCCTTCGTCTTCTTTTGGCGCTTCTGCTGCAGCAACAACTACTTCTTTGTTATCGGCCTTTTTACTAATTTGAGCAACTTGCTGCTCGTGCTTTTGATTAATTTGCTTTTGCTTTGATTTTTCATCAGCAAGCTGTTGCTCAAGCATTTGCATTTGCTGCTTAAGCTGCTTTAGTTGGTTTTGCAGGGTGTCAAGATCTGCTGCGTGAGAAGTGCTTGCTGCACCGCCAAGCATAAGTGCTAGTGTTAATTTTGAGAGTTTAGTCATTGTTGATGCTCAGATTGTGATTAAAAAATAAAAAATTCAAGGTGCCCGAAAGCCCCTTACGAATGATGTAAGAACGAACTAAAATTTTATTTTTTTATTTTTTTTATTTATTCGGTGTTTGAGTTAACGCGCCTACCTCTAACAGAGGTGATGCATCTAACTTATCAGCATCCATCATTGCGGCTACTCGCTGCATAGATGAGAGCAGTAAACTTTGCTCCCATTCAGCAAGTGCAGAAAACTTCTCAATAAAGTGCTCTTGCAATGGTTGTGGTGCTTTTTCTAGTAACTCTTTTCCCTGCTCGGTGAGGTATAGGCTCACTCGGCGTTTATCCATTTGACTGCGAACGCGTGTTACAAGGTTTCTGCTTTCTATTCTGTCGAGAATATTAGTCACAGTAGCCGGACTTAAATTAACATTTTGAGCAATACGACTCGCCGTAATGCCATCGGTTTGCGCAACTTCTTGCATTATAAGCAATTGTGGGCCAGTTAAACCCGATGTTTTATTTAGTTGCTTAGAATGTAAGTCAATCGCGCGGATTACTTTACGTAAAGAAACCAATAATTCGTCATATTTTTGCATTTGCTTATCTCGTCGATGGGCGAAAGGTGTGCCGTAATCGCGAAATGTTACACATCAAATAAATTGAATTCAAATAATATATTACGCTTTTGCCCGTATTTATTGGTTTTTAATAGTTTGAGCAGAAACTAAAATACTTTAAGTTTGTTTAAAAATTATTAAATGTTTTTAGCATATTGTTTGCATTAAGGTGCGCACACTACGTATGTTGTGAATAATTGGCAAGTCTTATGATATAGACTTTAGTATTATTCATAACAGCTGTTGCTAATTAGTAATAATTTGTAAGTTAGCTGTGTATGTATTAATAGGCAATGAACAAATTATGCACCCTTGAAAGAGTATAGCGTATACTTTGCACATGCATTATTGTTTATATGTACATGTTAAAAATCTTTAATATCAGCATTGTAGGGAAAAACATGAAATTATCGCCATCTGTTAGTATTGAACAAAGCGAAACTGGCCTTGAGTTTATTAAAGTAGCGAGCTCAAAATGTGATGCAAAAATATTTTTGCAAGGCGGGCAAATTACCGAGTTTATCCCAAAAAATAAAAAACCACTTATTTGGGTGTCGCAAAACGAGACGTTTCAAGAAGGGGTAAGTATTAGAGGTGGTATTCCTATTTGTTGGCCTTGGTTTGGTAATCACCAAAACCAAGATTGGCCAGCACACGGCATTGCACGTACAAGTTTATGGCAAGCTGACGAAGTGCACGAAAGTGACGAGCAAATAACAATTAGCTTAAAGTTACCAATGAAGTTGGTAAATACCACGTACTGGCCACATCAATCAGCTTTAGAGGTTGAATTTGTTTTAACTGATAAACTGCAAGTGCGATTAACAACAACTAATTTAAGTAACGCTGCGTTTAGTTATACGCAAGCACTGCATACTTACTTTCCTACCTCTGATATTAAAAATACGTTTGTTGATGGCTTACAAGGCTCGCAATATATTGAATTTGGCGAAGGGCCTTTTGCTCAAAACGAGCAAGTTAATTTTACCCGCGAAACCGACATGGTGTACACAAAGGCTGGAAGCTCTCAAAATATTCACACCCCAGAAGGTGTTATAAATGTGAGCCGTGAGAACTCACGTTCGTGTGTGCTTTGGAACCCGTGGATAGAAAAATCGAAGCGGTTATCTAACTTTGCAGATGACGAATACTTAAGCATGGTGTGCTTAGAGTCTGCAAATGTGCTGGACGATCACGTAACCCTTGAGCCTAAGCAAAACCATACATTGGTAACAACAATTAGCTGGGCTTAATAGTTAATAATGAGAGGTAAATAAAGTAGTGTTTAACAATCAGCAAGTAATGGATTTACCAAAACATAGCGACATACAATTAAAACCCTTAGCTGATAAAGCACTATTACATGTGCAATTAAATTGGTTGGCGTTTTACATACCCTTTTGCGCGGTGCTTGTGGCGGTGTGTTATTTTAACCCCGCTTTTGCAAGCCGCTCTCAAACCTACTTGTTAATTGGCGTGCCCATTTTAATCGCAATTTCTATGTTATATAACGTTGTGAGTATTAAGCTGCAAGGCTTTGCGCTGCGCACGCATGATATTGCTTTTAAAAAAGGTGTTATATGGCAACAAGTAACTATTTTACCGTTAGCCCGTGTACAGCACATGGAAATTCATCAGGGCCCTATTGAGCGTAAACTTAAGCTAGCCAGCTTAAAGCTTTTTAGTGCTGGCGGAGTTAGTGCCGATTTACAAATAAGTGGCTTAACTCACGAGCAGTGCAAAAATATACGCCAATTTGTACAAAGTTATCGCCAAGACGATACGGCTGCACCTGCTGAGCTTGCTGATGAGTAATACACTTAACGAAACACAAAGCAGCCCCCTACAGTGGCAAAAGGTATCGCCATGGGCGGTTTTATATTTTGTGGTGCATTTTTGTGTGCGCTTTGTAAAAGATGGCCTATTAAACCTACTTCCTATGCTTGTGGTATTTGTAACACAAGTAGAAAACAAAGTGTTTTGGGCGCAAGCTGCCGGTGGCGCTGCATTAGTTAGTTTGCTTGTTTACTCAATTTTATATTATTTAAATTTTAAGTTTTGTATTAGTGACGATCACGAAATACTGCTTAATAAAGGGGTATTTAAAAAAGAGCGACTGACCCTAAAATTTGCGCGTGTGCAAAACGTAAATATTGCCGAACCATTTTATTTTACCCCTGTAAATTTAGTTAACTGCATTTTTGATGCGGCAGGGAGTGTTTCGCAAGAGGCTGTACTGCCTGGTGTGACTAAAGATTACGCGCAGCAAATGCGTAAGCAAATATTTGCCTTTAAAGCGCAACATCAAACTGAGGATGAACACACAGAGCACAGCGAGGCGCACACAACAGAAAACAGCCTGCGCATTAGCAACAAAGAAATAGCTAAATTTGGATTAATGTCGAACATGGCTATTTTAGCAATAGCTGCAATAGCCCCCTTTATTAATGTGTTGGTTGATTTTTTAGAGCAGCAAATAATCACTAAAGTAGAAGGCTTTTATCAGCAAGAGCTTGGACTATTAGCCAGTGCGGCCACCTTTGCGATGATCACGCTTATTGCGCTACTTGTGTTAATTGCGGTGTTGTTGTCGGTAGGGATGTCGCTTATTCGGTTTTATAACTTTGAGCTTTATTTTAAGGGGCAAAAGTTTAAGCGTATTGCAGGCTTGTTAGAGCGCCATCAGCTTTCTATGAGCATGGACAAAGTACAATCTATTGTCATAAAACAAAACCTAATGGGGCGGCTACTAAAGCGTTTTACGGTTGAATGCTTGCAAGCAAGTAGCGGCGGCATTGCGGCAGGTGTCGCGGCTAAAAAAAATAAACAAACCTTAATGCTACCGGTTTTAAACAGCGAGCAGGTAGATAGCGTATGCCAATGGATTTACCCGTGGTTTAATAGTAAAAAACTGCAATTTAACGGCGCAGAGCGTGCCTTACTTTATAAAAATTTGAGTTTTTACGCCCTGCTACCAAGCATAGCTGTGTTTGGCGTATGTTACTTAGGTCAGTTTAATAGCTGGCTAAGCCTAGGTGCTTTGCTGGTTTTATCTGGATTAGTGACATTGTCGTATCAGCGTTATGGGTATTACTTGCACGAAGATAATGGCCGCTTTTATTTGGTTGTACGCAAAGGAATGATAGGTGTGCATTACCGTGTGTTTGAGCTTTATAAAGCACAAAGTGCGCGCAGTATAAGCACGTACTTAATGCGCCGAGCAGGGCTTAAGAGCCTGTATATACAACTTGCATCGGGCTTTGCTTTTATACCTTACATTAAACAGCAAGATGCTGATTATATAATAGATTTTACGCTTTACCAGGCAGAGTCAACTAAGCGTAGCTGGATGTAAATACGTTAAATTTAAACATGTGCAAATTTATATTTGCACATGCTTTATTACACTTTTTTACTGCAAATTCAGTGAGTTTAATAATACTCTAAGTATTATTACAGACGCTATTTAAGGGATTATTGTGAAAAAGTCACTCATGGCATCAGCCTTGTTATTGGTAACACCAACCTTTGCAGCCGACTGGCAAACTATTCATACCGAACACTTTAATGTGTATTTTAGTACTGAGCATACTGATTTTGCTAAATCGAGTGCTGTAGAGCTTGAAATAGTGCGCAGTAAAGTGCTTGAGCAACAAAACCGGGCGCTTGATAAAACCGTTGATGTAGTGGTGTTTGATCCCCTAAATGCACCGAATGGCTTTGCATTGCCTACCTCTAATAACCCTTTAATGGCACTTTTTACTACGCCTGCGCAATCAGATACGGCTATATCTAACAGCAGTGGTTGGCAGCAATTATTAATATTGCACGAATATATTCACTTAGTGCATTTAGCTCAGCCAACCCGTAATGGTTGGCAGCAAAAACTTCGCAGCGTGTGGGATATTTATGACTTAACTTACAACGATATGCCGCGCTGGGCTGCTGAGGGTTATGCAACCTTAATAGAGTCAAAAATGACAGGCCGAGGGCGACTATTTGATAACTACTCAGAATCAATACTGATTGAGCTTGCTCAGCAAGGGGCCCTACCAACTTATGGCCAACTAAGCGCGACAGAGGGCAGCTTTATGGCTGGGTCTATGGCTTATTTAATGGGGAGTCGCTTTTTATATTGGTTAGAGCAAACCTATTCAGAGCAAACTCTTGATGATGTATGGACACGAATGCAAGCGGTTAAAAAACGTGATTTTAACGAAGCCTTTAACGGTGTGTTTGGCCAAAGTGCAGCTAAGCTCTATAAGCGTTTTATTGCACAATACACTTATAAAGCAATGGCTAAAGAGCTGGCAGAGCCTATCCTTAATAGCGAGCTGTGGTTAAAGCTTAACTTATACGCGGGCAATCCGGCACTTTCAAACGATGGCAGTAAATTTGCGATAGTAGAGCGTGATAAAAATAAAAAAACCAAGCTTATAATTTACAGCACTGAAAAAAACACCAAAGCAAAAGATGCATTTACTAAAGCGCAAAAAGAGCTGCTAAAAAGCGATGCTCAAGATATTCCTGATACAGCTCCTGATGTTTTTAAGCGTGAACAAAAACAAGTGCTTAATCAAATAAACCGTGCAGGAATTGCTAATCCTCAATGGGTAAACAACAGCACTGTATATTTTAACGCGTACAGTAGTGAGGAGTCAGGGATTTATAACAAAGTGTCTGATATTTTTAGCTATAACACTGAAACTGGTGACGTAGAGCAGCTAACAGAACTTGCAGGTATTCGCCGCTTTAGCGTAACTAGCAATGGTGAAACGCTTTATGCTGAGCAGATCAGAGGCGGTTACTCGGAGCTGGTTAAAGTAGATTTAAACACAGGTAATATTACTCCCTTTTTTACTAAAAGCTTAAACACCGCGTATGACTATCCAGTACTTAGCCCCGATGAAACAAAATTAGCTTATTTATCAGCCTCTTTAAATCAAAATTGGCAATTGTATATACAAGATGTTGGTGGCAATTTTACACAAAAAGTTGCTATGCCAAACGGGTATCAATATTTAAGCCAGCCTAGCTTTAGTCAAAATGGTGAGCAGATTTATTTTGTAGCAGGGTTACATAACGCCACTGATATTTATAGTTTTCATATAGCCAGTAAAACACTGACAAAATTAACCCAAGGCCAGGAGGCAGTTGCACACCCTGTTGAAATGCCTGACGGCACTTTGCTTTATTTATCAATTACTGATGAAGGGCCAAACGTAAAACAACTAGTCAGCCCAATAAAAGGCGAAGTAATAACTGATTTTGCAAAAAATAGCAGTGCGCCAAAGCGTTTAGTTAATCAATACACTTTACCAAATGCCAAAATTTACAAAGGCAATTCCGTTAAACAAACTGACTATAATGTGTTTAATCAGCATGCAAGCTTTGCTTTAGGTGCAAACTATTATTCGGCTTCAACCACCGCTTTAAACTTAAATATTAAAAGCAGTGACCCATTAAAGCAGCTTGATTTACAAGCTGGGTATAGCTTTGATCTACACAGTGATGCACTGCACGGCGGGTTTTTACAGGCCAAATACAATACATTACCTGTAAAGCTTAAAGTGAGCCTATTCGATTACGACTTAAATACTGCAAAGCAATACCAAAATAGCTTAGCGGCTAATTTATCGGCACGTGGTGGCTTTGCAGCTATAAGCTACCCGCTTAGGTTTTCGCAGTTTAAAGCAACCCCAGAACTTGCCTATAACTATACCGATTATAAGCAAAACTATAATCAATGGACCCGATTAGGCATAGCGCAAAGTTGGCAATACGACCGCCAAACATTCGCAATAGGCCAAAAAGTAAATGCGCGTTATTACGATGGCAGTAGTAAAAACAACAGCTGGCAAGGATACGATTTAGCCGCGCAAATTTTTGGCAGGGCGTTTGATGTTCCGCTTTATATTAATTTTACCCAAAAGCAACGCGATGATAGCAGCTTAGTGCTAGGTGGATTTAGCTCAAACTTAATTAACCAGAACCAAAACAGTGAGTTTGTGCTTGCATCGGCGCTCCCTTTTTACAGTGCAACCGCACAGCGCTATCAAGGCTATGGAGGCGGGTTTAGCTTAAAAGAGGGCATGCCATGGCTTTATTACACACAGCATCAGTTGGATGATGTAGTTTATGCACAAAGTTACGGCTTAAAATACCAAGGTGACTTTAATTTTGGCTTAGGCCCTGCAGGGTTGAACGACTTAACTTTTAATATGGGGTTATCACGTGTGGAAGGTGACAGCTTTGATGATGAAATGCGCGCTTGGCTAAGCTTTTACTATTCGCTTTAAACGTCTATAAGGTAAATGTTATATTAATTATTATTCTAATAAAAAAGTATTCATGTCATGTCATTTAAACATTTGAAAGTACCCGAAGGTATCGCTCTGCCAAGCGTTCCTTCAAATTCTCCAGAGTTGAGATATGAAAAACCTGAGCTTGGTAGTAACTACTGGGTTGCTGATGATTTTTTTAAATATGAAGAAGCAATGGCTATTCGCTCTTCTTGTTTAGAAAGGGAAGTGTGGAAATATGGAAAACCATACACTAAAGAGCTTTGGCCGGGGATGCGTACACCAAATGCTTTAAATCATAAGCAGCTAAAAAAAATAGAGAAATACGTTAAGTCAGTTATAAAAAAAAATAAGCTTTGGGTTGCTGATTCCAATAAAGTGGTAGTTGATACCAATACAGCAATTTTGGTTGGAGCTGAAGAAGGGGCCTCTAGACCACACGTAGATAATCGTTATTTATGTAGGTACGCAGCCGTTTTATATTTGACCCCCAATCCAATAGCCTCAGCAGGCACATCTTTTTATCGTTTAAAGTATGCAAATGAAGCCGCTGGGGGGAATGTTGTAGATCCACCATTTGCAAACCTTGTTGATGCTCTAAATGTAACTAGTCTTCCATATAGTGCATGGTATAAAGATTTAGACATTGAGAACCGGTTTAATCGTTTAATTGTATTTAAAGGAAATATTGTTCACAGTGCATCTGAGTACTTTGGAAGTGATTTAGACTCTAAGAGACTCGCTATCACCTTTTTTTGGATGTGCGAGGATTGAGGTGTCTGTTTCTTTATTTAGCCAATAATTTAACTCGTGCATTAATTGTAGGTAACCACACTTAATCTGATTGCTGTTTTGCGGGTAATAGCTTTTAGGGCATTATTGTAGATTTAACTTCTAAAATTAGTGTTACCTATTAACCTCTAAAGTCGCTAATCTTGCTTGGTATACGTTGAGCTTTTCACTGCTTCGCTCATATTGAATGGCTTTTTCAAGCAAGGTTTGTGTTTGCTTAGTTTTACCTTGTTGATAACGAATTTTTGCAAGTTCTAAATAAAGCTCTGATATGTAAGGCGCTTTTGCAATTGCTGACTCAAGATGGTTTTTAGCTTGAGTGACCTTGCCCTCTTGCAGGTTGTTTTTAGCAATAACCAGTAGCTCGTATGGGTCTTTTTCTTCATTAATTAATTGGCTTGTTAATTGTTTTTCAAGGGCTGTATCGCCAAGCTCTTTTGCGAGCAGCCGGTAATTATTAATCAAGTTTATACTTATATCACTTCTATTGAGGGCGGTTTGATAAATTAGTTGAGCGCCTTTTAAATCTCCCGCACGGCGGTGCAATATACCTGTAATATTAAACAGCTCAGGATCGTTAGGGGTGAATGAATTAGCCTGCACAATAAGAGAGTAGGCTGTATTTAGTTTATTTTTAGCTAATGCCGCTGCAGCTAAATTGCTATAAAACTTAGCCAGTAAATCATTATACGTGGCGCTGCCGGCATAAAAGCTACCGCGGGTTGGAAAGTAGTCTATTAACGTACCAGGGCGAATAAATACAAGGTAGTTATCATCAGTTTCCTGTTCTGGCGCATAAACTTTGGTCCTAAAGTGATTGGCTATATAGACTAAATTGCCTTCTTTGGCGTACACAGGTTCGCTGGTCATTTCTTGAAAACTGGTATCGAGACCTAAAAGCGTGGCGTAGCTTTGAGTCAATATGGCTAAGCTAATACAGTTGCCTTGTGAGCGTTCTATCGCTTGCTTAGATGTTAGTGTATCGCCGTGATACTTAAAGTTGGTAAGTTGGTTTTCTAGGTAATTGAAAATAATCTCATCAGCGCGAACCTCATTCAAGCGTGTGTGCGCGTATGCTAAAAACTTCTCTTTTTCGGGTTTTGGAAGCTCAAAAATACTGTGTTCGCTAGGGGTTGCAACATGCTTGAAAAGAGAGTGGTTAATTACCTGTGTAAGCTGCACCTTTTTAATTGGCACTGCGGGTGGGGTGCTATTGCAGGCTGTTAAAAAAAGGCTAAGTGTAAAAACTAGATATTTCATAAATCACCTCATTGTGATTTTTAACATTACAATGAGGTGAATTTTTAATCAAGCACTTACAGTGCGGTGCTTACTTAAGCGATTTTTTTGTGATTGCTTTTTACGTTTACGGCGGGTAAACCACAAGTAAAAACCTGTACCACCAAGCCACACAGGGCTTAAACCAATAACACACCACAGTATTTTACTAATTAAACCTGCAAAATAACCAAAGTGTAGCTTTCTAAAGCTATCAATTACTTGCCAACCAACACCCACTTCGCGAATGTCCCAGTTAGCCATATGTTCACCCGTTAGCTTATTGTAGGTAACGGTATTGGCATATTCACTGGCAAGCGGGTTGCTAGTATCTACCTCACCGAATAAGGTTATGTTTTCGTCAGGCTCAAGCGGCATCACTAAAAATGTACCGTTAAAAGTAGGTATTTGTTTTTGGCTGTCATCAAGCACATGTTGAAAAGAGATTTCCTCATTGTATAAGTTTTTAGTTAATACAAAGTGCTCTTCTTCTGCATGTTCAATTACTTCGTGGTACCACACTGCGCCGTTAAAGTAGCCGCCTGTGATTGCTAAAATAATAATAATTGGCGAGCCAATGACGCCGGTCATTTTATGGATGTCGCTTAGCACTATTTGCAGCGTTGCACGCCAGCGTACGCTAAATAAGCGCTGCCAAAATTTACGATAAATAATAAGGCCTGTAATACCTAATACTAAAAAAAATACCGCAAAAAAGAAGCCTAAAACAGTGCCTGTTTGCCCTGGTAAATTTTTTAAATCGTTAAGTAAAAAGGTGTAATGTAAATCTAAAAACCAATCAGTAAAGTAATGGCTAGTGCCCACAGGCTCTGAAAGAATATCACCTGTGTATTGGTCTAAATGAAATTTATACCAATCCTCGGTGCCGCGTTTTATTAAATAAACCCGATCAGCGGTATCGTTATTAAAAATTTCCCAGCTGCCCACCACATATTCGGGGTAAGTGGTTTGTGTTTTTGCTATTAGCGTATCAATAGGTAGGCGCTTTGCTTGCTCTTTAACAACAAAGTGGCTATCTGGCATTAATAGGCCATCAATCTCGCTTTTAAAGACTAATACGCTGCCAGTAATACTAATAACAAATAGCGGGATCAGCGCAATAAGGGCTACCCAGCTGTGAATTTTAAAAAGTGTTTTTCTCATGGTTTATTTAGTGTAATTGCTCCAGACCTGCGCATGATAACAATTATCAGTTTTATTTCATAGTTGTGCGACGAATGCACAATAATTACTTTAGTGTTCATTTAAAGTAACGCTTTTTGTACAGCTATCTTGCCAGTGCCCATAATAGGTTTATGTTATTTTGTTGAGTAAAATATATTCATCATTACAATGCGCGCTCCTTTTAAAATCCTTTAAAAAACATATGTTTATTAATTGTTTTATTTGGGGTTTTTATTAGCATTTTATTAACGAGCGAGGTTGTTTTGGCTCACTACTTACCTATTTTATCGGCATTTATTTTAGTTTTTAGCTTTTTACCGTTATTAAGCAAAATTAGAAAAAACCGTAGTGTGTCGGGATTATCGTTACTGATGATGACATTTGGATTAGCCCAAAGCCTCTACTTTATAGCCTATAACCTATATTTTGAGCGCTATTTTATTGCGTTACCATTTTTTGTAACCGGTGCGTTGAGTGGCTTAATTTTATATTACTTTGCACGCTATAACGCTGCAAAACGCGAACGAGTACAGCTTGTTGCAATGCTTGTTTTTTCGTTACTCCCTTTCTCATTATTGCTCAATACCACGCTTGATACCGCTGTAGTGCTTAATGCTTTAACTTATGTAGGGCTTGTTATGAGCTCTGTTCGAGTTATGCCGCAAACCTATAAAACCCTACGTAGCGGCAATATTAGTAATTTAAGTGCTCGCTATTTTAGCTTGCAGTTTATTGCCGGCTCTTGTGGTTTGTTTGTCGAACTTAGTAGTGCACTGCCAAGTACATCTCATATTTTAATGTTTGTTATGTTACTGCTTACAAACGCGGTGCAATTTGCATGTATGCAATATTATAAAATGCGCCCAGTAATGGCTTAGCTTTGAAGCTGAAAATTAAACGTGATTATTTTTTAATGTTGTGGCAGGTTTAATCTCTAAATAATTATGAGTTTAAATTATGAAGCTAACTATTCATCAAATTGATGCGTTTACAAGTTCGTTATTTAAAGGCAATTATGCCGCGGTGATCCCGCTTGAGTCGTGGTTAAGCGATGAGTTAATGCTTAATATTGGCGCTGAAAACAACGTATCCGAAACCGCGTTTACTTGCCTGCAGGCTGATGGCAGTTATGCTATTCGTTGGTTTTCGCCGTTAATGGAAATCGATTTTTGTGGCCATGCTACTTTAGCGGCTGCCTATGTTTTGTGTGAAGAGCATAATGTATCGCAAGTGCGCTTTATTGCTGATGCGGTGGGAGAGCTAATAGTAAATAAAAATAGTGATGGCAGTTTTGCCATGACCTTTCCTAAGCAAGCGCCTTCAGAGGTAAATGAAGTACCCAAAGCCTTAATTAATGGGTTGTCTATACAACCAGTTAAGGTGCTGAAAAATCGTCAAGCTTACTTTGCTATTTACGAAAATGCTCAGCAAATCCATGAGCTAACGACCGACTCGGCACTTTTAAAAACCTTATACCCACTTGATGTTGTTGCAACAGCAAGCTCTGCTGAATACGACATAGTATCTCGTTATTTTTGGCCAGCCAGTGGCGGGGAAGAAGACTTTGTTACGGGCTCTATTCATACTGGGCTTGCCCCTTATTGGGCGCAGCAATTAGGTAAAAATAACTTAAATGCGTATCAGGCCTCAAGTCGAGGTGGTTTTATACAATGTGAAGTGGGTGATACTACCGTTACATTAATAGGTCATGCTGTTAGGTATTTAAAAGGCACTATTTATATTTAGTGCTTAAAAAAGGCCACAATATATTGTGGCCTAAGTTTATTAATTACCTTTAAAGCTTAGGCTTCTAGCGCCTTTGCAATTAAACGGTCGATATACTTTTTGTGCGCTTTTGTGGCTGTATCGGCTCCCCAACCAACGCTTCTATCGGCTATTTGTGTTAACTGATACAAGGCCGCCGTTTTAGCTAAATTATCGTGCTTACTCGCTTTACCTAGCCCAGCAATAGCAATTAGCTGATTTACATATTCAATTTGTAGGTTGTGACTAATTGAACTTGCCTCTTCGCTTTTAACAAAAATACTAGCCGTTAAATCTTCTATAAATTGATTAAGGCTGTATTCGTTGTCATATAGGGCTGTGTCGGAAATACGTAACATCACAGCGGGGTGCAATAGCTGTGCAAGTACGGTTTTTTGCATACCTAAAATCATTTTATGAGCTTTAGGATCTTCGTTTTTACCGTAATGGCTAAAGCCACGACGCTGAAGCTGTAAGTAGTTATACAAAGGCTGCATGCTTTTAAGTACATCGGGTGCAAACACATATTTAGCTAATATTTCCATCGCTTGCGTTTGGCGCTCAAGCGGTACAGGCGTAAACGGCTTATCTGCATTTGTATCACCGACTACTGCGCGCTCAACATAAACCCCACCAATTTGGCGAGAAACAATACCTGCTTGCGAGCGGTACTGGCCAAACAAGCTATTAGCCGAGGTAACCAGCTGTTGGTAAGACTCACCTTTTACTGTGGCGTTATCTTTTAGCTGCGTAAATAGCTTATTAATTAGCGCCATACGGTCGGCGCCGTAAGCAGCTGGGTTTGACGATAAATCGCCAACCATTACGCGTGGATCTATATGGCGGCCAGGGGTACGCATGTCGTCGGCATCATTGCCAAAGGCAAGGGCATGCTCGCTTGAGCGCGCTAATATTTTATCAAGGCGAGTTTGCTCAGCAGCTTCGTCTGTAAGTGCTGCGCTGTAGCCATAATTTATTGCCCAATCGTCGTACGGGCCCGGCTTAGTTTGAAAAATATCGCCTTGCTTCACTCCAATTGGGGCAATGTTAGCGGGCGCATAATCCATTACAGAACCTGTAACAATGCCTTGGGTTTTGCTTTTGTCGTGTACTTCTTTTTCATCCCACAAAATTGACGATTTCATGTTGTGGTTAAGGCCTAAAGTGTGGCCAACTTCGTGGAGCACTAACTGCGTTAAACCTTGGCGAATCATTTCGTTATCTTCGATGTTTGCGCCAGATGCTAAGCCCTTAGCTAGCATTAGATTTTGTTGAATTTCATGGCCTAATGAGCAATTGAGCTCGCCTGTATGTTGGTGCTCTGCGTGGCTCATTGTACCTTGTGTATATAGAGTGTCGTAAATCCAACGATTTTTCATAAATACAAACTCAAGCATAATGTCTGAGCCAAGAATTTCGCCTGTTAGCGGGTTTGCAAGGGCCGGTCCGTAGCCACCAAAGGGAGGTTTAGGCGATGAGGTCCAGCGCAATACGTTGTAATTAATATCACCCGCATCCCAGTTTGCATCATCAGGCTGTACTTTTACTTCTATTGCGTTTTTAAAGCCTGCTTTTTCAAACGACGTATTCCACGTTAATACGGCATCGCGCACTGTGTCGCGCCACTCTACAGGGGTGGTGTTTTCAATCCACCAAGTAATTGGTTTTACAGGCTCAGAAAGGGCTGCACTAGGGTCTTTTTTTTGTAGGTCCCAGCGTTTAATTACATCTTGATAGGGCGCCCAATCTGTAGAGGTCATTTTATCAAACTGATTAGTAAAATAACCAATACGTGCATCGTCCATACGTGGCTGATAATTGTTTTTAGGCAATGCCACAAAAGAATGCTGCACTTTTATAGATACGTTACGTGGGTCGCTTACGGCACTTGAGCCACGTACCGTAGGGTTTGCATTACTAAACACGTAGTCTACCACCACATCTAAATTGTTAGGGTATGGACGCTGTTTAATAATGCGTGATTTTTTATTGTTTAATTTACCTACTTTAAAGCGTTTTTTAGCTTTTTTGTCAGCTGGGTTTGGTGTTGGTGATACTTTGTGTAGTGCTTCGCTTAAAAATAGCTTATTTACTTTAAATGCTATTTTACCTTCTTCTTCTTTTTCTATTTTAATGCTGGCAAGTACGGCTTCGCTAATGTTTGCATCGCTTGCTCTTGCTATGGCACTGCTTTCATCAAATTTATAGCGAGGTGTTTTGCTAATAATATCTATGCGGTCAAAGTATTTTCTAAACTCAATTAGCTTGGTTTCACGGTATCCACCACGGTAATGGCCTGCATCGGTAACACCATCTACGGTGTGAGCAAAATACACAAAGGGAGTATCAAGCTGCGATTCGTTAATAACCATTAAATGCTCGCCGGTTTTTTGGTCTTGGTAAAGATTAAAAATACCGGCAAATTCGGTTTGGTCTTTAACCATTTCGCTAAGTGTTTTTGGTTTTTTGTCTTCTTTTTTATCAGCAGCTATGGCATGGCCGCTAAGCGCTATACTTAGTGCTAGCATAATAGTTGTTAGTTTCATGATGTAATCTTTTTGGGTGTTATTAAATTATTGTGACTGTACGTAAATTTATTTTAATTCGCACATCTTCTCGATGAAATAGTAACCCACATTCACAACGTTATGATTTTTAATGGTAAAAGTTTGTAACAAAATATAATAAATGCGACGAATAACGGGTTAGATTGGCATGCTGTGTTGGTATTTGAAGTGTTATTTGCATTTGTAACAGTTGCTTACAAATGTCAGGTTAATGTTTTATTGCGCTCTGTTATTATAGTGTTAGTAGAAATATGAGGTAATCAGGAAATGCAATCAAATTCACTAAGATGGGTGTTCCCATTTGTGGCGTTAGCCATTGGTATTGTAGGATTTATGGGAATAAATGCTATTGCTAAAGAAGAAGATAACAAAGTAGCAGTAGATACTCGCCCCACAGTACAAGTTGAACCGGTAGCTGCTAATAATCACCAAGTAATAATAAACAGCTACGGTGAAATAAAGCCATTAGAAAACACACAGCTAGCTGCACAGGTGTCGGGTGAGGTTATTAGCTGGCATCCTAATTTTGTTGCCGGTGGCGTGGTTGCCCGTGGTGAAACCCTAATAAGCATTGAAAAAGATAACTACGAAGCTGCGGTTTTAGTGGCCGAAGCTGATTTAGCACGCGCGCAAGCGGCATTAATTGAAGAGCAAGCGCAGGCAAAAGTAGCAGAAGACGAAGCAACGCGTTTTCCGGGTAAAGCGCGAACAGATTTATTTTTGCGTAAACCACAAGTATTAAGTGCACAAGCCTCAGTTAAGTCGGCGCAAGCTGCTTTAAAAAGAGCGCAGCGTGACCTAGAAAACTGCGATATTAAATCGCCGTACGATGCGCTTGTAGTTAGCCGTAATGTAGGTGTTGGCCAATTTGTGGCGATGGGCGCACAGGTTGCCGATTTAAATAATATAGAAACAGCAGAGGTGATTATTCCTATTGCGGGTTTTGATAGCGTATTTTTACCAGATCGAATTAAAGGCATAAAGGCCACGGTTATTCAAAAAGGCTTAAACAGTTTTACACGCGAAGGGGTGATTGACCGCGACCTCGGTATTGTTGATAACGCCACGCGAATGAGCAGCTTAGTTGTGCGTATAAATGACCCATACGGTTTAAAAACCAAGCAACCAGCAATTAAATTTGGTAGCTACGTACAGGTTAATTTTGCAGGCGCCATGCTTAATAATATTTATAGATTGCCGCAATCGCTAGTTAATAACCAAACAGTGTGGATAGTTAACGATCAACAAGAGCTTGAGCCTCGTAAGGTGACCGTAGTAAGAGAGGAAGGCGAGTATTTTTATATTAGCAGTGGCTTAAATGCCGACGATAAGCTTGTTATTACTTTACCTGAATACCCGCAAAAAGGGATGCAAGTTAAAGTTGCCGGTATGGCGGATGCAAGTAGTGTTGAAACAAACACCGAAAACTCCGCTAATGCGCAACAGTTGTAAGGTGTAAAGTAATGAGCGAAACAACACATCCAAAACAAACTGGGTTAATAGCCTATTTTGCTAAAAACTCAGTAGCCGCTAATTTAATGATGGTATTTATTATCATCATGGGAATAATTAGTTACCTAACAATACAACGACAAATGTTCCCTAATGTAGAAATTAACTACATTAACGTTGAAGCTAATTACCCTGGTGCCTCTCCTCAAGAAATAGAAGAAAGTATTTTAATAAAAATAGAAGAGTCGCTTAAAGATGTAACCGAAATTAAAAAAGGCGTGTATCGCGCTTTTAGAAATGGCGGCAGAGCAAGTCTTGAAATTAACACCGATGCAGAGCTTACCGATGTACTTGATAAAGTAAAATTACGCGTAGATGGCATTGCAACGTTTCCGGCGGGCATGGAACCGGTCACCATAAGTCAAATAGAGTTTAGACAAGACGTAATAGGCATGACTTTAGTTGCCGATTTACCCCTTACTGAGCTTAAGCCAATAGCTAATCAAATTGAAGATGAGCTATTACAGCTATCTAACGTGTCACTCGTTGAAAACGATGTACCGCTTGATGAGATAGCAATTGAAATAGACCCTGACACCTTACGCCAATATAACTTAACGCTCAGTGATGTTATGAACGCGGTACGTAGCTACTCTGCTAATTTTTCGGCAGGGCAGTTAACTACCGATGCTGGCATTATTTCTGTACGGGTAGAAAACCAATCTTATTCGGGTGATGAGTTTAGGCAAATTCCGGTAAAAATTGGCGAGTATGGCGCTAAAGTTTTACTGCAAGATATTGCCGAAATTAAAGACCAATTTACCGAAGGCGAACGCTACTTTAAGTTTAATGGCGAAAACGCTGTGTATATGTCGGTTAAGGCGACGCAAGAGCAAAACATGATCCCCGTGGCTGATTCGGTTAAGGCGTTTATTGAACAAAAAAATAAACAACTGCCACCTGGCATTAGGTTAGAGCCATTAATGGACATGACTTATTACCTAAATGCACGCCTAGATATGATGAAAGCTAATTTGTTTCAAGGGGCAATATTAGTGGCCATTATGCTGTCGTTATTCTTGCGCTTTAAACTGGCACTGTGGGTAATGATTGGCTTACCAGTGTGTTTTTTAGGGGCCATGATGATGATGCCGCTATTTGGCATTAGCATTAATATTATTTCGTTATTTGCGTTTATTATGGTGCTCGGGATTGTGGTTGATGATGCCATAGTGATAGGGGAAGCCGCTTACACCGAGGTAGAAAAAAGCGGCGGCGGTGTAGAAAACGTAGTACGTGGTGCAAACCGCGTAGCAACACCTGCCACTTTTGGTGTATTAACAACCATTGCGGTATTTGCACCGTTTACGCTGTCGAGCGGGCCAGAAAGCGCGTTCTTTTATGGTATAGCTGTTGTGGTAATGCTGTGCTTAGTGTTTAGTTTGGTTGAGTCAAAACTTATATTACCAGCCCATATTGCCCATACGCACTTTTCGCCAATTAAAAAAGGCGGCTGGCGCGATCGCTTTAATACCCGCTTTTTTGGTTTTGTAAACGGCCCTTATAAGCGCTTTATATCGCGTTGTGTTGACTGGCGCTGGACCGTTTTGTTTGGCTTTATTGCCATGTTTTTTATAAGTGTTGCCTTGATCACATCAGGAAATGTTCGCACTGTTCCAACACCAAAAGTACCGCACGATTTTCCACAAATTCATATAGAAATGAACGATAACGTTTCTGACTTACAAACTATTGCGGCTATTCGTGAAGTAGAAGCTATGGTGCTTAGAGTTGATGAAGAAACCGAACGTGAATTTGGCCAAAAAATTATTCGCGACGTTTTAGTGTTTAACCAAGGCAGAACTGAGTCGCAATTGTTGGCTCCATTAGTTGATGAAGACTTGCGTCCGTATAATGCGTTTGAACTTTCGCGCCGTTGGCGTGAAGCAATGCCAACTATTGCTGGGCTTAAATCGCTTACTATTGAAGACGATGTAGGCGGCGGTGGCGGTATAGGCGAGGGTGAGTTTGGTTACTTACTGTTTGGCTCAGATATAGACACGTTAAATACAGCGGGTCGACGCTTCATTCAGTTACTACAGCAGCAAAAAGGCTTGTTTGATATAAGCTCAACCATTGACCCTGCAAGTAAAGAAGTGCAAATGAGCTTAAAACCGGTTGCTTACGATTTAGGACTCGACCTTGCTAACATTGCCAACCAAGTTGGTGCTAGTTTTTACGGTGGTGAAGCGCAGCGTGTAATACGCAATGGTGAAGAAGTACGTGTAATGGTGCGTTACCCTAAACTAACCCGCGAAGCGTTTTCGTCGCTTAAACATGCAGTTGTAACTACTCCTAATGGCCGCGAAGTACTACTTGGTGATGTAGTAGAGCTAACCGAAACGCCAGGCATTAGTTATATTCGCCGAGAAGGCGGTTACCGCACTGTGTATGTTTACGGCAGTATAGATGAAGAACTAATTGAGCCAGGTGAAGTGGTTAAGCAAGTTAAAGAAAACCTACTTCCTCAACTAAAAGAAGAATACCCAAGCGTTAAATCTGAGCTGGGTGGTGCAATAGAAGAGCAGCAAGCGCAAGCCAATGAGCAGTTACTGTTTTTTGCCGGCGGTATGATTTTAGTTTACATATTACTGGCTGTACCACTTAAAAGTTACGCGCAACCCCTGATTGTAATGTCGGTTATTCCATTTAGCTTAACTGGCGCTATTTGGGGACACTTTTGGTTTGATTTAGATATGAGCTTAATGTCGGGCTTTGGTTTAATAGCCGCCGCAGGTGTTGTTATAAACGACTCCCTTGTAATGACCGACTACGTAAACCAAGTACGCCGTGAGGGGGTAAGTGTTAAACACGCTGTAATAGAGGCAGGTTGTGCGCGTTTTAGAGCAATATTATTAACCTCAATAACCACCTTTGCTGGTGTACTACCTATCATGTTTGAAACCAGCTTACAGGCTAAATTTGTTATTCCTATGGCTGTAGCGCTTGGCTTTGCTGTGATGTTTGCCACGTTAATAACACTTATATTGGTACCGTGTTTGTATATAATTTTAGGTGATATTGGCATGTTATTTAAAACAATTTATAGAAAAGTAATAAGGCGTAAGCCTGCACAAATTCAAACATCGTAAATAATTAAAAGCCAACTCAAGTGAGTTGGCTTTTTGGTTATTTAGGATTGTATTAAATTCTCGGTTACATTCTTTTGTTTGAATAAGCTTGGCGCACGAATTATAATCGCTCCTTTCTGTTGGCAAACTAGTTGAAAGACTAGGACGCAAAGTTTCCGGTCTAAGGTTTTAACTACGATAGCGGGGCTGCTGCATGATTTTTATACGGTATCGCTTGCCCTCAGTGTCGTTTTTGTGTATCCATATTATATGGATAAAATTTTGTGACTCTTAAGGTGTTACTGTGTTTATGCATACGTCGTTGGCCTGTGGAACGTGGTCAACTATAGGTTGTTTAAACCATCATACTCAATTATTTATTGGTGATGTGGTTAGCGTAACCTTTTCAGACACGCAAGGAGTGCTTGTTGATTTATCGTTTAATTATAAAATTACCTCTTTAGAGCAAGGTGAACCTCATGCTTGGCCACGTTTAGTTGCCGAATATATAAATGTGCATGTACCACTGGTGAGTGCAGGGAGAATGACCGACCAAGGCTTAGTAGTCGCTTATAGAGGGAACAAGATATTTGCGCTAGAGAGTAGCGGCATTAACCAAGCACGTGTAGATTTTCATTGTGTTGCAAAGTGCGACAGCTCAACTCAATGCAATAACCAAGAGTATGATTACATATACCCTCAGTGCTGCGAAAAATACAACGCAGGCACTAAGGTGTTACAGCCTAAAACAGGCTATATTTATCAATGTAAAGCATGGCCATTTAGCCAGTTTTGCAGAACTGCTAGCGATAAAGACCCAAGCTTTGAGCCCGGGGTGGGTAAAAGCTGGGCAATGGCATGGACTCAGGTGTCTAAGTAGCATTTAAAAATAACAAACCATCTTCCCATGGGTGTAATGACAAGAATAAAATTGCAGTAATTTTAAAATTTGGACTTATACCTCAAGCCCACTCAATATGAGTGGGCTTTTTTAATTTTATGATAAACTGCCCGCATTGTTATTTTTTATACGGTTTTGTTGTGTCTTTAAGTGAATTTTCTTCTCAATCATTAGCTCATTTTCCTGTTGCTAAAAAGCAGCCTCATCAATTAACCACGCACAATAAAACGCGAACCGATAATTACTATTGGATGCGTGATGATGCGCGTGAAAACGAAGACGTACTGGCCCACCTAAAAGCCGAAAATGCTTATAGCGATGAGCAACTTGCAGCTATGAAACCGTTGCAAAACACAGTGTTTGAAGAGCTTAAAGGGCGCATAGTTAAAGATGACAATACCGTGCCAGTAAAAGACGGTAAATACTGGTACCACTCTGAGGTGCGTGGCGACGATGAATACTCGCGCCACTATAGAAGCACCAGTATTAGCGCCGATGACAAACAATTATTGCTTGATGTAAATGTATTGGCGCAAACGCACGAGTTTTATGAGTTAGGTGAAGTGGCCCTTAGCCCATGCGAGCAATTAATGGCGTACTCAGAAGATACCGAAGGCCGCAGAATTTACACCGTTCATTTTAAAAACTTACAAACGGGTGACATGCTCAGTGATGTATTAGAAAACACTGAAGGCCAAGTTGTGTGGGCTAACGATAATAAAACTGTTTATTACGTGAAAAAAGATTTACAAACTTTATTAGGTTTTCAGGTGTTTAGGCATGAACTTGGCACAGCGCAAAGCCAAGATGTTATGGTGTACGAAGAGCACGATAAAAGCTTTTTCATGGGGCTAGGTAAAAGCCGTGACGAAAGCCTTATTATTATAGATTTGGCCACCACCGAAACAAACGATACTTGGGTGTTAGATGCTAATAACCCACAGGGCGAATTTAGTGCGTTAATGCCACGCGAAGAAGGCCATGAGTTTGATGTAGACAAACATGGCGATACTTTTTATATCGTGACTAATTGGCATGCTAAAAACTTTAGATTGATGACGGCTACAAGCGAAACAATTGCAGATAAAACCCTGTGGCAGGAACACACCCCACATCGCGACAATGTGTTGTTAGAAGGTGTGGAAATATTTGATGACTTTTTAGTGCTTAGCGAGCGCGAGCAAGGTCAAGCGCGCTTTGTTGTGGTTAACAATGCTCAACAACGTATGACACTTGCCTTTAGTGATCCATGTTATTACGCCGCCGTAGCCATGAACCCAGAGCCAGAGGCTCAAGCAGTACGTATTTATTATTCAAGCTTAACGACACCAGGCTCGCTGTATGATGTTGATTTAACAACCGGTAAAAAAACATTATTAAAGCAGCAACAAGTACTTGGTGGTTTTGACAGTGAACTATATGCCTCTGAGCGGTTAATGATCACGGCTCGCGATGGTGTAAAAGTGCCCGTGTCGTTAGTTTATAAAAAAGAGTCATTTAAAAAAGATGGCACCAACCCGCTGTTTCAATATGGGTATGGTGCTTATGGCTACACAATTGATCCGAGCTTTTCAAGTACCGCATTGAGTTTGCTAGACCGTGGTTTTGTATATGCAATAGCCCATGTTAGGGGCTCAGAAATGTTAGGGCGCCACTGGTACGAACAAGGTAAAAAAGAGTACAAACAAAATAGTTTTAGTGATTTTATCGATATAACTAAGGCGCTCGTAGAGACAGGTTATGCTGATAAAGATAAAGTGTTTGCGTCAGGCGGCAGTGCCGGAGGCCTATTAATGGGTGCCGTACTAAACCAAGCACCTGAGCTATATTTAGGTGTAGGCTGCCATGTGCCTTTTTTAGATGTACTTACAACCATGCTTGATGAAAGCATTCCGCTTACCACGAATGAGTACGATGAGTGGGGTAATCCTAATAATGCTGCATTTTACGATGTAATAGCCGCTTACTCACCGTACGATAATATTAAAGCGCAAGATTACCCGCATATTTTAGTAACCACGGGCCTACATGACTCTCAGGTGCAATACTGGGAGCCAATGAAGTGGGTAGCTAAAATGCGCGAGCTTAAAACAGATAACAACATTTTAGTGTTTAAAACCGATATGGATGCAGGCCATGGCGGCGCATCTGGCCGATTTAAAAGCCTTGAAGAAAAAGCTCTCGAAATGGCCTTTTTTATTGCCCTTATAAAATAACTGCAAAATAAGCAAAATGTATTAAGCTTTAATGAAGCACTGATATATATAAGGTTATTTATGTTTGGAGCTCATGGAGAGTTTGATATTTGTTCTCAGCCACCCACCATGTATTTAAAGCTGGTGGGTAGCTTTAATAATGAGGGTATTACCTTGTTAACTAATGGGGTGGTTCAGGAGTTAAGTACGCACCCCAAAGGAACAGTAAAGTTTGTAGTGGTTAACTTAGAAGAGTTTGAACTGCTCACATTGGATAGTTTAGATTCATTAGAAACTTATTTTGCTAGCGTAAAAGAGCGCGGATACCAGCGAGTTGATTACTTATTTGCGAATATTATTGCTAAAAATATGTTTGAAAAAGTCTGGAAAAACAGCGAAGTAGAAGTAAACTTTTATAAAGATTCAGAAAGTTACCTACAACAGCATCCAGATGATGAGTATATAAAAACATATTGGTAAAATATTAATAAGCCCCAGCAACTACTGGGGCTTTTTATTTGGGCCCAATAGCAAGAGCTAACATATTTAAACCGCTTAAACTAAAAACAACGCCACTGGTAACAGTGGCGTTGTTTTGTAGAGGGAGGTGGCTAATATATAACCCGAATCGCAAAGAAATTTACGATTCTCCCTATTTGTAGCCCTCCCTTTTGAGGGCTTATTTTTTAGCTTAATCTAAGTAAGCTTTAAGCATCCACACGAGTTTTTCTTGCTCAGAAATATAATCACCCATTAATGATGCAGTACCTTCGTCGTCCGCATCACCAGCTTGGCTTAACACTTCACGTTGCATTTTAATTAGTGTGCTGTAACCCGCTAGTAGGTTTTCTACTGCCGCTGTACCATCGCTGATATTTTTAGCTTCTTTAATTTCGCTTACTTCTAGGTAATCTGAAAATGCATGTAGTGGCGCGCCATCTAATGTTAAAATACGCTCTGCAATTTCGTCTACTTTTTCTAGTAATAGGTTGTAAATTTCTTCAAATTTAATGTGTAATTCAAAAAAGTTACGGCCTTTAATATTCCAGTGAAAACCACGCGCATTCATGTATTGAATTTGGTAGCTGCTCAATAATGTATTGAGAGATTTTATAATGTCTTCGCTTTTTGCGCTGTTTAAACCTATTGCATTTACCTGTGACATAACTTGCTCCTTGAATAACCGTTTATTTATGAACGAGTGATAATTATTGCTTAACGCTATTAATTAGTAAAATTGTTTAAACCAAATATGACGATAGTTTTTATCTATTAAAGGCGCAGTGCATTAAAAATCGTTTATACAATATAGATGGGTCGAATTTATTAAAATACTACCCCTAAACAATAAAATAAAACAAAACGTGTTTAAATTATGATCTAAAACAAGCTTTCTACAAGGCGATGTATTCGCTATTTCAACTATTGATCTACATCAGTAAAACTTTGTGGCGTCTGCTCATAATTAACTTAAGCAAATAAATACACCTATTTATTGGAGAGTGGTTATGGATGCAAAAACAGTTAAACAAAATAAAGCTGAATTAATAGTGGTAGGAATTGCCGTTATCGCATTTGTATTGGGGCTGGTAGCGCATTTAGCGGGGGCAAGCTTGGCTAACTCAGATACCTTTGGCTATATTGCTGCGCCAATCCCGCTTATTTTGGGCATTGTATTTTTAATTAGTTATAAAATAGCGGCAGCAGCAGAAGACTAAGCTTATTCGTTCAAGCACTTAATAATGTAATCAAGCACTTGGCGGGAATAAATCATGCTGGTATGACTTAAATGAAACACTTTGTGCTCAGCCATACCTTTAAGCTTGGTCTCATCAAGTAGTACTGTGCCGTCTGATTGGCTGCCTTTTACAATTAACGGCATTAAGCCAATAGGCAGGTCGCCCGCTATGCTATAAAGCTTTGCTTTAAAGGGCCAATTACCATTTTTGGTTAGTAAAAATTCGACGCTATTTTTTAAAAATGTTTCAAATCCCTTTTGCTTCATTTTTTGTGCAATATGACTGCCCTGATGCGGAGTCCCTAAAGTAATCACTTTGGTAACGTGCTTACTCGCTTTAGAGCTTGCCTCTAAATAGGCACGCGCAATTAGTCCACCCATAGAGTGACATACAAGCGCAGAGGGCTCATCACCAATAAACTCATCAATTTGTTTAAAAATAGTTTCGAGGTTAGGGTCAAGCGTATTGTAAGTTAAGTTTAATACCTTTACGCCCGATTGCTCCAAACGAGAGCAAAGCGGACGCATAACAAAGCCCGACATATAAAGGCCATGTAGTACAACAACGTGGTTTATTTTCATACGCTCTTACCTAAAGTGTTTACATAAGCTGCTGAGGTTTTACTTCGATATTTGCAGTGTCTGAACTTACCCACACATCACCATCTTGAATGGTAATAGTTAGCTTAATATTACGATCAGCTAAATTGGCAAGCGCCTGCGTGGCGGCGTAATCAAGGCTAAAAATACTCAAGTTTTTAAAATCGTACAACTTAGGTTGATGCTTTTGCCACCAAATAGCTTGGTTGTTTTCGCCATAAGTATAAAGCACCACTTTTTTAGATTTATTGCAGGCTTTTTTTAAGCGTTTTTCATCCGGTAAGCCAAGCTCTACCCACAGCTCTATTTCTTCACTGTAGTTTACATGCCAAAGCTCAGGTTCATCATCGGCACTTAATCCTTTGGTAAATTCTAAACCATCACAGCTATTAAGCGCATAGGCAAGTAGACGAATCATCAAACGTTGTTCGGTTTCTGATGGGTGTTGTGCCAAAGTTAAATTAAAATCTTGGTACACGTGGCGGTCCATATCGCTTAGCGATAACTGCGCTTTAATAATGGTAGATTTAAGAGCCATAATGTCTAATCTGAAAAAATTTGCGCCAGTATAGCGCAATTAAATGAATTGCCAGTTAAAATAGCGGCAAATTATATGTTAGGAGTTAAAAATGGCTATCCAGTGGTTCCCTGGGCACATGAATAAAGCCCGTAATGAGATTAAAGAAATAATGCCGCAAATGGATGTGATCATTGAAGTGCTTGATGCACGCATTCCTTACAGCAGCGAAAACCCAATGGTAACCACGCTTCGCGAAGGCAAGCCGGTCATCAAAATTTTAAATAAGGCTGATTTAGCCGATCCTAAAATGACCCAAACGTGGAAAGACTATTTTGAGCAAGAAAGTGGCGTTAAAGCTATTGCGTTTGGTCATGATAAAGCCGCTGAGGTGCACCGTATTAATGAGCTGTGTAAAAAGCTAGTACCGCACAAAGTAGGTGCTGATAAGCAAATTAAAGCCATGATTATGGGTATTCCAAATGTGGGGAAGTCAACTTTAATTAATGTATTAGCTGGGCGCATAGTGGCAAAAACAGGTAATGAGCCTGCGGTAACTAAGGCGCAGCAACGCATTAAGCTTGAAGATGGCATTATGCTTTACGATACGCCTGGTATGCTGTGGCCTAAAGTAGAAAACGAAAACTCGGGTTACCGTTTAGGCGCTACAGGTGCAATACGCGACACCGCACTTGAATATGAAGATGTAGCAAGTTACACCGCAGAGTATTTACTACATGCATACCCTGAGCTTTTAAAAGCACGCTACAAAATTGATGAATTGCCAGAAAGTGATTGGGAATTTGTTGAAATGGCGGGTAAAAAGCGCGGCTGTATTCGTGGTGGTAACCAAATAGACACCTACAAAATGTCTGAAATACTCATAAATGAACTTCGTGATGGCATTATTGGCCGCATCACTATGGAAACCCCTGCCATGCGTGAAGAAGAAGAAATAATGGTTGCTGGTTTACGTGCTGCAGCAGAAGCTAAAAAGGCAGCCAAAGAAGAAGAGAAAAAACAGCGCCGTGCACGTGCACGCAAAAACCGCCGTTAATGGATTAATTTATGTGAGCCTGTTGCTTACTAAATTACAGACATAAAAAAAGCCCGTAAGGGCTTTTTTAGTTTCATATCTACCGTCACCGATATGAGCAATGTAGCAAGTAAAATAGTAGGGCGGTTACTCATCATCAACATCAAGGGGCGTTGCGGTTCATAACAAGTAACCATAGCTGTTTACGTGCGCCACACGTTGTTTCAGGGTCGAGAAACAAATTAGTTCATTCCGTCACAAGTGGGTATGCATTCCCGTCTTGTTGATATTGATTATCAGTTAGATCTAATAAACTGTCAACACCCAAATGCAAATAATTCTTATTTTATTTCGTGCGTTTTTTATTCAGGTTCTGAGCGAGCGGTTAACGCTGGCTTGTTATTTATTTTTGTTCATTTTGTTCATGGTTTTAATGAGCAAAAAGCACTTAACGATCATCAATGCACCTTTCCCTCAAAATATTTCGTTAATTTCCCGTTAACAATAAGCTGCGCGTTAGATAGCAGTTTGTCGTCGCATATCTACCTGACAATAAATACACAAACACAGCGTGGAGAAAATAATGAAAGCAAGTAACACACAGCTCGCTTTGGCAATTACAGCAGCATTAGTTAGCACATCTGCTTTAGCCGATAACGATACTCAAAAACTACAAGCGCAATTAGATGCATTGCAAAAAGAAGTTAACGCTTTAAAAACATCAAGTAGCTTTAATTTGGAGTTTGGAGGGCGAGTACAGCTTGATTACAACTATTTTGAAGGTGCCTATAACGCAGGCAATGATGGCTCAGGCGGGAGCGATTTCTTTCCTCGCCGTATTCGTACCTATGTAGAGAGTGAGCATGGTAACTGGGATCACAAATTACTTTTAGAATTTGGCGAAGGTGATGCCGAAATTGTACTTGCACGTGTACGCTATGCATTTGAAAACGGCCTTAAAATTAAAGCCGGTAAAATCCGCGAAGACATGTCGCTAAACGCACTTACTAGCTCAAAACATATTAATACTATTGAGCGTAGTGCTGTTGCCAATACTTTCTCGCCCTTTTTTCGTTGGGGCGTATCTGCTTATCAATACTTTAAAGACTCAGGCTTTCGTTATGCCGTTGGGGTTTATAAAAATGATGCCTTTGGTGCAACGGGTAATGATGAAAACGACCGCATAATACTTGCTATTACAGGGCGTGCTACGTGGTCGAGTGCAGCGCCAGGAGACGTAATTCATTTAGGTGCATGGCATTCATACCGCGATATGGGTGGCAATGAACTAGGAGCGCGTTTTGCCCGTGGTGAAGTACGTGAAACTAATGTACGCCTAGTTAATTATGCTGCAGGTGGGACAACAGTTGCACTGGATAGCTTATCGCAGTCGGGGCTTGAATTTGCTTTTCAGGCGGACTCTTTAACATTAGAGGCCGAGTACGCAAGCCGCGCATTAGATGCACTTAATAGTAGCGATGACTTAGATGCAGAGCGTTTTGACGGCTTTCATGTCTCAGCAAGTTACTTTTTAGGGGGGGAGCAACGACAGTACAAAGCAGGTTCAGCTCTATTTGTACAACCTAAAAATATAAAAAATGCATGGGAGCTTGTTGCGCGTGTTTCACAAATGGATGCAACGAGTAAAAACCAAGGCAGTGAAGTAACCACTTTCACACTAGGAACAAGTTATTACGTCAGTAGCGACATTAAATTTATGGGCAACCTTATCTACAGCGATGTAGAGGGCCCAGGCACCGCTGCGCTTGTAAGTGATGAAGACTCTGGTATGGGCTTTAGTGCACGTATGCAGTATTTATTTTAAGGAGACACACTATGAAATTATTTAAGTCAGTTAAAACAACATTACTAGCGGCATCATTAGTACTAAGCAGCCCCATGGCAATGGCCGATATTCACTTTTTAGTGCCAGCAGGCCCAGGAGGCGGTTGGGATACCACAGCGCGCGGTGTAGGTGAAGGTTTAGTAAAGGCAGGCATCGATAATAATGCGTCTTTTCAAAATATGTCAGGTGGCGGCGGTGGGCGAGCAATTGCCTACTTAATAGAATCAGGTACTAAAAAAGGCGATATTTTAATGGTTAATTCAACGCCTATAGTGTTGCGAGCCTTAACCGGAAAGATTCCTTACAGTTACCGAGACTTAACGCCAGTAGCAAGTATGATTGCTGATTTTGGTGCATTTGTTGTACGTAACGATTCGCCTTATAAAACGTGGCAAGATGTCATTAAGGCACTTAAAGAAGACCCAAGTTCAATTAAAGTAGCTGGTGGCTCAGCTCGTGGCAGCATGGATCATTTAGTTGCTGCACAAGCGGCTAAAGCAGGCGGCGTTGACGGTCGTAGAATTCGTTATATTCCATATGATGGCGGTGGCAAAGCAAAAGCAGGCCTACTCTCTGGTGAGGTTAACTTACTTTCGACTGGTTTAAGCGAAGCATTAGAAGTTGCCAATGGCGGACAGGCTCGTGTGTTGGCCGTTACATCGCCTGAGGCTTTAACTGATTACCCACAAATACCGACGTTAAAGTCGATGGGTTACGATATGGAATTTGTTAATTGGCGTGGGTTTTTTGCAGCCCCTAACTTACCTGCCGATAAATTAGCGCAATACACTGAAAAACTTCGTAAATTACAATCAACCTCTGAGTGGGAAACCGTTCGTGCGCGAAATGGCTGGTTAAATCTTTTTCAGGAAAAAGATGAATTTATTAAGTCACTCGAAAAACAAGAAGCGCAGCTTAAAGTGGTTATGCAAGAGCTTGGCTTTATTCGTAAAGCGGATTAATCGAGGTTTTTATGATGAATCGCGAACTACTAGGGCCAAGTTTATTCTTGGCGCTATTTACTCTTTACGCCGTGGTGGCGTGGCAAATTCCACTATTGCCATTTGAAGAATACGAAACGGTTACTTCTGCTACGTTACCAAAAGTGTACGCTGCTTTTGGTATTGTGGTGTGCTTGCTTTCTATTGGCTCCACTTTACTTAAGCCAAACGAAAAAGCAGCAGAAAACCAGCCATTAGAAAAATCGCATGTTGTACGCACTTTAGGCTTATTAGTTTTAATGGTGATTTATAGTGCGATGTTAGAGCCTGTAGGCTTTTTAATATCTACAAGCGCTTTTTTATTAGCAGGTTTTTTTGTAATGGGTGAAAGGCGCAAGAAAATTTTATTATTTGCCTCTATTCCTGTTGCTGTGGTGTTTTGGTTTTTGATGACTCAAGTATTAGGTATTTACTTGGTTCCGGGCGATTTGTGGAGTTAAGTTATGTTTGATGGAATTATGCTTGGTTTGTCGACCGTGCTCGACTTTAATAATTTAATGTACGTGATAGCTGGCTGTTTGGTGGGTACGTTTATTGGTATGTTACCTGGGCTTGGGCCTATAACTGCAATAGCCTTGATGATCCCGATTACTTATAGCATAGGCGCTGATTCGGGTATGATTTTAATGGCCGGTGTTTATTATGGCGCAATTTTTGGCGGCTCTACGTCATCTATTTTAATTAATGCGCCGGGGGTGGCGGGTACGGTGGCTTCATCTTTTGACGGCTATCCACTGGCAAAGCAAGGTCATGCAGGTAAAGCTTTGGCTATTGCTGCTTATTCTTCCTTTATAGGCGGAACAATAGGCGCCATATTACTTATGGTTGCCGCGCCTTTATTAGCAAAGGTGTCGTTGAGTTTTCAGTCTCCTGATTATGTTGTACTTATGTTTTTAGGTTTAACAGCCATTGCTGCATTTTCAAATAAAGGTCAGTTTTTAAAAGCAATGATGATGACCGTATTTGGTTTAATGTTGGCAACGGTAGGTATAGACCCGTCATCGGGTACTGAGCGCTTTACCTTTGGCCAAGCCGACTTACTTGATGGGATTAGCTTTTTATTAATTGCAATGGCAACGTTTGCCCTTGCTGAGGCATTAATTAATGTTGTTAAGCCAGAGAAAAAAGATGCTAAAAGCCTGAATGATTCAGACACCCCACAAATTGGCTCAACTAAATTAACAAAAGACGAAGTTAAAGATATGGCACCGGTTGTTGGCCGTTCGTCATTCTTAGGGTTTATTGTTGGTGTTTTACCTGGCGCCGGCGCCACTATTGCTAGCTTTATGGCGTATGCCACTGAGCGAAATTTGGCACCTAAAGGCCTAAAAGATAAGTTTGGTAAGGGCTCTTTACGTGGTTTAGCCGCCCCTGAATCTGCAAATAATGCTGCGTGCACAGGCTCGTTTGTTCCTTTACTAACTTTAGGTATTCCAGGCTCTGGCACTACGGCTATTATGCTTGGGGCACTAATCGCTTACGGCATTCAGCCAGGTCCAATGCTTATGCAAGAAAACCCTAGTGTGTTTTGGTCTGTAATTGTAAGTATGTATTTTGGCAATATTGTTTTATTAATTTTAAACCTGCCACTCATTCCTTATTTCGCAAAAGTATTGGCAATGCCAAAGTCGGTATTAACCATTATGATTTTGTTCTTTAGTTTAATTGGTGTGTACTTGGTGTCGTTTAACACATTCGACTTATTTATGATGGTTGGCGTAGCTTTGGTTGCGTTAGTATTGCGCCTATTGGCCTTTCCAATGGCACCATTGTTACTGGGCTTTATTTTAGGAGACATGATTGAGCGTAACTTTCGTCGCTCAATGATGATTTCAGATGGCTCTTTAAGCTTTTTATGGGACAGACCACTCACGTTAAGTATTTTTATACTGTCTATTTTAGTGCTGTTGTTTCCTTTAAAGGATTACTTAAAGCAGCGCCGTGCAGATAAAACAGCGTCTAAGTTACAGCAAGAGCAAGCTCAATAGAGAGATAAATGATCAACACCAACAAGCTAAATCCTTTGCAAAGCATGGTCAAAAAGCCTAAACGATTAGAAACACGTTTAATTATTTGGGTAACAGGGCTATGTGTTTTACAAGCAATATTGTTTGGGGCGTTGGTGTATCAACTTACAGCGCAAAGTTTACATAACCACATAGGTGATAAAGCATTGGCTGTAGCTAATAGTGTTGCAACACGTACAGATGTAATAAATGCGTTAGAGGAGAAAGGCGACTTATCAGCGTTTAACTCGCAAATAGAGACCCTCACAGAGCTCACTGGTGCTGACTTTATTGTAGTTGGCGATATTAATGCGCTGCGCATTATACACCCAGATGAGCACAAAATTGGCAAACCTATGGTTGGGGGAGATAGCAAAAACGCCCTTAATGGCGAGCGCTATATATCGGTTGCGCATGGCAGTATGGGGGAGTCTATTCGTGGAAAAGTACCCGTATATAATGCTAATAATGAAATTATAGGCTTAGTGTCTGTTGGCTTTTTGGTGCAATCAATTAATCCGCTTATTTTATCGCGTAGTGCTGAAATACTTATTTGGGGACTGCTGCTTGTTGGCTTGAGTATTGTAGCGGCTGTTTATATTGGGCAGCGAGTACGCAATGCAATATTTGGCTTACAACCTGATGAAATAGGACGGTTATTTTCAGAGCAGGATGCTATTTTAAATACGGTTCGCAGCGGTATTATTGCACTTGAGCCCGATGGCAAAGTCCGAAAGTTAAACCAACGTGCCTGCGAAATTTTGGATAAACCAACATCTACCATTAATAAAAACCTCACCCTTGAAGACCTACTGCCAGAACATGCTGAATTTTTACTACGAAATCAAAGCCGTAAAATTGTTGGGTTTGAGCTATTTGCAGCAGATAAACGGATTATTTTGTCGCGCTTTTCTTTACAAGTTCAAGGGCAGGCCGATGGCATTTTACTCAGTATGCGCCCATCGGATGAGCTAGAATATTTAAGCCAGCAGCTAACAAAAGTACAAGCATTTGCTGAGCTACTACGTGTGCAAACCCATGATTACTCAAATAAACTAAACCTGATTGGGGCTTTGGTGCAAATGGGTAAAAATGAGCAAGCAATTGAACTTATAGGGCAAGAGAGCCAAGGCTCTCAAGCGCAAATTCATAACTTACTTGAACGAATTCAAGACCCTGTACTAGCCGGTTTGCTAGTAGGTAAATACCATAAAGCGCGAGAGCTTAATGTTACATTAGCGCTAAACCCAGATAGCCTGCTAGGTGTTATAGCGCGCAAAGATATGCTCGAAAGGGTAGTCTCCATTTTAGGCAACTTAATAGATAACGCCATTGAAGCGGCTATTAGAGCTTCAGATACTCGCGCCCCGGTGGTAAGAGTGACCGTGGATGAAACCAGTCAGACTTTATTATTTGATGTAGAAGATACTGGGTTTGGTTTAGGCTCAGACCATGAGGTTATTTTTACGCCACAATTTAGCTCTAAATCTGGGGCGCAACATGGTATTGGTTTGTATTTGGTTAAAACCAATTTAGACTCGTGCCGTGGTAGTTTAGAAATAGGTGAGTCTGACTTACTAGGGGCGCGCTTAAGTGTTTATATTCCAAAATAATAAGAGTAAATAAGCATGACCTATTCTGTAATTATAATTGAAGACGAAGTTGAAGTAGCGCAGCTTATTGCGCAGTATTTATTGCTGCCAGGCGGTGCTGCGGGAAGTCAAATTGCAAAGCAGAGCTTGCGCCAAGCACAGTATCAGGTGGTTGGTATTGCAGGTAATTTAAGTACTGCAACAGCCTTGTTACAAGCCATAGAGGCTGATCTTATTTTGCTCGACATACACCTGCCTGATGGTAACGGACTGGATTTACTATCGGATTTACGCCGCCGTGAAATTAAAAGTGAAGTAATGCTGCTAACGGCGGCTAAAGAAGTCGAAACGCTTGAAAAAGCAATGCAGCTAGGTGCCTGCGACTTTTTAGTTAAACCGTTAATGTTAAACCGCTTAGATCAAGCGTTAGCGCGTTTTGAAACGCGCCAGCAATGTTTTTCTGATGCAAACGAAGTAACCCAGTCTATGGTGGACTCTTTGTTTGGCTCTAAAGAGCAAACTAAACCAACAGTTAGGTTACCAAAAGGGGTTGATCAGCTTACCTTACAGAAAATTCATGATGCATTTGTACAACATGACGCCAGTGCCTTTACTGCTCAACAAATGGGCGATTTAGTTGGGGTGAGTCGTTCAACTGCTAGGCGCTATTTAGAGTTTTTACTAGAGTCAGAAAAGCTAAGTGCTGATCAAAGCTACGGCAGTATTGGTCGACCGGAGCGTTGCTACAAAATAATTAAGTAACTTTCTAAAACCAAGATTACAAGAATAAAACATAATAGTTTTAGTGGTTTATATAATAATCAGTGTTATTTAAATGCCACATCTTTCAAATCTAAAAAAATTTTATTGAATTGATTGCATTTTAAGCGACTTGTATGGTGATGTTCGCTTTAAGTAATGCTATACTCCCGCCGAATAATTTATCGACTTTATTAAGAGTAAAATAATGGCAGATTTATCGAAGTACAGAAACATTGGTATTTTCGCGCACGTTGATGCGGGTAAAACCACTACTACTGAGCGTATCCTGAAGCTTACAGGTACTATCCATAAAACAGGTGAGGTTCATGATGGTGAATCTACTACTGACTTCATGGATCAAGAAGCTGAGCGCGGTATTACTATCCAGTCTGCGGCAGTAAGCTGTTTCTGGAAAGATCACCGTTTCAACGTTATCGATACTCCTGGACACGTTGACTTCACAGTTGAAGTTTACCGTTCACTTAAAGTATTAGACGGCGGTGTTGGTGTATTCTGTGGTTCTGGTGGTGTTGAGCCACAATCAGAAACTAACTGGCGTTACGCTAACGAATCAGAAGTTGCACGTATTATCTTCGTAAACAAATTAGACCGTATGGGTGCTGATTTTTACCGTGTAACTGAGCAAGTACGTAAAGTACTTGGTGCTGTACCACTAGTTATGACTTTACCAATCGGTATTGAAGATGACTTCGTTGGTGTTGTAGACGTTCTTACTAAAAAAGCATACGTTTGGGATGACACTGGTCTTCCTGAAAACTACGAAATCACAGACGTTCCTGCAGACATGGTTGACAAAGTAGACGAATACCATGAAATGCTTATCGAAACTGCTGTAGAGCAAGACGATGACCTAATGGAAGCGTACATGGAAGGTGAAGTACCTTCTTTAGAAGATATCAAGCGTTGTATCCGTAAAGGTACTCGTGACCTTGCTTTCTTCCCTACATTCTGTGGTTCTGCATTCAAAAACAAAGGTGTTCAACTAGTACTAGACGCTGTTGTTGATTACTTACCATCTCCTACAGAAGTTGATCCTCAACCTCTTATGGATGAAGAAGGTGTTGAAAACGGCGAGCATGCAATCGTATCTGCTGATGAAACGTTTAAAGCGTTAGCATTTAAGATCATGGATGACCGTTTTGGTGCATTAACATTCGTACGTATTTACTCTGGTAAACTTAACAAGGGTGACACTATCCTTAACTCGTTTACTGGTAAAACAGAGCGTGTTGGCCGTATGGTTGAGATGCAAGCAGATGAGCGTAAAGAGTTAACTTCAGCACAAGCTGGTGACATCATTGCAATCGTAGGCATGAAAAACGTACAAACTGGTCACACTCTATGTGATCCGAAAGACCCAGTAACTCTTGAGCCAATGGTATTTCCAACTCCAGTAATCTCGATTGCTGTACAGCCTAAAGATAAAGGCGGTAATGAGAAAATGGGTGTTGCTATCGGTAAAATGGTTGCAGAAGATCCGTCTTTCCAAGTTGAGACTGATGAAGATTCAGGCGAAACTATCCTTAAAGGTATGGGTGAGCTTCACTTAGATATCAAAGTAGATATCCTTAAGCGTACTTACGGCGTAGACCTTATCGTTGGTCAACCACAGGTTGCTTACCGTGAAACTATCACTCGTGAAATCGAAGATAGCTACACGCATAAGAAACAATCTGGTGGTTCTGGTCAGTTCGGTAAAATCGACTACCGTATCAAGCCAGGCGAAGTTGCTTCAGGCTTCACGTTCTCTTCATCAGTTGTTGGTGGTAACGTACCTAAAGAATTCTGGCCTGCAGTTGAGAAAGGCTTTAAGTCAATGATGGGTGAAGGTGTTCTAGCTGGCTTCCCAGTACTTGACGTTGAAGTTGAGCTTTTCGACGGTGGCTTCCACGCCGTGGATTCATCTGCAATCGCATTCGAAATCGCAGCTAAAGGCGCTTTCCGTCAATCGATCCCTAAAGCGGGCGCACAGCTTCTTGAGCCAATCATGAAAGTTGACGTGTTCACTCCAGAAGATCACGTTGGTGACGTAATCGGTGACCTTAACCGTCGTCGTGGTATGCTAAGCGACCAAGAAGCTGGTTTAACTGGCGTTCGTATTAAAGCTGACGTTCCGTTATCAGAAATGTTCGGTTACATCGGTTCACTACGTACAATGACATCAGGCCGTGGTCAGTTCTCTATGGAGTTCTCACACTACGCAGCATGTCCACAAAACGTAGCTGACACTGTAATCGCTGCAGAAAAAGAGAAAAAAGCGGCTAAGTAATTAGCACTTTTACTCTTTAAAAAAACCCGCACATGTTGCGGGTTTTTTATTGCCTGTTATTTATGTTTATATAGCTAGAAGGTAAGTGGCTTATACTTTTTATAATCTAGTAGGTTGGTAATACCAATGCGCAATAATACTTAATCATTTTTAGGGGCTAGACGTGTCGCACTCTGCGTTAAAAAATTCTCATTTAGAACAACTAAATAGCGAGTTTTTTGCCTTGCTATCAACACGCTTTTCCATCCTCAAAATAGATCACTTAATTATGCGGATAGGTATAACTCATTTAATTAAGCAAATTGGTATAAACGCGATATTTATAACGCAGCTAATGCAAGTTCGGCTTCTTAAAATGATTAAAAATTACGTATATAGATAATGTTATAGGTATAAAAAAAGGAGCATTATGTGCTCCTTTTTAGTGTTAGTACTATAACCGCGCTAATTAAACTTCTTAATGGCTTTAGCTCTTAGCGCTTTCATCTTTGGCAAATGAGGCTTTGATTTATTAAAGCTTTGTATTGGCATAACCACTAAATGCTCTTGTGGCAGCGTTGGTATAGTTTTAGGGTATTGCCCTGCCTCAGGTACCGAAATCTCTTTTAGGTGCTCTTTGAGGTTATTTAGCATTGGGTCATTATCTACTTCACTAGGGCAAATAAATATACCCATTTTACGTAGCTGTACCCCTAGCTTAATGCTGCTGGTGTATCGAATAATCGGTGCGCCTAGTAATAGGCCAAGCAATATTGGCGATAACCACCAAAAGAATACTGGCGTAAAGTAATAGGCTGTTGCGCCCCACACTATAGCGACTAGAGTTGAAAATAGCGTATAACCAAATGCTTCTTTCCAAGGTACCATTCGGCCTTCTCGTGGTTGTGCATCCCATTTAACCTTTTTACCTAAAAATACGCACACTACAAAGTAGGCATGAAACACCATCATTAGTGGCGCAACAATAATGGCAAATACGGTTTCAATTATTGACCCTAGTATGAGCTTAAATGAGCCACCAAAACGCTTATTTCTGTGTACCAGTGTTACAATTACGCCCATTAATTTAGGCATAAGTAATATGACAATAGTTAAATAAAGCAGCGAGTCTATTAAGTCTGTTTTAGCTATTTGCCATGTAGGGAATAACTGATAAACACGGTTAAAGTACACATCGCTATTAAGAGCGCGTGTAACGGCATCTATAGTGCTTAGTGCAAGCATAGATAACCAAATAAGCGATGAAATATAAGCGGTTGCACCTAATAAAAAGTGAAACTTGCTCATTAATTTTAACTTAGAAGAACCTAATAACCCTAAATGCTGAATGTTACCTTGAACCCAGCGTCTGTCGCGAATGGCATAATCTAAAATATTACTCGGCACTTCTTCGTAGCTACCTTCAATATCGCTAAGCAGGAGTACGTCCCACCCTGCGCTATGTAGCAATGATGCTTCAACAAAGTCATGACTTAAAATTTCACCACCAAACGGGGCGTTACCTTCAAGTGTTGGTAAACCACAATAATTAATGAATGCTTCTACACGAATAATGGCATTGTGGCCCCAGTAGTTCGCTTTATCGGTTTGCCAAAAAGCAGAACCCGTTGCTAGCATTGGACTGTAAAGCACTGAAGCAAACTGTAAAAAACGACCAAAGTAGGTATCTTGGCGAACCGGAATAGGGATAGTTTGAATTAAACCTGCTTGCGGGTTGTTTATCATGCTTGTGGTAAGCTCAAGCATACATTTGCCCGTCATTACGCTATCGGCATCAAGTACAATCATATGATCGTATTGGCTACCCCAACGTTCACAAAAGTCAGTTAAATTACCCACTTTACGGTGTTTGTTGTCTTCACGGCGACGATAAAAAACCTGTTTAGCTGTATCGCCTAAACGCTCGCATAATGCATGCCACGCGCTTAGCTCGTTTTGTGCTATTTCAGGGTCTTGTGTATCGCTTAGTAAGTAAAAGTCAAAGTTGGCAAGTTGCCCTGTTTCTTTTAATGATTGTAGGCTTACTTCAAAGCCTGCAATAACACGGTGGGTGTCTTCATTGTAGATAGGCATAACCACAGCTGTTTTTTGCTGTGCAAGCGCCGCATTGTCAAACTTAATTGGCTTAATACGTCTTAAGGTGAGTGGGTCAATACGCAGCAATTGCAGCACAAAGCCGATTGTTCCACTACAAAATGCCGTTACTATCCACGCAAAAGTAATAGAGAATAAAATTAATAGTGCATATTCAAGCAAGGTCATTCCGTTTGAACTTAAAATTTCAAACATAATAGAGATGCCGTACCCTGAGGTCGTTAATGCTGCAATAGCAAATAACCATACACGCAGTGTTTTGAATGGCATTGGCGTGCCAGTGCCTTTGTTACTTGATGTCATTTGGGTACCAAACATAGCTCCATACCTCACTAATTTCTTTATCACGAAGTTTTAACGATAAACGCATATCAACGGGTTGATCGTCCTGTGGTGCAATTTTAAACGCTACTCGCCAACCAAGAGAATTAGGAAGTTTTTGCACTGTTACATCTCTTACTTCACCTGCTGTAAGCTGTATATCGGGGTTAAGCGTTAGCTTTTCAGACAGGTTGTTTAAATCGGGGCCTGCAAAATCAACCGTAAATTGGCGATGACTTTGCGGTGGCGGGTTATCTTCACCTGGTAATGCTGCACTGCCGATACGGGTGCGTGTTACACGGGCTTTTTCATGTTGGGTTAGGTGTGCATTAAAGGTGCTCATTTTGTAGCTTAGTTTTAATGAATCACCGGTTTTCATCGGTTTTTCTGGTACCCAGTAACTCACAATATTGTCGTTAGTTTCAGTATCTGTTGGTATTTCTACTAGCTCAACTCGACCATTTCCCCACTCACCTTGCGGCTCAATCCAAAGGCTAGGGCGGTTATGGTAATGTGCTTCGGTATCTAGGTAGTTATTAAAGTCGCGGTCACGCTGCGCTAAACCAAACCCTTTTGGGTTGTTGTACGAAAATGACGTTACGCTCAATTGGGTAGGGTTATTTAGTGGGCGCCATACCCATTTATCATCGGCAGATTGAGTTAATAGGCCATCTGAGTCATGCACTTCAGGGCGGTAGTCATCAAAAAACTTAGTACTGTTTTCACCATGGTAAAACATGCTTGTTAATGGGGCTACGCCAAGTTTTATAATATCTTTACGCGCAAAAATTTGCATATCTACATCAACTAACATATTTGTTGTTGGGTCTATATTAAACTTGTATGCCCCCGAAACCGATGGGCTATCGAGTAAAGCAAAAATAGTGATGTTAGTTTGCTCAGCCTTAGGTTTTACAAGCCAAAACTCTTTAAAAGTTGGAAACTCTTCACCCGATGTTTCGGCGGTATCAATAGCTAAACCACGTGCTGATAAACCATAAACTTGGTTAGGGCCAACCACTCTAAAATAAGATGCGCCCTGAAACACCATTACTTCATCTTTGTATTCATTGGTATTTAGTGGGTAATGAACACGAAAGCCTGCATGGCCTAATTGTGTGCCTTCAACGCCTTTAGCTATTTCGTCTTTTAAAGGGGCTGCTGTATCATCGTATTGATAAAAGTCTGTGCTAAAAGGTAAGCGGTTTCGCTTAGAGTCACCTTCTACAGTATTGATCGTTACAGGGGTTTTATATAAAAAGCCTGGATGAAATAATTGCAGCTCATATAAGCCTTCGTCTTTCCAAACCGATTTGTCTTTTTTAAATCGAATTGAGCGGTAATCTTGATAATCAATATTATTCAGTGCATCTAGCTCTATATTTTTTGGGGCTACATATTCTTGTTCGGCTAGTTTTTTTGCGCGGGCACTAATCACTTCAAATAAGCTTTCTTGTGGAATAGCGGCATCAACGCTAGCAGCTAGTGTCTGCGTGCTATAGCCCCAACCAGAAAAAATAATAAGCAGACCCAATAATGGCGATGCTTTCTTTTGCCAAGTTGGTGGTATTTGGGTTAATTGTTTCATTTTCATTCCTTTATAAAAACACGACTTATTTTTACGCTTAAGAGGGTTGTTAAATTAACTATCACCACAACGTGGTAAGTTTGTTGTGCAACTTTTAATCCGTAAATAAACTGTTTACATTTCAATGGCTAAAACTAGTAAAAAGGTTTTTATCAGCAATTTGTGTGTAAAAAGTACTCATTTTATGTAGTTGTTGCGCGATTTATTTTTTGAATAGTTAATAAATGGTATGGGAGATATTAAGGGTTGTTTACTGAAGCTTGTCTGAATTACATTTGTACAAATATAAAAAAAGCCGCATAAAGCGGCTTTAAAATGGGAAGTTTGCTTACTTTTTCTTAAATCGGCGCATTACAGATAATGGCGCTAGTAATAAAGACAACCAAAGTAGAGAACCCGAATCGTTATCGTCGTCACCACGTAAGTTGTTAACTCTAACAACAACCGTTTGTGCTTCAGATACGTTACCTACACTATCCTCTGCTTGTACAGTGAGTGTAATACGGTTTTCAAATTCGTAGTCCACATCGCTTGCAACAATTAGCTGGCCTTGCTCATTAATTGATACAGAGTCGTTACCCGATACAATAAATTTAACTACAGGTGATTCATCAGCATTCGGGTCACTAAAATCTAAAGTGCCAATTACAGTGCCGATCGCGCTGTTTTCATCAACTGTAAAAATTTGATCAGGTGCAATAACAGGTGTTTGTTCTTCATGGCTTAATACCACTTCAGATTTAATATCAACAATAACAGGGTCGTGATCTGACGCGCGGTATGCGCTTTCTGAGTAAAGCGTTGATTGATGACCTTCGCTCTTATACTCAAGGTTGTAATCAAGCACAATTGGCTCATCGGCGTTTATATGCCAATCATTTGCTGCAACAACTTTACTCAGTAACGACTCGGTTGCTAAAGCGTGGTCAAGGCTACCTGCACGGCCAGAGAAGCTGTAAGAGTAGCTAAGTGTATCGCCATCGATTTCAGCTACTACGTTTTTATAGCCTTTTTCGTCAAACTTGCGGATTGGATCTTCCATTGCGTAAGCGTTCATATCGCCAACGAGAATGATATCTGCGTCATCTACACCTGTAGGCTTACTGTCTAACCAGTTAGTAAATGCATCCGCAGCCTCAGTACGAATTTCATTCCAACAGCCTTGGCCATCACCTAGGTCGTCGTTATTGTCATCGCCACAGCTACCTTTAGATTTAAGGTGCGCCACAGACACAGTAAATACTTCATCTGTTGAAAGTGATTTAAAGCTTTGCGCAATTGGGGCGCGGTTGCTGTAATCAAATGGGTAATCAGTAGTGATTGCCGCTGTGCCTACCTCTTCTACTTTATCTGCGCGGTAAATAAGGGCAGTAGTAATTGCATCGGTACCAATTTGGCTTACATTAAAGTCAACATAAGCGTAATTGTTAGCAGTATCTGCATCGTTTAGTGCATTTACTAAACTTGCAATAGCGCTAAATTCACCAAAACCATCGTTTTCAATTTCCATTAGGCCAACAACATCTGCCTGCATGGCGCTAATAGCGCTAACAAGCTTAGCTTCTTGGCGAACAAGCTCTTCTTCTGAGTCAGCACCGCGGCTAGTTGGGAAACCTCCGCCTTGGCCATCACCATTAAAGTAGTTAAGTACGTTAAAGCTAGCGATTCGTAAATCGGCTTCTTCACTTTGCTCTGGCGCATCTTCACGTGCATTGGTTGCTATAAACTGTGGTGTAACCGTTGGGTGAATGCGATACGTGCTAAAGCTGTATGCAACTACGCCGGTTACTGCATTTACAGTATCACCAGTACGTAGTGTGTTTTCTGCAGATAAACCTGCAGCTGGGTAAGCCGTTGGATCTGAGTTTTGCGCTGTAGAGCCATCATCAAGTAAGATTTTTTTAGTTAAGTTAGCCGCTTCAACAGCATTTGCTGCATCACCTGGCAACGCAACTTGAGTACCTTGATACAAACGCTCAGTGGCAAGTTCTACTTCGCCATAACGACCTAAACCGTAATTGTTAGTAACAACCAATGTTTGATCTAGGCTTACGAGCATACCTTCGTATGCTTCTAGGTCAGCTTGGCTGTCTAAAGGTAAGCTTATTGTAGTTGCAGAGGCGACTTCGTCAGTACCACATACTGCAATTTGTGTTACACCTGCTAATTGTGTTGAGTCGTAGTATTCATCAACTGTACCTTGTACGCGTACGTGGTCACCTACATTTACATTGGTATCGGTAAAGTATACAAATAGACCCTCAGAGGTCATCGGGTCGCTATCTACATCTGCTGCTAATGAGGTAACAAAGAAACCATCTAAGCCATCTTCACCTTGAAAATCAGCGGTTACAATGCCTTCAATTTCAACAACAGTATCCACTAATGGGCTTGCATCGCCTGCGCCTTGTACAGCGCTAATAAGCGTTTTATCTGCGCCACATACAAGCGGTTCTAGCGGTTCTGGTTCAGGATCTGGCGCAGGAGCCGTACCACCGTCGCCAGCGTGAGAGCCTAAGCCGTCAAAGGTGTCTATATCAAAGTTAACCCACTCTACGCTCGGGTCAAAAGCTGCTGCTGCATCTGTACGGCCACTGGTTATAGAGTCTTTGCGGCGAAGAGTTTGATTTTTTGCTGAAACATCACCGCCTTCCCACGTTTCTTGTACTTCGAATTGACCAAAACTATCCACAATGTTGTTATTTTTAGTCAGTATTAGCGTATCGTCACCATTGAATCCAGTAACACTGTTTTCAAAATCAGCTTTGGCTTTTAAATCATCTGATGAGCTTGGATTTACAATTACAATAGTGGATTTTGCTGCAAGCGTTCCAGTAAAGTCGAAAAAGCTGCCAACTTCACTTTTACCATTTGAATACAAGCTAAGTGTATAACCCTCAAGAGAAAGTTCAGTGTCTGCGTTATTATAAAGCTCAATTGCTTTATTGTTGCTGCTTCCTTCAATGTATTCAGAAATGATTAGATCGGCGGAGGCTGGTGCACTGAGACTTGCTAGTACAAGCGCCAGTGGCGTTATTTTAGTTTTTAACATTTTTTATTATTCCCGTGTATTTAAATCCCAAAATGGGACACCAGTTTAGGCAATCTAAATGACAAAAAGAATACAATTATGTTAATGAATGTAAAAAAATTAAGGCGGCGTACCGCCTTTGATAACAAGCTTACTTATTTTGTAGCCATTGCGCGGCCTGCTTGGCAAAATACGTTAAAATTCCGTCTGCGCCAGCGCGTTTGAATGCCAATAAAGATTCCATAATAGTGGCCTCTTCACTAAGCCAGCCATTATCAATGGCTGCTTTGTGCATTGCATATTCACCACTTACCTGATACGCAAAAGTAGGTACACCAAATTCATCTTTTACACGGCGAACAATATCAAGGTACGGCATACCTGGTTTTACCATCACCATGTCGGCACCTTCTTGTAAATCTAGGGCAACTTCACGAATAGCTTCGTCTGAGTTAGCAGGGTCCATTTGATAGGTTTTTTTATCTGCGCCTTTTAAGTTGCCTGCTGAGCCGACGGCATCTCTAAATGGTCCGTAATAGCTAGAGGCATACTTTGCAGAGTAAGCCATTATGCGAGTATGAATGTGGCCATCGGCTTCAAGGGCTTCTCGAATAGCACCAATACGGCCATCCATCATATCTGAAGGGGCAACAACATCTGCACCGGCTTGCGCATGTGACAGCGCCTGCTTTACAAGAATTTCGGTTGTTACGTCGTTAATTACGTAACCTTCGTCATCAATAATTCCATCTTGTCCGTGAGTGGTAAACGGGTCTAGTGCTACGTCGGTAATAACACCTAGCTCAGGAAAGGCTTCTTTTAAGGCGCGAACGGTGCGCTGTGCTAACCCGTCTTCGCTGTATGCTTCTTCGGCATGTAAAGATTTTTTATCGCTAGGTGTAACAGGGAATATAGCGACTGCAGGCACACCTAACTCAACAAGCTCTTTTGCTTCATCTAAAAGTAAGTCGATAGATAAACGCTCAATGCCAGGCATTGATTCAATTGCTTCACGGCGGTTTTTACCTTCTAGCACAAATACCGGAAAAATCAGGTCGTTTACCGTAAGTTGGTTTTCGGCCATTAAGCGGCGAGAAAAATCACTGCGGCGCATTCTGCGCATACGAGTATAAGGAAAAAGGTCGAGTCCTGATTGGGCCATAAAATATGCTCCTACTGTGGGATTGGGAAACTAATTACTTGATTACGCCCATTTTGTTTAGCGTAATACAGTGCTTTATCTGCGTCGTCGGTAAATAGCTCAGGGTTACTAATATCATCTATTATCGCGCTGTTTACACCGGCGCTAATGGTAACTTTAACTGCCGTGCCTGCCACCGTTACAGTGTTATTTTCTATGGCTTGGCGTATTTTTTGTGCAATCTCAAATGCCCCTTCTAGTGGGGTATTTGGTAGTAAAACGACAAATTCTTCGCCGCCGTAGCGAGCTACTTCATCAAGCGGACGTTTTAAGTGCTGTTTTATAATATCGGCTACAGCGCGTATTACTTGGTCACCAGTTAAGTGTCCGTAGTTATCGTTGACACTTTTAAAGCAGTCTATGTCGAGCATAATAACACTCAGTGGCGTTTGCTCACGACGAGAGCGGCGAAGCTCCATAATTAACTTTTTATCAAAAAAGCGACGGTTTTTAACGCCGGTTAACGAGTCTTCCATATTAAGTTGTTCAAGCTCACGATTTTTATCTTCAAGCTCACGCAGTGTTACTTGTAACTCAAAAGTGCGTTCATCAACTAACGACTCTAAATCTTTTTGCGTTTGCTCTTGTAGTGCTAGGCGCTCTTTTAACAACGTATCTTGGGCCGCATTTTCAGCAATCAAGGTTTGCTGGGTAATGACCTGTTCATCACGCTCTAAAATAAAGCGCTTCATCGCGCCGTAGCATAAACAAAATGTGCTACCAAAAAAGCATATAAATACAAACGCTAGGCTATATCTACTTAGCGGGTATAAGCCAAATACAGCAACATTAAAGTATGCAATAACACATAAAAATAAAACCAAGGCAATTAACAGAGCCTGTATTGGTTTAGAGGGTGTACTTCGCATACATATGTAAGTACTAACAACAAAATACAAGATCACGATAGGGGTGAATACTAAGCATATAAGCGTTATTAATGTACTAGGAAGCGCCCATATAAATAGCAGCGTAATGGCATAAGTATTAGTTATAAAACTTTGCCATTTAAATAGCTTTGAGACTTTAGGTTGGCAAAGTTGTTTTTGCAATGGCAAAAACAAAAGTGTAGTGAGCATAAGTAAAGCGGGGATCATCACTTGCTGTATTGATGGCGTGCTTGGGTGAAAATAACGCCCGCCAAAGCCACATAAATAAGCGAGTAATAAACCTAAAATTAGCGTGATTAAACCTGCGTAGGCAAAGTATAGTTTTCGTGAAAAACCACATAGCACGATACAGCTCATAGCTAACGAAAATAAAAAACCAATTAACAAACCATAAATTAAATTAAGCTTACTTTTATGCGCCAAGTAAGCATTTTGCTCCCACAAAGTAAGTGGTATTCGCAACCCAGCAGTATTATTAACTCTAATTATAACAGTGCTTATACTATTGGGAGGTAAGGTTAGCTTTGCTAATAGTGACTCACTTTTTATAGTCCGTTCAGAGAGCTTAAACTTATCGCCTGTTTGCGTATGCGATAACAACCGCGAATTATAAAAATGAAAAACCTGCGCTTCATTTAAAAGCGGGTTATCGAGTGATAATAAAGGGGTAACGCTATTTTTTAAGGTGTTTTTAACCCTAAACAATAACCAAACTGGGCGTTGTTCAAATCCTAGGTTTAATGGTTTATCGGCTATTTTTTGCCAATCGTTAATGTTGCTCTGATAAGCATTTTTTGCAGATGTAGGGGAAAAAGAATAGTGCAGCGTATCTATTTTTACTGATTTAAAGTTTTGCGTTATAACGGGGCTTGCAACAGAGCAAAATGAACAAAGGAGCATAAATAGGCTAAGTAGCGCCTTTGGGCTTGCCATTAACGACCTGCTATATCAAATAAACTGTAAAAGTTTTCGGTGCTGTGTTTAGCAACCAAGTTTTCATCTACGTTATAAAGCTTGGCTAAAGTGGCACATACATAACTAAGGTTAGCGGGTTCGTTTTTACGTGATTTAGGTTTAGGTGTAATAGTACGAGGAATTAAAAATGGTGCGTCTGTTTCAATTAATAGGCGCTCAAGCGGTATGCTTGGCACTAATGCTTGAAGCTCTTTACCACGGCGTTCGTCACATACCCAGCCCGTAATACCAATATAAAGGCCTAAGTTTAGGTAATTTTTAAGTGCTTGCTTATTGCCTGTAAAGCAGTGCAAAACACCACGTACTTTAAACTCTTTTAAAATACTTAGCATGTCGTCACTTGCATCGCGTTCGTGCAAATAGACTGGTAAATTTAATTTTTCAGCGAGTGCAAGTTGGCGCCTTAATACGCTGCGCTGAATATCACGTGGCGAAAAGTCACGGTTATAATCAAGACCGCATTCACCAATGGCAACCACGGCACTGTTTTGCGCAAGCTCCGTTAAGGTTGATTCAAGTTGCTCGGTTGCGTCTTTCGCATCATGCGGGTGCACGCCAGCAGTTGAATACTGATCAAAGCGAGTTGCTAATTCTAAGGATTGTTGGCTGCTGGGAATATCACAACCAATAAGTAACATAGCTTTAACGCCCGCGGCATTTGCGCGGGCAATTACAGCTTGATGCTCACCTTCAAATTGGTGATTGGTTAAGTTAACGCCGGCATCAATCAAATCAGTCATTACTGAGTGCGCTTCACACGAATCGAGCGGTTTTGCCCTTCTTTACGCAGTAAAAAAGAGTTAAATACACCACGACTAATAACAACAGTATCAGACTCTTTTAATTTTAAGCTATCTGAGCCAATTTGGCGCCATTGCTGGTCGTTATCAAGGCTAATAATAAGCTCGCCATACGGCGCTTTTTTAACTGACGATACTAGGGCTGTAATGTTTTCGTCTTTATCTTTGGTAATTTCTTTATGCTCTAAGCCAAAGTCATCGCCTTTAGCTGCTGGAGCCGTAGCGGTTACAGCTGCAACTGGGGCACTTACGTTAGGCGTAACATTAGTCACCGCTTTTGGCGGTGTAAGTGTTTTTTTCTCAGTTGGCTTTGTCAGTGGCTTGCCTGCAACTGTGTTGTCATAACAAAGTAAACGGTTAAAATCGTTTTCAATAAAGCTACATGCTTGTAATGCTTGAACGTTAATTTCTTGCGCTGTAACAGTAGGAGCGCTTAGTAAAACCAGTAGTGAGAGTAGTTGTTTTTTCATTTTATTCCTCAGATTCCTGTTGTTCTTTAGCGCTATAAAATCTCGCTAAAATTAAACCTAGCTCAAATAAAAGCAGCATAGGAAATGCTAATAATGTTTGTGATAGCACATCCGGTGGCGTTAAAAACATAGCCACTACAAATACACCAACCACAATATATGGGCGCTTTTCTTTTAAACTTTGTGTAGTTGTTGCACCACTCCAACATAGCAGCATTATGGCTACGGGAATTTCAAACGCCACACCAAAAGCAAAAAATAGCTTAAGTACAAACCCTAAGTAGCTACTAATATCCGGCGCTAGGGTCATCATTTGTGGCCCTACACTGGTAAAAAAACCCAATATAATAGGCAGTACTACAAAGTAACAAAAGGCAATGCCACCATAAAACAATAAAATGCTTGAAGCCAAAATTGGCATTAGCATGCGTTTTTCATGTTGGTATAAACCAGGCGCTATAAATCCCCAAATTTGGTGCAATATCCACGGAATAGCGCCAAATAAAGCAATAAACAGCGTTAATTTAAAGGGTGCAAAAAAGGGCGCAGTGACATCTGTGGCAATCATAGTCGCTGTACTTGGTAAGTGTGCCACTAAAGGTGCTGCTACAAACTCATATATATCATTAGCAAAATACACTAAGCCAATAAATATTACGAAAATGCTTAAAAGCGCTTTAATAAGCCGATCGCGAAGCTCAATTAAGTGAGCCACAAACCCTGATTTAGCTTGCTCAGTCATTATTTTTTATACCATGTGATAAGTTGACCACAAATAGAGGAATTAATTTCACTTTTTTTCATCAGGTTGTTCGTTAGCTGGTATGCTTGAGGGGGTTTTATAGCTATGGGTAACCGACTGAGCTGCCTTTTGCAGCTCGTCTACCGATTGCTGTAGCTCGGGGCTTAAATCTTTGAGTTCTTGTTGCTCTGCTTTTTTAAGGTTTTCGTGCAGTTCATGAATACGTAGCTCTTCACTTACTTCTGCCTTGACCGAATCAGCCATCGACTTTACCGTTTTTACCCAGCGCATTACGGTACGAATAGCTACTGGTAATCGCTCAGGGCCAAGAACAACTAAGCCTACGATAAAAACTATAACAAGCTCCCACATTCCCATACTCGTTAAACCTTAGTATCGTCTTTGGTTTTTTCAGTACTTTGCGTATCTGTTGGGGTGGCTTTTTGGGATTCTTGGATCTGCTCTGCTTTTTCGCTGTCCGAGTCTTTATTTTGATCATCAGACATTGCTTTTTTAAAGCCTTTTACTGCGCCGCCTAAGTCTCCGCCCATACCGCGTAGTTTTTTAGTGCCAAAAAGAAGTACGATAATTGCTAAAACAATTAATAATTGCCAAATGCTAATGCCACCAAGACCCATGGTTATCTCCAACTTATAAATGCTTAAATGTTTATTTTAAGTACTAATTATACGCCCTGTGGCATAAATAGCACTTAGTTTATGTGTTGCGCCACGCCGCTATAAAACTAATTGCCGAAGCTGCTATTACCACACCCGACGCGACGTAGTCGTGCTGCAGATAACATAGCGCTGAAACAATAAGTGTAGCGCTACCAAAAAGGCTAAGCACTAATGCTTTATGTGACACTTTATTAGGCTGCGAATGCTTTACTTGCGGACTACGCTTTAAATTTTGATAAATTAAATCAGGTAGTTCTGGCATTTTTTCAGCCCAAAATGGCAAGTTAGCATACATTTGTTTCATTACTGATAACGGGCCAACTTGCTGTTTTACCCATTCTTCTAAAAATGGTTTAGCTGTTTTCCATAAATCCAGTTGCGGGTATAGCTGTCGGCCAAGGCCTTCAACATATAATAACGTTTTTTGTAATAAGACTAATTGCGGCTGTACCTGCATATTAAAGCGGCGTGCGGTGTTAAATAAATTAACGAGTACATGCCCAAATGATATTTCAGCCAAGGGTTTATTAAATATAGGTTCACACACAGTGCGAATGGCAAATTCAAACTCTTCAATGCTGGTATCGGGTGGTACCCAGCCCGAGTCAACATGAAGCTGAGCTACTTGGCGATAATCACGATTAAAAAAAGCAATAAAGTTTTCAGCAAGGTAGCGTTTATCTTCTTTATTTAAAGTGCCAACAATGCCGCAATCTATGCCTATGTATTGTGGGTTTTCTGGATGCTCGCGCGATACAAAAATATTCCCGGGGTGCATGTCTGCATGAAAAAAACTGTCTCTAAATACTTGGGTGAAAAAGACTTCTACCCCACGCTCAGCCAATAACTTCATATTGGTGTTTTGCGCTATTAACGACTCAGTATCCGAGACTGGGATCCCGTAAATACGCTCCATTACCAATACATTACTGCGGCTGTAGTCGCTATACACTGCGGGTATATATAAAGAGTCAGACCCTTCAAAATTGCGCTTAAGCTGAATGCCGTTTGCGCCTTCGCGCATTAAATCAAGCTCATCTAACAGGGTTTTTTTATACTCTTTTACCACTTCTACAGGGCGTAATCTTTTGGCTTCGCTGTGTACATTGGCAAGTACTTTCGCGAGCTTTTCCATAAGCGCTAAATCGGCATTGATTTGCGTTTTAATATTTGGACGAATTACTTTTATAACTACGTCTTGTTCATTGTTTTGCGCATCAAGCAGTTTTGCTGTGTGCACTTGTGCAATAGAAGCCGACGCCAATGGCGTTTGTGAAAATTCACTAAACAGTTGGCTTATGTCGCTAATTTCGAGCGCTTTTTCAATTATTTGCTGGGCAAGCTCACCTTCAAAGGGCTCTACTTGATCTTGTAAAAACGCAAGTTCAAGTGCTATATCGTGAGGGAGCAGGTCTCTTCGGGTAGAGAGCATCTGGCCAAACTTAATCCACACTGGGCCAAGTTCTTGCAATGCTAAACGCAGGCGTAAACCCGCAGGCTTATTTTTATGCTGGTTACGCAGCCAAAATAAGCTGCCGCGCGCTATTTTGGCAAACCACGGAATTTTTTGTTTAGGGATTAACTCATCTAATCCGTAACTAAGTAATGTTTTAGTGATGTAATACAATCGAGCAGTCGACACAAAAAATCCTTAGCGGCTATTGGTTGTGAGTGTTGAGTAATGCGTTAATGCGTTGCTCTAAAGCAGCAACATGCCCTTTTAGTGCTCTATTTTGTTGTTTGAATTGTTCAAGCTCTAATGGGTGAATAGTTATTGCCAGCTCGTCTTGGCATAAGCTGGTTAGCGTAGTACTTAATTGCTTACGCGCTTTTAATTCTTTTGCTTGTAAGCTTTTTAATTGAATATAAAGCTGTTGCGCAGGGGTGTCGCCAATATAGTGAGAAAGCTGTTCTGGCCAGTCAATATCTAGGCCCGAAAACGCACCACTATATGTTTGGGCAATATTTAAATCGCCTTGAAGGTCGAGCTTATCTTGGCGAATAAGTTGGGTAAGCATGGCTGGGTCTTTCAGTGCCATAAGCGTATTAATATCTGCACTTATCATGCAGTCAGCCGCATCTTCTTTGCTGGCACTGTAAAGGTGCAGTAATTTACCATCAAAAGTTAAAATAATGTGTTGTTGCCAGTCACGTATCTCAACTTTTAGTGGTTTGTGCGCTACGCCGCAAAGCGAATTAATTAAAGAGGCGTCGAGTTGTAAAACCTTATTTAGCACTCGCTCTATCAGCGAAAGTACAAAATTAGGTAACATAAAAAACTGTGAGTCGAGCGTCTTTGTCGTTACTGGCTCGTCTTTTTGCTCAAACGCCATTACTGCCACCTTTAATATTTAAAACCGCGGTGCAATGCAACAATACCACCGGTTAGGTTTTGGTATGTTGTTTGTTCAAACCCCGCCTCTTCCATCATGGCTTTTAATGTGTCTTGATCTGGGTGCATGCGGATTGATTCAGCCAAGTATTGGTACGATTCGCTGTCGTTTGCAACCAGTTTACCCATAGTCGGTAGTAGGTTAAACGAGTAAAAGTCGTAAGCTTTACTAAGAATGTCGTGCTCAGGCTTAGAAAACTCTAATACTAATAAGCGCCCGCCTGGCTTTAAAATACGGTACATTGAACGCAATGCTTTGTCTTTATCGGTTACATTACGTAAACCAAAGGCAATGGTGATCACATCAAAGCTGTTATCTGGAAATGGCAGCATTTCGGCGTTCATTTGTACGTAGTCAATATTGCCAACTAAACCTAAGTTATGCAGTTTTTCGCGGCCAACTTTTAGCATTGATGAGTTAATGTCACCCAGTACAACTTGGCCTGTTTCGCCCACTAATTGACTAAATTTTGCGGTTAAATCGCCAGTACCACCGGCTAAATCAAGTACATGGTGGCCTTTGCGCACGCCAGAACTGGCGATGGTTTGACGTTTCCATAAACGATGTACACCAAAAGACATTAAATCGTTCATTACATCGTACTTTGCTGCAACCGAGTGAAATACGTCTGCAACCATTGAGGCTTTGTCGTTTTCGGCTACTGTTTTATAGCCAAAATGCGTGGTCTTTTGCTCTGTTTCGTTCATGGTTAATCTCTATCGTGGCAATAAAGACTAGTGTACTTGATTGTATACTACAGGTGCAATTTGAATATGATTTATCAGGTAATTTAGCGTAAAACCTAGTGTCCAGCTGTAAAGCTGCTTTGACCAAGAGAGCGTGCTTTAAATGCCGCTTGCGATGCTTTTTTAGCTAACTGGTTAAAGTTGTCATTTTTGATTTGCTGTGCAATACCCAAAGATAAATTAATCCCCGGAAGTTTAATGCCACTTTTAGAGCTAACAAAGCGCAGCTTTTCTACGCCATTGCGTACTTTTTCGGCAATAACGTTAGCCGTTTCAGGGTCTATATCGGCCAGTAAAACGGTAAATTGGTCTTTTGCGGTACGTCCAGGTAAACCACTTTGAAATACATATTTTTGAACTTGTTTAGCTACTTTACTCAAGATAACTTCGCCAATTACGTCGCCGTAGTTATCGACAAAGTGATCTAAGTTATCGATTTGAATGGCTATTGCGCAAATTGATTTTTCTTGTGTGCTCCAAACCTGGGTTTGCTGGGTTAGGTAATGGCGTTTATATAGCCCCGTTTGAGGGTCAATTATGTGTTGCTTACGAAGTTGTGTAAGTTGTTTTTGTGTTTTTTCGTGTAGCTTTTTTGCTCTGCTCAATTCGAGCTTAAACTGTTTATGTTGCTCAAGTAGTGTGGCTGTTTGGCCTGTTAGTTCATCGAGTGCTTGTCGGCTTTGCTCAACATTATTTTCGTCAAGCGAATGCATGCATTCACTTACTTGGCCGGCAAAGCGCACAATTTGTTTTTCGGTAGATTGAGCGTTGCGCGAGAGCGAATCAATAACACCATTTACATTGTTTATCATTGAAACTTGTGTCGTGTGACCTTCGTTCAAAAACTCAAAGTAAAGTTGTTCAATAAGCACACTATCAATGTTTGCGTTTTGAGAGATAGCCTCGTCAATAGCTTTGTTCAGATCTTGCTTCGATTGACTTATATAAGTATAGGCTACTTGATAATTTAATGGAGAAGGTGGCAGTGCATGACGTTCTAAAAACAAGCATACATTCGTCATTTTTTCTTGAGCTACAGCCATGGAATCATGGAACATCATTTTTAACTACCAACTGAGTACGCATAAAAGTACAAATTAAAATAACTCTTCAATGAGACGGATATGCATCCAAGCTTTATTGTTTTTTTACTACAATAATCGTTAAGTAGACTATTTAAAAGTAAAATCAAGAAATAGTGAACTTAAATATTCACTTTGCTTACCTGATAGCTGCTTTTATCATCAAGTAAGTATATGTTTGGCCTAAAAATGTGTGTGCAGGCATATAGGTATATAATCTTATAGTAAAATATTAACTTGGTGCTTAGTCGCATTTGCCTTGCTATTTACTGATGCTACGATAGTTTTGTGAAATCTATTGTTTGGTCAAGTTAAATTAAAATGAATTATTGTTTACCTCAACAACTTAGTCGCACACTTGTTACTTTGTCTTTTTTTGGTGCCTTAAGTGCCTGCACGTTAACCTCCCCAAATGCTGACCAACAGTTTGAGCAAGTTGCACAAAATATTGTTGATTACCGCCAAAGTAATAACCCGTACAGTAACCCTAATGGGGTAGATGGGTACTTATTACCTAATTTATCGGCGGATTTTTTAAAGCAACAGTATGAGAAAAATACAGCCCTATTAGCGCGTTTAGATGCTATTGATAGTGACAAGCTGTCAGGCGAAAATAGCATTAACCTTAGTATTATTCGTGCTCAGGTACAAAATAGTGTTGATGAGTACGTATTTAATGCGCATTACATGCCGCTTACCTCTGAATATGGTTTTCATTCGAGCTTGTCGTATATGATTAATAGCTCGCAGTATAAGCAACCACAAGAGCTACAAACCTATTTAGCAAGGCTTGAGCAAGTCCCTCGCTTTTTTGAGCAAAATATAAATTGGATGAAAAAAGGTATTGCCTCAGGGCTTACTCAACCACAGGCTGTGTTAGCTGGTTATGAAGACTCAATTAACGCTTATATTGTTGATGATGTGACAAAGTCAGACTTTTATAGCCCTTTTAAAACTAATACCGCAGGTTTAAGTGAAAACGAATTTAAAGCAATTCAAAAAAAGGCTCAGCGCATAATAAAAAATGATGTTATTGCATCGTACAAGGCTTACTTAGCATTTTTTACAGAGCAATATCAAACAGGTGCGCGTGCAAGTATTGGGATATCGCAAACCCCAAATGGTAAGGCGTTTTATAAAAACCGTGCCCAGTATTACACCACCACCAATATGAGCGTAGATGAAATTCATCAATTGGGTTTATCTGAGGTTGCACGTATACGCGCCGAAATGGAAGAAATAATAAAAGAAGTAGATTTTAAAGGCACATTTGCCGAATTTATTCACTTTTTACGAACCGATCCACAGTTTTATGCCACCACACCCGAGCAGCTTTTAAAAGAAGCTGCTTATATAGCTAAAAAAATGGATGCTCAGTTACCTAAGTTATTTCATACGTTGCCTCGTATGCCTTATGGTGTAGCGCCTGTGCCAAAAAGTATTGCGCCAAAATATACCACGGGCCGTTATGTAGGCTCTAGCCGAGACGATCAGGCCGGGTTTTATTGGGTAAATACATACGCGCTAGATAAGCGCCCACTTTACGTTTTAGAAGCGCTTACTCTGCATGAAGCAGTACCCGGGCATCACCTACAAATATCACTAAATGCCGAGCTTGAAGATTTACCAAGCTACCGTCGTAATGCGTACCTTTCAGCCTTTGGCGAAGGGTGGGGGCTGTATTCTGAATACTTAGGAATAGAAGCAGGCTTTTATCAAGACCCATACAGCCGTTTTGGACGTTTAACATATGAAATGTGGCGAGCTGCACGCTTAGTGGTTGATACTGGTATGCATATGTATGGTTGGAGCCGCGAGCGTGCTATGAATTTTATGAGCGAGAACACGGCGCTTTCACTGCATAATGTAAAAACTGAAACCGACCGTTATATATCATGGCCAGGGCAGGCGCTTTCTTACAAAATTGGTGAACTTACAATTAAACGCTTACGCAACGAAGCAGAGCAAGCGCTAGGGCAACATTTTGATATACGTGAATTTCATCACCAAGTATTACGCCATGGCTCTGTGCCTTTATCGGTATTAGAAGAGCAGGTGCGTTTATACATAAATAATGAGCTTACTAAGCTGCAAAGTTAGCGCTCAAGCAGTATAAACCTTGAACAAATAAAGGTGTTGTGTCATTTTGGCGCAACACCTTTTTTATTTTTAAAAACAGCCATCAAGGGGCCTTGAATGAGCAATTTTATTATTTTTAGTATTGATGTGTTTGCGAGTATTTTTATTGTCGCACTAGGGTTAATTGTACTTACCGTTATTATTTTTTATATCCGCGATGTAACCCAAACTAAACATGCCATTAGGCGCAATTACCCTGTAATTGGCCGTTTTAGGTATTTTTTTGAACGCCAAGGTGAATTTTTTAGACAATACTTTTTTGCGCTTGATAGAGAAGAAATGCCCTTTAACCGCGCAGAGCGAAGTTGGGTTTATAGGGCGGCTAAAGATGTAGATCGTACTGCGGCATTTGGCTCCACACAAAGCTTAGAAGTAACCGGTACAGTTATGTTTATGAACTGTGCTTTTCCTACTTTGGATGAAGAAGCACTCGACCCAAGTAATGTAACGCTTGGCCCTTATTGTAAAACGCCCTATACCACTAATTCTTTATTTAATATATCGGGCATGAGCTTTGGTGCGCTTTCAAAGCCGGCCGTGCGTGCGCTATCAAAAGGGGCAAAGCTTGCTGGTTGTTGGATGAATACAGGCGAAGGGGGTTTAAGCCCTTATCATTTAGAAGGAGGCGCTGATATTGTATTCCAAATTGGTACTGCTAAATACGGTGTACGTGATGAACATGGAAACTTAAGTACCGATAAGCTAAAAGAAATTGCTGCTCACGACAATGTAAAAATGTTTGAGCTTAAAATGAGCCAAGGCGCTAAGCCCGGCAAAGGTGGCATGCTACCTGGGCGTAAAGTAAATGCTGAAATAGCAAAAATTAGGGGTATACCTGAGGGGCAAGATTCAATTAGCCCTAATGGCCACCCCGAAATTAAAAAGCCAAGCGACATTTTAGATATGATTGCCACAGTGCGAAACGCGACAGGAAAGCCAACCGGTTTTAAAGCCGTTATTGGTGCCTATGCTTGGCTAGAAACGTTACTGGCCGAAATAAACCACCGCGGGCTTGAGTCTGCACCTGACTTTATTACTATTGATAGTGCCGGTGGCGGTACGGGAGCCGCGCCGCAGCCGCTATTAGATTCGGTGGGTTTACCACTGCGTGAAAGCCTACCGCTTGTTGTAAATATGCTTGAAAAACACGGCCTAAGAGAGCGTATTAAAATAATTGCCTCTGGAAAATTAATAGTGCCTTCAAAGGTGGCATGGGCATTAGCGCTTGGTGCCGACTTTGTTGTATCTGCGCGTGGGCATATGTTTTCACTAGGGTGTATTCAAGCCATGCAATGTAATAAAGATACCTGCCCAACAGGTATTACTACTCATAATGAACGCTTACAAAAGGGCTTAAATGTTGCTGATAAAGCGCAGCGAGTAGCAAATTATAATAAGTACATTCATTATGGCGCGGGGTTAATTGCACACTCATGCGGGGTAACCAGCGCACGAGAGCTGAGGCGCGAACATGTGCGTATAGTACAAGAAAGCGGGCTTTCTGAGCCGTTAGATAAAATTTATGAAAACTATAAATAAAAGCGCAAATAGAGGCGTAAATAAGCGCTGGTAATTGCGTTAAAGTTTAAAAGGCGCTTTTGCGCCTTTTTAATTAAGCTGGCTTATCAACAAACTAAAAAAGGCATCTTTGGTTTCGCAGGTATGCGCATTTAAAATCAGCTGCTCGCCTAGTGCCAGTATTTGCTTTTGTACGCTAAGGCGAGTGGCCTCATCGGCAATACTATCAATATCAACCACATGCGCTAACCCTATGGTGCGCCTAATAAGCTCAGCGCCACAGTAACCAATGGCATCTTGCAATACGTTTTTCATAAAATATTGCGCATAAGCTTTGCTACTAAGTGACGCATCTACCGTTTTGGTATCAATAAAATTAAGCCAGTGCTGCTCAAATAGAGTATAGGTTTCGACAATGCAGCTAAGTAAATGTGTTTGATAGTTACGGCGCGTGACAAATTCTTCTATATGCCCCGCTTGCGCGCAGTAATTAAGTAGTAAGTTGCCAATAAAAGAGCCAATATCAAACCCTACAGGGCCAAAAAAGCCAAACTCAGGGTCAATCATCTTAGTTGTGTTTGTATCAACAAAAATACTGCCGCTGTGCATATCGCCGTGTAGTAATGTTTGCGGGTTTGATAAAAAATTAGCTTTTAATTTGGCTATTTCTAACTTTAGTACCGTGTTATCGCGAAGAGCTTTCACTTGCGGGGCAAGCTGCACAGGAAAGTTATTGCGCTCGTGCTCTGTGTACGGATCGCTAAAAAATAAATCTTCGGTTATTTGACAAAGCTCAGGGTTAGTAAATTGCTTAACGAGTGCTTTTTTGTGTTGAGCGGCTAAGTAAAAATCTGAGTTGTAAAAACCTGTGTGGCTTAAGTAACTAGCCACATGCTCGGCTAATTTAGGAAATTGCTGCGCATTATTTTGAGCAGCGCGCAATATTTGTAAGCTGCCTAAATCTTCTAAAATGGTGAGTGCGTAATCATGATTGTAATGCAGCACTTTTGCCGTGTATTCGGTGCAAATAGCACCATGATTAAGTAATACTTGCGCTTCAATGCGGGCTCTATCAAGCGTTAATGACCACGACTCACCCACGCAGCGGGCGTAAGGTAGTGCCTGCTTTAAAATAATGCTGTTGTTTTGCTCATCACTAACTCTAAAAACTAAGTTAAGGTTGCCGTCGCCAAACTCATACGCAGATAAGTTTTGCCCTGCGATAAAAAAATCACATTGCTTAGAATCAATTAACGAATTTACGTATTCGATTGCGCGCTGCGCATCAAAAGCGACATAGTTAGCCATGGTCAAATCTCACATTACCTTTTTAGGCATTCTATACCTTTAAATGTTTAGATGTCTACAAGTCTAACTTGAGAGTTATTCAAACTGATGTAAAATACCTCTACGCATTTAAATTAAGCAAAGTCACCATGCAAAACCTAGTAGCAAGCAGTTTAAAATATGAAAACGGTACATTGAGTGTGCTAAACCAATATTTACTCCCGCATCAGCAAGTGTGGCACGAGTGCAATAGCGTTGAAGCTATGAAAGAGCTGATTATTAGCCTAAAAATTCGTGGAGCGCCTTTAATTGGTTTAGGTGCTAGCTTGCTTGTTGCTCATTTAGCAGAGCAAGGCGCTACAAAAGCAGCGCTTACTGATGCTATTAATGAGCTGGAAGCCACACGCCCAACAGCGGTTAATTTAATGCATTGCATGGCCGCATTAAGAGAGGCGCTTAAGCAAAGTGATTTTGTAATAGCTATAGTAGCCACTGCCGAGCGCCTATTTATTGAAGACATTGAGCTATGCGAGCGTATGGCAACCTTTGGCGCTGAACTTATAAACAGTGGCGATAACATTTTAACGCATTGTAATACTGGAGCATTGGCAACCGCAGGGATAGGCACTGCTTTAGGTGTTATTTATAAAGCGCAGCAGCAACATGGCAATGTACATGTATGGGTTGATGAAACCCGTCCATTATTACAAGGCGGGCGCTTAACCGCGTTTGAACTTGAGCGCTGGAAAATACCGTACACACTCATTTGCGATAATATGGCAGCAAGTTTAATGGCGGCAGGCAAGGTTGATAAAATAGTTGTAGGGGCAGACCGTATTGCCGCTAATGGCGACTTTGCTAATAAAGTGGGAACGTATAATTTAGCAGTGTTAGCGCATTTTCATAATATTCCTTTTTATGTTGTAGCCCCCGTGACCACACTTGATACACACACCATTTGCGGCAATGATATAGAAATAGAGCAGCGAAATAGCGCAGAAGTACGTGGTGTAAGTGGCAGTTTTGGTGAAGCGTTATGGGCGCCAACTAATGCCAATGTTTACAACCCCGCGTTTGATGTAACACCTGCAAAATTAGTAACAGGTTGGGTGTTAGATAGCGGTATTTACGATAAAAGTGATGTAGAAAGTGGGGCATTAGCGGCACTTAAATAGTTTTAAATACCGCTCCACTTACCCCTTTGTGGAGCGTATTACCTTACCTATGGGAGCAACGGAAATTGCTTCGCAATCTCAGATTCAGTGCTTTTTGCAACCCAGCCCTCGGTGTTATTAAATAGTCTAATAGCGGTAAATTCTGGATCGCTACCCATATCAAACCAATGCGGAGTAAGAGTTGGTACTGAGATTAAATCGCCCTTTTGGCATAATACTTGGTAAATTTTAGCGCCAATATGTAGACAAAATAGCCCTTGGCCTTTTACAAAAAAGCGTACTTCGTCTTCACTGTGAGTGTGCTCAAATAAAAATTTTTCACGCATTTGTGGCGCTGCTGGGTTCCCTTTAGCAAGCGAAATAACATCTACAGTTTGGTAACCGTTTTGTTCTTTTAAGCGTGCTATATCATTTTTATACGCATCAATGATCTGCTCATTTGTAGTGCTTTCGTTAATTTGAGCATTTGCTTGCCACTGCTCAAAGCGCACATTTACAAAAGCTAATTGCGCTGCAATTTCATCTGCATTTTCTGTACTGATAAGTACATTTTTAGGGTTATTGTCAGCATAAATTGTTAATTGGCTCATATAAATTGCTCTAATTTAACATTGGTGAAGTCATGCACATAAGGATGCTCGCTTTGCGCTTGTCCATCACGTATTAAATGTAATGTTTTAAGGCCTGCAGCTTTTGCGGCATCGAGCTCTGCGGCTACATCACTTAAAAATAATACCTCGCTTGCATCAAATGGTAGCTGTTCAATAATGGTGTTATATGCAGCTTGCTCTTGCTTTGCGCCTACTTTTGTATCAAAAAAGTCGTTAAAAAGAGCGCGAATATCACCGTAGTCGCTGTATTTAAATAGTAACTGCTGCGCTCTTACTGATCCTGACGAGTACACATAAAGTGCAATATTTTGTGCATGTTGAGCTTGTAAAAAGTCGAATGCATCTGGGTATAAGTGACCTTTAAAATCACCATGTTCGTAACCAGTTTGCCAAATAAGCCCCTGCAATTGCTTTAAAGGCGTTATTTTTTTATCTTCTTCAATCCAAGTGAGTAAAACGCTAATGACTCGTTCTAAATCGGCGTTAGGCTCATCAATAATCGTTTTTACAGCCACTATTTGCTCTGCTACATGGGCTTTTTTAGCGTTTAATCGTAAAAAGGTGGCCAATTGTTTTGCTGCATACGGAAATAGCACGTCTTTTACAAAAGAAATACGTGTAATAGTGCCTTCAATGTCGGTTAAAATTGCTTTTATCATTATAGGTTTGCCTCAATGCCTTCTATTTTTATGCGCTCTAGTTCACAGCTAAATAAAAACTCTAGGCCTTCTAAGTGGCGAAGTGCTTCTTTGTAATTGCGTCCAACTACGTACACGCCATGCCCACGAATTAATACAGCATGCTCAATAGGGGTATGTAAGTGATGATCGCTTAATAGTAAACCTAAGCGTTCTATATCTTGGTCGTTTTCAAAAATAGGGATGCTCAGGGTATCTAAGTGTGAGGTAACACCACTGAGCGACTTTTGCATTTCGTAACCTGATAAATTTAACGTATGGCTTTTTATAACTCGCGATAATACGGTTGCCGCAACCGAGTGCGTATGCAGCACTACGTTAGCGTGCGGTATAAGTTTGTACATACCTAAATGCAGTTGCGTTTCGGCCGATGGGTTGCCAGCACCTTTAATGCGGTTTCCTTCATGGTCAAGCTCAATGAAAGTGTGTGTACCCAGTTGGCCTTTATCAAAGCCGCTAGCGGTAACTACAAACCCTGATGCAGTGCGCGATGAAAAATTTCCACCAGTTGCAGGTACCCAGCCTTTTTGGCTTACCCACTTTCCAGCTTCAATAAGTTGTGAAATAGCGGTATTGTTTTGCATACGTTCCTCACTAATGAGCATTAAGCTTGTTATTTTAGACGGCTATACTTCTGTTTTAAGCAATGATAGCATCGCTTTGAGCGCAAAACCATCCTTAAGGGCATCACGTGTTTGAAAGTAAATTACCAAATTTAGGCGTTAGTATATTTAGCCAAATGAGTGGCTTAGCTAATCAGTTTTCAGCAATTAACTTATCGCAGGGCTTTCCTGAATTCGACGCTCCCGCACTTTTAAAAACACAGTTGAATTACTATGTTCAGCAGGGCGTAAATCAGTATTCGCCCTCAAGCGGTGTACCGCGATTACAGCAGCAAATAGCCAATTTAGTAGAACGAAAATACGCTGCAAAAATTAATGCGGCAGAGCAAGTTACAGTTACATCGGGTGCTACTGAGGCACTATTTGTTGCTATTCAAACTATAGTACGCCCTGATGATGAAGTCATCGTATTCGACCCCGCTTATGACTCTTACCAACCCGCAATTGAGTTAGCAGGCGGTAAGGCAGTACATGTTGCGCTAAGTGCGCCAAATTATACAATTGATTGGCAGATTGTAAGCCAAGCAATTACTAAAAACACCCGCGCTATCATTGTTAATACACCACATAACCCAAGTGGTAAAATACTTCAGCCGCAAGATATAAAAGAACTTAAAGAGTTGGTAAGTGCTCACAACATATTTGTAATTAGCGATGAGGTTTATGAACACATCACTTTTGACGGCCAGCAACATTTAAGTATGCTGCGCGACGAGCAACTAAGAGAAAAAAGCTTTGTTATATCAAGCTTTGGCAAAACATTTCATAGTACAGGTTGGAAAATGGGTTACTGTATTGCACCTGCACACCTAGCTACTGAATTTAGAAAAATCCATCAATACGTTACATTTTCAAGCTTTACGCCAGCGCAGCATGCACTAGCCGATATGCTAGAGCAACAGGGCGAGCATGTAGATGAGTTAAGTGGTTTTTATCAGCAAAAACGCGATTTATTAATAAAGCATTTGAGTGATAGCCGCTTTAACATTTTACCAAGCCAAGGCACTTACTTTTTATTGCTCGATTATAGTGATGTGTCTGACTTAAACGATGTTGATTTTTGTCACTGGCTTGTAGAGCAGGCAGGTGTTGCGGCAATTCCGCTTAGTGTGTTTTATAAGCAGCCCTCAAATGATAAAGTGATTCGACTATGTTTTGCTAAAAACGATGAAACCTTAATAGAGGCTGCGCAAATATTATGTCAACTTTAACGCTTACCTTAGTGCAAAGTGAGCTGCATTGGCTCGATAAAGATGCCAATTTAGCCATGTTTGATAAAAAATTAGCAGAGATAATCGCTAACCCCGATTTAATTTTATTACCCGAAACCTTTGCCACTGGTTTTGCAATTAACCTTGATTGTGCAGAGCCTGAAAACGGCAAAGTACTTACTTGGCTAAAAGTGCAAGCACATAAACATAACGCAGTTATTGCAGGGTCGGTATTAGTTGCGCAAGGCGACAAAAAAGCCAATCGCTTTTATTGGGTAAAACCCGATGGTGAGGTGAATTATTATGACAAACGCCATTTATTTAGATTAGGAAGTGAAGGCGATTACGTTGTAGCAGGGCAAGCGCGTAAAACATTTGAAATTAATGGCTTTAAGCTACTTCCACAGGTGTGTTACGACCTACGCTTTCCGGTGTTTCAGCGTAATAATAACGACTACGATGTAATGATAAACGTAGCCAATTGGCCTGCAGTTCGTCGCCACATTTGGGATACGTTATTAATGGCACGCGCAATGGAAAACCTATGTTACGTAGTGGCTGTAAACCGTATTGGCGATGACGGTAATGGTGTAGCGCACAATGGTGGCACGGCCGTATATGATTTTAAAGGCGATACGCTCGCAAAAGCAAAAGATAATACGCAAGAGTTACTCACTGTAACGCTTGAAAAAGCGCCACTGGAAGATTTTAAAGCCGCGTTCCCCGCTTATTTAGATGCCGACGCTTTTACATTGGTATAAATTAGCGCCTGGCCCATAAAGTGCTAAAATAGCCGCTGATATTTTTATTGGCGGCTTTATGCATACATCCTTTATTACACCGGTAATTTTAGCAGGCGGCATTGGTACTCGGTTATGGCCGCTTTCTCGCCAAGCGATGCCTAAGCAATTTTTACCCTTGCTTGATAACACACACTCGTTATTACAAAGCACGTTAGCGCGTGTATCAGGTGATCAGTTTGCAAAGCCAATACTTGTTTGTAACGAACAACACCGTTTTATTGCCGCCGAACAAAGCACCATTGCTAACCCTCAAGCGCTTTTACTAGAGCCGCAGGGTAAAAATACGGCGCCTGCCATTGCGTTAGCTGCGCATTACGCGCTACAGCAGGGTATTGAAGAGCCAATGTTGGTGATGCCAGCCGATCATCATATTGAAAATTTTGATGAGCTAACACTTCAGTTAAATGATGCGGTTAAGTTAGCTGAGCAAGGCATGCTAGTTACATTTTCAATTACACCCACCAAGGCGCACACCGGATTTGGCTATATAAAGCAAGGCAGTAAAATATCAGGCTCAAATTGTTTTGAAGTCGCTGAATTTAAAGAAAAGCCAAACTTAGCTACGGCGCAAAAATACTTAGCTGAAGGCGGTTATAGTTGGAATAGCGGCATGTTTTTATTTACGCCACGTGCTTATTTAAATGAGCTTGAACGTTTTGCGCCAAAAATAGCGCACAGTGTGAAAGCGGCATCTCAGTTTTCACACGACTTAGGCTTTACAAGGCCAAACATAGAACCACTTAAAAGCTGCCCAAGTGACTCTATTGATTATGCTATTTTAGAGCGCAGCAATAATGTAGCGGTTATGCCTGTTGCGCTTAAGTGGAGTGATGTAGGTAGCTTTAGTGCTCTTGCAAGCCTTACTAAGCAAGATGCGCACGGTAATAACGAAAACCAAAACCATACAGCGCAAAACAGTACTAATAATTTTGTTATTAGCGAACACGACCATAGTATCGCAACGCTTGGGGTAAGTGATTTAGCCATTATTCACACCCACGACGCCACACTGGTTGCCGATAAAAATAAGCTCGATGGTTTACCTTTATTACTTAAACAATTAGCACAGAGCCAAAGCGATAAACTCAGTCACCATCAGGTTGTGTATCGTCCATGGGGTAACTATCGCACTTTGGTTGAAGGTAGTGGTTTTAAAGTTAAAAAAATAACCGTTAATAGTGGTGCTAAACTTTCAACGCAGCGCCATCAGCATCGTGCAGAGCATTGGGTAGTGGTATCGGGTATTGCAGATGTTCGTATTGATGAGCAGTTGCTAACACTAAACCACGACCAATCTTGCTATATTGCCGCTAAGCAAATACACAGTTTAGCTAACAATCAACAAGCGCCCTTAATAGTCATTGAAGTACAAACCGGCACTGTATTAGATGAAAGCGATATAGAGCGATTTGATGATAAGTATGGAAGGGAGTAAAGCAGCCCTAGCTAAAACTTAGCTACCCCAACTGCCCACGCACAAATTTTAAGTATTGCTCTAAACTGCGTTGCCATAATTCTAACGCTTCATCAAGCAGGTTATTGTGAGGTTTATTATCAAGCAATCGGCGCTCTATCTTTTTCAGTTCAATGCCGTAGCGGTTAAACCCGAGTTGCAAAGCGGTGCTTGCTTGGCGGTGCAATAATTTAATGCATTGCTCAGGCTGATGATCAATAAGCTCTTGGCAGCGGGTGAGTTTAGTACGTGCTGAGAGCACAAATTCATTATAAATAGATGATACTTCGTCTTCACTAAAGGAGCTGGTGAGCGTTTCGGCTGCGGTTTCATCATATAAGGTATCAATAAGCTCTACAGCTATATTAGCTGATTGATTAGATTGCGAGTCGCTTAAAGCTTGGCGAAGCTTTTGTTGCTTAATCGGTTTGCCAACAATATCTTTTATACCAAGTGATAAATACTCTTTAACTTCATCAGGGCTCAAGCTCGCTGTAAAGGCTAGTACAGGTGTGCGCTGGTTTTTATGCTCCATGCGCTGCAAGCTTTTTAGCACTTCTTGACCTGTTAAGTCGGGTAAATTCATATCAAGCAAAATAACGTCAAAATGGTGAGCTTGCATCAACTCAATGGCACTTTTTCCATCTTTAGCAAGTTTAACCTTATGCTCATCATCGGCCATAAATTCTATGGCTATCTTTTGGTTTAAATCTAAATCCTCAACTAACAGCACATCAAGCCCTGTTAAGTAATCTTTATTTTGGTGGCGCTGCTCTACTAGGCTAAGCTCCCCTAAAGTAAAGGTGGTCGTAAAGCTAAACACGCTACCTGTGCCTAACTGGCTGGTTATTTCTAATCGGCTGCCTAGCTTTTCGAGCAAGCGACTGGTTATTGCAAGGCCAAGCCCTGTGCCGCCTTTTTCTTTACCAGCGCTACTTTGCACATAAGGCTCGGTTAGGTAGGCTATTTCGTCTTTTTCTATACCTGGGCCTGAGTCTTTAACGCTAATTTTTATAGTGTGCTCAAGCTGTTTATCGCTAATTAAATCAACCTGAATTTTTACCGTACCGTGGTCAGTAAATTTAATGGCATTACCTACAAGGTTAATAATTATTTGTCGTAATTTTTGCTGATCGCAGTAGTAACAAGCTTGCTCTGGAATATTACACATTAACTCAAATTTAAGCTGTTTTTGCTCTGCAAGCGGGCTAAGCAATAAACATAAGTTGTTTAACCACGTTTTAAATTCAATGTCTTCTTCGTAAAGCGCTTCGTCGCTTTGATCTAAGCTCGCGTAATCAAGCACCTTATCTACGAGTAAATTTAATGACTCGGCTGAATTAATAATAGCCTCGCAATAGGCTTTATTGTGATTGTTGGTGCTTTGGTTCATAACCAGTTGTGCGCTACCTAAAATACCATTTAAGGGGGTGCGAATTTCGTGGCTAATAGTCGATAAAAATAACCCTCTTATTTCTAAATCTTTTTGTGCTTTGTCGGCGAGTTTATTGAGGTTTTTTTCTCGTCGTTCGTTACATAGTAGTGCCATACCCGCGGCATAAAACATAGGTGCAATAATGCCATTTAAAAATAATAAACTACTAAACCATGGACTTTGCAGTAGGCTTGGTTGGTCAATATTAACCATAAATAATGAGCGACTAATAAAGCTCAGCGCTACTAAAGTTAATATTAAAATATAAACAATAGTACCGTTAGGGTAGGGCTTTCGGGCGTATTTAATAAATAGAAAAAGTAAAAAAGCGGCCTCAGCAATATGCTGTACATCGGAGACGTAAATGCGCTCTCTTAAAGAGGGGTCAAAAAACGAGTAATAACCAAGCATGACCGCGCTAAACGCTGTAAAAGAGCAAAGTAGCTTAAAGCCAATGCCTTTATAATTTAAAAACTGGCATATTGCTAGGCTGTGCACAATGGAAGCACCAAACATCATGCTGCTTGCTATGCTTATTACTATTAAGTTGTGGGTTTTACCAATAAGGGTAAATCCAATCACGGCACCTAGTAATAAAACTGGATAAAAAATATAGAGCAAAGTACCGGGTGTGTTTTTATTAGTACGCCAAGTTAAAAAGTTAAGGAGGGTCATTACAATAATAACCGCAATGCTGGCAAAAAAGAGGGTAAATGAATCGAGCATACTAGGTTCCAGCAATAGGTACTTTAACTAGAGTAATAAAAAGTGAAAACTTTAACAAGTGGCCAGTACAAACAAAAACAGACACCTAAGTGTCTGTTTTTAATGTACGAAATTAAATTTATCGAATTTCGTCAGGAATGTTCTGCTGAGCCCATGATAAGAGCTCAATACGGTTACGACATTTAGTTTTTCTAAATGCGCTGTATAAATGTGTTTTAACTGTGTGTGGGCTGATGCTTAGGTCTTCAGCAATTTCTTTGTTTTTAGAACCCTTACTCATTAACGAGATTATTGCTTTTTCTCGTTTAGTGAGTTTGATTGGTTCAATATCGCCTTCGGTCAGCTTATGCAGTGCGTCTTTATTAAACTGCAACATTCGGTTTAATGCATTACACATGATGTCGCGTCTATACCAAAGCTGATCCTCTAAAAGTAAGCGAATACCTTTCATTAAAACATCGGCGTTATCTGTTGTATAAAATACCCCGCGAATACCGCTTAAAAGCGCGCGGTTAGCAAGCTCTGGGTTTTCGTCTAAATTAAATAACACGATATCGCACTTAGTACGCAGGTTTACAAGTTGTTCTTTTAGTTTTCCCCATGCGTCTTGGCTTGATGTTTCAATGAACAGTAGTCGAGTCCCTTCTGGTACATCTAAAATGTTTGTACCCGTAGTTACGTCAAGGCCTTGCGTTTTTAACAAAGGTTCTAAAACGTTAATGCCAATGGTGTTAATTGGCTCTTGATCTAATAACAAAAAGGCTGAACTGCTCATGTTTTTATACTCTTTTATAAAGCTGACTGGTTAAGTTTATCACGACTTCCACACCTTTTGTATTAGAAAGTCGGGTTTCGCCTTGGTTACAAGTACGATTTTACGATTATTTAAACATAAAATGTTGCAATTAAGTAATTATTTTTCACTTTATATACATGATAAACCATAACATTTGTAATCAGTGAAATGTTGATTTTTTTTGTAAATAATTATTTTAAATTATTTATTTTTTTGTGTTTTGGTACGGTGGCCAGCCCATTTCTTTGCCTGCAAGCATATGTAAATGAATATGATATACGGTTTGTCCGCCATGTTCGTTGCAGTTCATTACCACCCTATAGCCGTCTTCACTGAAGTTAAATTGCTTGGCTAATTTAGCAGCTACAACGTATAAATTTCCAACTAAATGTGAATTTTCACTATTTATTTCATTTATAGTGGCAATTGCTTTTTTTGGAATAATTAACACATGAAAAGGGGCTTGTGGGTTTATATCTTTAAACGCAAGGGTGTTTTCGTCTTCGTAAATTATATCGGCAGGAATTTCACGGTTAATAATTTTTGTAAAAATAGTCTCTGAGCTCATAGTGGTTTCAATTTAACAATTTGAATTTAAAGTCACTAATGACAAATTTTGCTAGCAGTGTCAAACTGAAATCAACCAAAGGAGTTTTTATGCGTAAATCAATGTTAATAGCAAGTGCTGCAGCACTATTATTTAGTATGTCGGCAAGCGCAGGAAATATTCACTTTCCTGAAGAGTTAGTTCCTTTACAAGTGGGCGATAGAGTAATTGAAAGCTCTATATTTAGCCGTGTAGATGATATAGAACTAGCACCGGGGTCTTACCAATTAAAGTTAAAGTACACGGATTTGTACGAACACGGTTTTGACGATCATGAGGTAATTGAGTCAGAGCCTTTTTGGGTTGATATTACTCTTGATGAAAATAAAGATTACGACATGGTGTTTAACCGCGCCGATAATGCGGTATCAGCTAAAATATTTGCCGAAGCGCCGCAGGTTAGCTTAATGCCTAAAGGTGCATCTGTTGCACAGCCTTTGAGTGTTATTTCTGAGACTCAGCTAGCCAGCCAAAAACCTGCAATGCAAAATAGTGTGCCGGCTGGGCCTACGCGTCCAAGTCAGCCTATTAAGCCTATTGCACCAATTAATGGTAAAGGTATGCCTAGTGTGCCGCAAATGCTGGAGTTTTGGTGGCAACAAGCAACACCCGCTGAGCGAAAAGCCTTTTTAGAAAAGGTTAAGTAAGTGAGTTTAAAAATAAAAAAGGCCGATAAATCGGCCTTTTTTGTTTATTAACACTGCTTATTTTTCAAATAACGCGTCAATAGTCCCTTGTGCAAGAGGGTGGTAGCCTGGGCGTGCTTTTAAGTACACGCTTTGTGCCCATTCTTTTTTACCATTTGTAATAAGTGCTTTGTAAAGCGGCACTATTAACTTACGACGGCCAATACCCGACAAATGCTTATCAAGCGCTGGATAAATTGGCTGATAACCATTACCTACCGCAAGCATAAACCATGCAAATGCACGTTCAGCATTGGTTGACTGTGTTAAGTTAAACTCGCTATCTAGCTCGCTCATTTTATCTAAGCTTAAATCACGTGGTAGGTTATTTAAAAAGTGTAACCATTCGTGCACTGTCCACTGAGTTGTTGGTAGTTGTGCTGCTGTGGCTTCGCCTTTTAACCAAGCGGCGCTAGCTGTATCAACTTTATCAAACGCATCTGATGTTGGGTTTGGTGCATCGCTTGGTAAACCAGGTTCAAAAATCCACTCGTTTACTTTATCCATGCTTACAACACCAGGGTACTTATCGATTAAGTTTGCTTTTATGTAAGTTACAAACTGTGCTGTAGTCAGTGATTTAAACGAAAACTCTTTAAAGTACGTTTTTACAAACGGGTCAAACTTATCGCGGCCGTACTTTTCTTCTAAGTAGATTAAAAATAGCTGACCTTTTGTGTATGGTACTGAGCTAAACGCATCATCTGGATCGCGGCCATTAAGTTTTAAGTTAAGGCGAGTGTCTGGCGCGTCAATTGTTTTAAGCTGTGCGCGTAAGCCTGCTGCATCAAGTGCTTGTTCCATTACTGCACGGTCGCGGCCAAATACCTCTTCCATAATGCGGTTTTCAACGTACGAGGTAAAACCTTCGTTTAACCATAAATCTTCCCACGTTGCGTTGGTAACTAAGTTACCAGACCAAGAGTGTGCAAGCTCATGTGCAATAAGGTTTACTAAGCTTTTATCACCTGCAACTACGGTAGGGGTAATAAACGAAAGGCGCGGATTTTCCATGCCACCAAACGGAAAGCTAGGCGGTAACATTAATAAATCGTAACGGCCCCATGCGTATTCACCATACATTTCGTTGGTTTTGTCGATCATGGCTTGGGTGTCGTTAAATTCAGCTACAGAGGCGTCTAAAATTTCAGGCTCTGCAAAAATACCGGTTTGATGAGACATGGCTTTAAATTCTAAATTACCTGCGCCAATGGCAATAAGGTATGGAGAAATTGCCTGTGGCATATCGAAGTGGTAATCACCATCTTTGTAAAGTGCATCTTTATTGTCGGCACTCATAACCGCACGAATATCTTTTGGTGTATGAATACGCGCCGAGTATGTTACGCGCATTGCAGGTGTATCTTGTACAGGTAACCAACTACGCGCATGAATAGCTTGCGATTGGCTATACATAAATGGGTGTGTTTTACTCGCTGTTTGCTCTGGTGTTAACCATTGAAGGCCAGACGCTTCTGGGCGGCTGTTATAGTAAATACGTACTTTAGGTGCTTGGCTTTTCAGCGTAATTGTTAGTTTTGAACCTTTTACATCATCGCGCTCGGCAAGTGTAAATTTAGCTTTATGCCAATCACCCGAGGTGTCTTGGTACATTACTTTATCAATGTCTAAGTCGCGCGTATCAAGTACCAGCTTTTTGCTATTGGTATTGTTCCACTTTAGCGTGTGCTCAACAAAACCTTCTAATTGCTTGTCGGCAAAGTCGACATCTAAATCAAGGTTTAAGTGCGTTGTAACTACATCGTCTAGGTTGGCGTATGAGTTTTGGTCAATCGCGTTTGCCATTGCTTGTGAGCACATACCTGCCATAGCGAGGCTTAAAAAAAGAGGTTTGATTTTCATAAATACCCTGAACACATATAAATAAGTGCAGGTTTTATATCATGATTGCCACAGTGGGTTGAGTGATTTTTACATTCTTTGCGACAATAAGGTAAACTACTGCGATTAGTTACCAGTACACTCAGAGAGCTTTGTGGCGCACTCATTAAAATCTTTACATACCTTTGCTCTAAATAGCCAATGCCAAAACTTTGTTGAAATAACCTCACTTGAGCAACTTAAAGCCCAGGGCTTTAATGCCCCATTTTGCTTATTAGGTGAGGGTAGTAATACAATTTTTTTAGATGACTACGCAGGTACTGTTATTAAAATGGCCACCAAAGGCATAACTATTACAGAACGTGAAAGTGATTGCTTAATAACCGCAGCTGCAGGGGAAAATTGGCATAACCTAGTGCGTTATTTACTAGAGAAAAATATTGCAGGGCTTGAAAACTTAGCATTAATACCGGGCACTGTTGGTGCTGCGCCTGTTCAAAATATTGGGGCGTACGGCGTAGAGCTGGCTAAATTTGTTGAGTCGGTTGAGTATTTTGATATAGCTACGCAAAGTATGGTTACACTTACTAATGAGCAATGTGAGTTTGCTTATCGTGATTCTGTTTTTAAGCATGCGTTAAAAAACAAAGCGGTAATCACTCGGGTAAACCTAGCAGTACCTAAGCAATGGCAGCCAGTTTTAAATTATGGGCCATTGCAATCGTTAAAAAATCCAACACCTACAATGGTTTTTGAACATGTTATCGCTACGCGCAATAGCAAGCTTCCTAATCCTTACACATTACCTAATGCGGGCAGCTTTTTTAAAAACCCGATTATCACAAATAAGAGCTTGGCTGCATTACTTGGCCGCTTTGTAGATTTACCGCATTACAAATACGGTGATAATCATCACAAAGTGGCCGCAGGTTGGTTAATTGATCAAGCAGGCTTAAAAGGTCATAAAGTGGCGGGTATTGAGGTGCATCAACAACAAGCTCTAGTACTGGTAAACCATGGTCAAAGCCAAGGCCCTGATTTAATAGCGATGATTAAGCATATTCAAGCTGTTGTGCTAAACCGTTACAATATAAAGCTTGAGCATGAGGTAAGGCTAATAAATAGCAAAAGCGAATGCCACATTACTGCGGAGAATGTGTAATGAAAGCACCTGATGGAAATAAACTCGCTATATTAAATGCACTTAACCAAGGTGGCTTTGTATCTGGGCAAGCATTAGGTGAGCAGTTAGGTATAAGCCGTGCGGCAGTGAGTAAGCATATTCAAACCTTGCAATATATGGGGCTAGATATTTTTAAAGTAACCGGCAAAGGTTACAGCTTAAATAATCAAGTTGGTTTACTTAATCAAGCAAGTATTAGCAAGCATTACCAAGCACTGGGTGCTAATACAGCGCAGGTAGAAGTACATCCTATTATAGATTCTACCAATAGCGAGCTTATGCGCCGCGTTCAAAGTAAATCTGAGCTAGAGTCGGGCACTGTTGTTGTAGCTGAAATGCAGCAAGCAGGGCGCGGCAGGCGAGGACGAGTGTGGCAATCTCCGTTTGGGGCTAACTTGTATTACAGTTATTTTTGGCGTTTAGATGATGGCCTACAAGCCGCTATGGGCGTATCAATTGCCGTAGGGCTTGCAGTATACGATGCCATTAAAGCCCTTTACGGTATTAATATAGAGCTTAAATGGCCAAACGACATATACATTAACAAGCAAAAATTAGCTGGCGTATTAGTTGAGTTAGATGGCCAGCCACAAGGCCCGTGCCAATTAGTAATAGGTATTGGTATTAATTTACATATGCCGCAAAACACCAGCCAACATATTGACCAAGCTTGGACCGACCTTAGCCAACACACCACCGCGCTTGATAAAAATCAGCTAGTGGCATCGCTTACCTATCACCTAGAGCAACGCTTAGCGCAGTACCAGCAAGATGGCTTGCAAACCATGTATGCACAATGGAACGCGCTTAATGCCTTTGCGGGAGAGTGCGTGGAGCTAAATACTGGGCACAGAAGTTGGCGCGGTATATGTGAAGGAATAGATCAGCATGGTGGTATTCGTATTCGCCAAGACGGCGAAGTAAAAAGCTATTATGGCGGCGAAATATCACTCAGAAAGGCCGCACTATGAAATTACTGATAGATGTAGGTAATACTTCTTTAAAAGCAGCGTTGTGGCATAACCAACAGATACAGCCTACTGATTTGAGTGAGCTACCTTGGCAGTCAGTAACTGAAGTTGTATATGCCTGCGTAGGGAAAAGCGAGCAATTAAACAGTGTTCTTGCAGTGGCTTCTCAAAAAAGCATACCGTGTTTTGAGGCAAGCGTTACAAAACAACTTGGCGCAATTACCTGTGCTTACGAGCAGGTTAGCAACTTAGGTATAGATAGATGGCTTGCGATAATAGCTGCCTATACGCTTTACCCAAACACCCCCTGTATTGTTGTTGATGCTGGCACCGCAACTACCATCGATGTGCTCAGTGCAAAAGGAGAGCATTTAGGGGGATGGATATTACCCGGCCTTGATTTAATGACGCGCTCGCTGACACAAAATACACAGCGCGTATTTGACGATGCCAACACTCCCTTTTTAAATGAATTAGGTAAAAACACCCCTAATGGATTAAAAAATGGCGCGCTGGTGGCAACGCTTGGTGCTATTGAACAGGCAAAAATTCACTTAAACCAAGTAACCGGCTCACATAATCCACAAATAATATGTGCCGGTGGCTATGGTTTGCTGTTACAACAACAAATAAGTGGCAGTATTTTTGATTCTTTACTGGTTATGAAAGGATTAAATTACTGGCATGAGTTAAGTAAAAACGACGAAAAACTATAAAATTAAGCACTTTTGCATGAATTGTGAGCATTTAAGCTAAAAAATTACATTTTTTTTAATTTTATTGTTGCATCACAATAAACCTTACTCTAATATCTCGCCCCGTACTAAAGCAGTGCCGACTTAGCTCAGCTGGTAGAGCAACTGACTTGTAATCAGTAGGTCAACCGTTCGACTCGGTTAGTCGGCACCACTTTCCTTTTACCGAAAGTGAATTAGTAAAGAATTATCGTGGAGGGGTTCCCGAGCGGCCAAAGGGATCAGACTGTAAATCTGACGGCTCAGCCTTCGCTGGTTCGAATCCAGCTCCCTCCACCACTTTATTCTTGACGGTTAGAGGTAGTTTAAGAACAGGTTCCTAAAGCGGGCATCGTATAATGGCTATTACCTCAGCCTTCCAAGCTGATGATGCGGGTTCGATTCCCGCTGCCCGCTCCAATTATGGTGTTGCTGATATAGCTCAGTTGGTAGAGCGCACCCTTGGTAAGGGTGAGGTCGGCAGTTCAAATCTGCCTATCAGCACCAGTCATTAGAATCTCCTTGAATACTTCCTTTATCTGTCAGAAAAAACTATTTGAAATTTGAAAAAATTAAATTAATCTACCTCTGGTGGATTATTTTCATATGTAATCTAGATACACAAAACTGATAGGTTCCGTCATGGCAAAAGAAAAGTTTGAACGCGTAAAACCGCACGTAAACGTTGGTACAATCGGCCACGTTGACCACGGTAAAACTACACTAACTGCAGCAATCACTAACGTACTTGCAAAAGTATACGGCGGTGTTGCTAAAGATTTCGCATCAATCGATAACGCTCCAGAAGAGCGCGAGCGTGGTATCACAATCTCAACTTCTCACGTTGAGTACGATACTCCAACTCGTCACTACGCACACGTAGATTGTCCTGGTCACGCCGATTATGTTAAAAACATGATCACTGGTGCTGCTCAAATGGACGGCGCTATCTTAGTAGTAGCTGCGACTGACGGCCCTATGCCACAAACTCGTGAGCACATCCTACTTTCTCGTCAGGTTGGCGTACCTTACATCGTTGTATTCATGAACAAATGTGACATGGTTGACGACGAAGAGCTACTTGAGCTAGTAGAAATGGAAGTTCGTGAACTTCTTTCTGAGTACGACTTCCCAGGTGATGACTTACCACTAATTCAAGGTTCTGCTCTTAAAGCACTTGAAGGCGAAAAGCAGTGGGAAGACAAGATCGTTGAGCTTGCAGAAGCACTAGATTCTTACATTCCAGAGCCAGAGCGTGACATCGATAAGCCATTCATCATGCCTATCGAAGATGTTTTCTCAATCCAAGGCCGTGGTACAGTTGTAACTGGTCGTGTTGAAGCTGGTATCATCAACGTAAATGACGAAGTTGAAATCGTTGGTATCAAAGAGACTACTAAGTCTACTTGTACTGGTGTTGAAATGTTCCGTAAGCTTCTTGACGAAGGTCGTGCTGGTGAGAACATTGGTGCACTTTTACGTGGTACTAAGCGTGAAGACGTTGAACGTGGTCAAGTACTAGCTAAGCCTGGTTCAATCAACCCACACACTACATTCACTTCAGAAGTATACGTACTTTCTAAAGATGAAGGTGGTCGTCATACTCCATTCTTTAAAGGTTACCGTCCACAGTTCTACTTCCGTACAACTGACGTAACTGGTGACGTACAGTTACCAGAAGGCGTAGAAATGGTAATGCCTGGTGATAACGTTAAGATGACAGTAACTCTAATCGCGCCAATCGCGATGGACGAAGGTCTTCGTTTCGCTATCCGTGAAGGTGGCCGTACTGTAGGTGCTGGTGTTGTAGCAACTATCGTAGAGTAATAGTTAACTTTTAAGTTAATTATTAGAAAAAGGTCACTTAGGTGGCCTTTTTTAATGCCTGAAATTTAGCTTACATGAAGGTGGCGCTCTTACCTTAGGCATAGGTGCTTTGTAGCAACGTTCAATGAGAAATAATTAACGTTTAAGTTAATTATTAGAAAAAGGTCACTTAGGTGGCCTTTTTTAATGCCTGAAATTTAGCTTACATGAAGGTGGCGCTCTTACCTTAGGCATAGGTGCTTTGTAGCAACGTTCAATGAGAAATAATTAACGTTTAAGTTAATTATTAGAAAAAGGTCACTTAGGTGGCCTTTTTTAATGCCTGAAATTTAGCTTACATGAAGGTGGCGCTCTTACCTTAGGCATAGGTGCTTTGTAGCAACGTTCAATGAGTAATAATTAGCCTAGCTAATTAATACTAAAAAAGCCCGAGCTTAGCCTCGGGTTTTTTAATGCCTGCAATTTCTGTCATGTGAAGGTGGCGCTCTTACCTTAGGCGTAGGTGCTTTGTAGCAACGTTCAATGAGAAATAATTAACGTTTAAGTTAATTATTAGAAAAAGGTCACTTAGGTGGCCTTTTTTAATGTCTGAAGGAAAGTGGTTAGCTATCAGTTGCTCGGTATTAAATCTAGAGGGTTACGCTTGGCTTAAGTTTAAGTGACTTAGGTATAATTCAGGCATAAAAAAGCACGGCTCTATGCCGTGCTATTAATTAAGTTTTGAAAGCTTACACGCTAGTGTTTTTTCGCATATGCCTCAGCTTGCTTCCACACTCTTAGTGTATTGCCACTTAAAATCTTTTTAATGTCTGTATCGCTGTAGCCTCTATCCATTAAGCCTTGCACTAGGTTAGGGTAGCTCGACACATCTTTTAAGCCAATAGGTAAAGAGTCGCCTACACCGTCGTAGTCTGAGCCAATACCCACGTAATCAATACCAATTAGCTCAACTACGTGGTCAATGTGATCAAGCACTTGCTCAAGGCTTGCAAATGGGAATGGGTTTTTAGCACGATACGCTGCGTCAAAGTCTTTACTAGGCTTAGTGCCTTCTTTTTTAACGGTTTCTTTAGTGCTTTTAAGGTCTTTGTACCAAGCCCCTGCTTGAGAGGTTACAAAGCTTGAGCCAAAGTTTATTTGGATAACCCCACCGTTCTTTTTAAGCGCCTGTAGCATATCGTCATTCATATTACGCTCAAAACCTGGTGTGTACTTACGAAGAGATGAGTGCGATGCAATAACTGGCGTATTAGAAAGCTCCATGACCTGATAAAACGCATCATCTGATATATGCGACACATCAATCAGCATGCCTACGTTGTTCATTTCAGTGATTAGCTTTTTACCAAATGGGCTTAACCCTTTCCACTTACGACGTATATCGTAAGATGAGTCAGAAATATGGTTACTTTGCGAGTGTGCAAGCGTGATGTAGCGAACACCACGGTCAAAAAAGTGCTGAAGGTTTTTCATATCGCCTTCAATTGGTGAGCCATTTTCCATGCCCATCGCAATTGAAAGTTTACCTTGTTTAAACTGCTCTTCTATATCAGCGGTAGAGCTGGCAATAGCAAATTTATTAGGCGCACGTAATGCGATTGATTCCATACTATCAATCATTTGATTGGCAAGCTGGTAGCTTTTACCTTTACCTTCAAATTCTAAATTAGCAGGAATATAAATCGACATAAATGGCGCATTTAATCCGCCTTCAATAGCGCGAGGGTAGTCAAAATCGCCACCCTTGGTTGCTTTGGTTACATCAACCCACTTTTCGTGAATTCGATAAGGCACATCAATATGGGTGTCGATTAAAATAGTATCTTTAGCGAGTTTAACGGCTTTGTCTGATGGGCTTTTTACTTGCTCTGCAAAGGCTTGGGGTGTTAAAGCTAGTGATATGGCTACCACTAGAGTGCTGAGTTTTATCATGTTTTGGCTCTTTGGGTAAAAAGATATTGTGTACGTACTCGTAAAAAGTTACAAGTGCTAATCAAATGACTGCGCTTGGTGTTCTTCACTTTGAAGGGCTTTAAATTCGCTTTTTGAAATAATAGTGACCGACTCATGTAACTCTGAAAAAAACACCATAGCTTCACCGCTTTTAAGTTGCTGGTTAACTTGTGCTACTTTATTTTCAATACTTACTTCTTGCGCACCGTAATCAGTGCCCTCACGCAGTACGTAACTTTCAATTAAATTATATAGCGTGTCTTTATCGAGCTGTTCAAAAGGGATTATCATTACTGCTTACTACTCGCTTTACTTGGGACATATTGGCCAAAATAGTGGGGCACGGCTTTTTCTAACCAAAACACCGGCCTAAGCGGATTGTTTCCGCTAATAAACCCTACATGACCACCTTTTTCAGAGACACTCAGCGTAACATGCTCACTTACATCTTGCCTACTCGGTACGGCTTTAATAGACAGCATAGGATCGTCTTTAGCGTGAATAATAAGCGTAGGAATCGCAATATGTTTCAAATATGGCATCGCACTGGCTTGGCGATAGTAATCGTGTGCGTTTTCAAAGCCATGCAGAGGCGCGGTGAGTTGGTTGTCAAATTCAAGCAAATCATCAATCTGCATGAGCTGCTCGGTGGTAATAGGTATTTGCTGCTTAATTTGCGGCAATTTGCGCTGCATCGATTTTTTCATTCTATCGAGTAAATACTTTTGATAAATTTTGCCCAAACTTTTACGAATAACTTCACTCGATGACGATAAATCATAAGGCGCAGAAACAACAGCAGCGGCACTTAATGGGCAGTTTTTACCTTCTTCACCTAAGTATTTAGCTAACACATTACCGCCAAGTGAAAAACCAACAGCCATAATCGCGCGGCTGGGGAATTGCTCCCTTAAATGATTTATAAAAAACGCTAAGTCTGCAGTATCGCCGCTGTGATAAGCACGCGGCAGCCGGTTTACTTCGCTAGAGCAGTTTCTAAAGTGCATAAGCACCACTGCATAGCCTTGCTTTTTTAGCGCTTTCATCATGCCTTTGGCATAAAAGCTATTAATGTTGCCTTCTAGACCATGTAAAACAATAGCAAGTGGAGCGGTTTCGTTATGTGGTAGCGACCATGCAAGTTCAATAAAATCACCGTCGGGTGTATCAAGTTGCGCTAGTTCGTAGGACGTATTGTGAAATGGGCGGAAAAAACGCGGCATTATGGTTTGAACGTGACGATTAGTCATCCACCATGCGGGTTTGAACTTATGGATCATGTGTTTACTACGCACTATGTAAAAAACGAAACGTTAGTGTATCAAATTTTTCACTTTATAAAATAAAAAGCGCCTAATCAGTAACCTGAGTAGGCGCTTTGTGCGTCGTGCTTAATGATGCTCGGGAACTTCAGCCTCGCTAATCTTTTTAATAAAGTAAAAAGCGTAAAATAGGCAAAGAGAAATCACTACGCCTAAAATCCCAAAAGACATAAATAAAACAGGGTCGCTAAAAAAGTCTCTAAAGAATACGTTCATGATTAATCTCCTCGTTCAGTTGATGGATTAATCATAGAGCGAGTTTGCAAGGTGTAACGTGATCGAGATCAAACAATTTTCCTAAGTGGAAAAAGTAACCAAGTAAAGTTGATGTAGATCATGTTTTAGGGGCTAGTTAGTTACTGCAGCACCTATAGGCTTTTTATAATCAATCGGCTTAAAAACCTTTTACACAAAGAGAAAAGAATGGGGATTAAATTAGGGGGGAGCAATAAACTTATTGAGCCAAATAATTGCTCAATATTTGTATTTTGTCTAAGTAATCTAGTTTTTTCCTCTAAAAGCGCAGCGTTTCATAATCTCTTTGTGAATAATTTACTTAAAGGTTTTTTGCACAAAGAGAAAAGAATGAGAAATAAATTAGGGGGAAGGCAATAAACTCCTTGAGCCAGCTAATTGCTCAATACTTATATTTTCCCTCTAAAAGTGCAGCGTCTCTTAACCTCTTTGTGAATAAATTACTTAAAGGTTTTTGTACAAAGAAAATAGAATGAGCATTAGAAGAGAGTATAAAAACTGACTGCCTAAGTGGCTTTCACATACAGCTCAATGTTGTTTGGTTTTACAGCTTCTAAAAATTCAAATTTATTCGCAGTATCAATCAGTATTTGCTGTTGTTGTTTTTCAAGCTTTAACTCGGCGCTTAATAGCTCTTTACGTATTGCTGCGTAGTCACTAATCGTATGCTGATGTTCTTTTAAATAGCTACGGGCAGAGCGCAGTGGATTAAGTGCCTGCGTATCAAATTCGTCAATTGACTCTATCAAAGCACTGAGCTGGTCGGTGTTAATGCTTAGCTTGAGTGAGTCTAAATAAAGCAATAACAAACACAAATTAACGTTTTTACCTTGCTGGTTTTGTAGTGCCAGCAAGATGTGTTGTTGCTCTGGCTTTGCGTATAAGGTGCACGCAAATTGCCAAAAGTTATCGCTATTAAGCAAGTTCATCAGCAAAAGCCTGTTCTTTTTCTTCCATTTCTTCAAGCGCCATCAGTAGCGCTTCTTCAATGTCGTTAAGTTTAGGCGTGAGTGTAGCCTGTTTGGTAATTAACTCTTTTAACTGCGCTTTGTTTTCGTCGTTGTAGAGTTCGTTATCGCCAAGTGCCACTTCTACCTCGCTAAGCTCTGCAGAGTACTTATCTAGTTGCTTTTCAAGTTTTTCAATTTGCTTTTTAAGCGGTTGAATCGCTTTTCTAAATTCGGCTTCTAGGCGCTTTTGCTCTTTACGGTTAACGCCCGGGTTTGCTTTTGGCTCGTCAGGTTGCTGGCTTTTAGCAGCTTCTTTATTGGCGTTTAGTAGCCATTGATAATAGGCATCTAAATCGTAACCAAACTGAGTCACTTTGCCATCATCTACTAAATAAAATTCATCAGCGGTGTTTTTAAGCATGTGGCGGTCGTGCGATACGGTAACCATAGCGCCTTCAAAGCCTTGCAGTGCCATTACTAGCGCGTGGCGCATTTCTAAATCAAGGTGGTTAGTTGGCTCATCAAGCAGTAGTAAGTTAGGCTTTTGATATACCAGCATAGCAAGCACTAAGCGGGCTTTTTCACCGCCCGAAAACGGCGCTACTGGCTCAAGTGCTTTATCGCCAATAAAGGCAAAGCCACCTAAAAAGTCACGTAGTGATTGCTCGCTTGCTTGTGGGTTTAAGCGCTGAATATGAGTCACTGCGCTGGCTTTTAAGTCTAGCGACTCTAATTGATGCTGTGCAAAGTAACCAATGTTTAACCCATGGTGCTGCACCACTTTACCCGCTTGCGGCTCAAGCTCCCCGGCTAAAAGCTTTATAAGCGTTGATTTACCCGCACCATTGCGCCCAAGCAACGCAATTCGGCTGCCAGGGACTAGGTTTAGCTCTATATTATTTAAAATAGTGACATCGCCGTAACCCGCCTTGGCTTTGTCTAAGCTCATAAGTGGGTTTGGCAGTGCTGTGGGTTCTGCAAATTCAAAATCGAACGGTGAGTCGGCGTGGGCTGGCGCTAGCTTTTCCATGCGCTCAAGGGCTTTAACACGGCTTTGTGCTTGCTTAGCTTTACTGGCTTTAGCTTTAAAGCGAGTAATAAATTGCTCAAGATGAGCAATTTGCTCTTGTTGTTTTTCAAACATAGCTTGCTGTTGTAATAGGCGCTCTGCTTTTTGGCGCTCAAACTGCGAGTAGTTACCTTTATAAACATTAATAAGCTGTTTATCTACATGCCAAATTTGATCAACCACTGCATCTAAAAACTCACGGTCATGCGATATAAGCACTAGTGTACCTGTATAGGCACGTAAAAAACGCTCAAGCCAATACACTGCGTCTAAATCAAGGTGGTTTGTTGGTTCATCAAGTAGCAGTAAATCGGCATCGCGAATAAGTGCTTGAGCTAGGTTTAGGCGCATACGCCAACCACCCGAAAAGGCGCTTACTGGGTTTTCTATTTGGTGATTGGCAAAGCCTAAGCCGTGGAGCAACTCGCCCGCTTTTGACTCTATGCTGTAGCCTTTAATATTTTCAAGCTGAATATGTACTTTGGCCTGTGTGTCGCCATCGTTGGTTTGCTCAGCTTCACGCAGGGCAATACGCAGTGCGTAATACTCAGGGTGACCTTGCAGTACGTAATCAATAGCGCTTATTTCAAGGGCGGGAGTTTCTTGTTTTACAGAGGCAATAGACCAATCTTTAGGAATGCTGCAATCACCGGCATCCAACTGTAGCTCAGACTTTAATAAACTAAATAACGTAGATTTACCACAGCCATTAGCGCCTACAAGGCCTACTTTGTGTTGTGGAAATAAAGTAGCCGAGGCATTTTTTAATAAGGCTTTTCCGCCACGAAGTAGTTCTATTTCTGAGATTTGGATCATGAATACGTTACTTTGCTATGCCCTTGTTAAGTTGGCGCTATCATACCATAGAACGTATTGCTCTTATCAAGCGTATCAACCTAGGAAGTTATACGATAAAATATGTGCAGTTCAAACCACAGGAAAAATGTTGTGAGACAAAAGAAGCGATTTATTGCTGGTGCATCGTGCCCTGAGTGCAAAGCCATGGACACCATGATGCTATACAGAGAACATGATGTTGAAAAAGTAGAGTGTGTAGAGTGCGGCCATAAAATGGCACAGCCCGATAACGCAGTTCAGGCATCTACTCGCCAATTTGAACAAGTGATTGGTGTATTTAAACCGGGCGATTAACCCGGTTTTATTTTGAGCTCGTTTTAATAATGTGGCGGAGGCGGCTCTTGTAGCTGCGACATTAACGAAGGTTGCTGCGATTCTTTAAGCTTTTCTGCTAGTAGCTCCGTTTGGCGCTTCATTTTTGCAAGCTGCTGTTGGTGCGCTTTTAGCTCGTCATTTAATATATCAATTGTTTCGTCTTGAAAAGCGACTTTAGCTTCAAGCTCCATTAAGCGGTGTTCAATTGTGTTCATTTGCTTCTCGTATTGTAAAGTGCTCTGCGATTCCGCTTGAGCTCTCGGTTAACAATGACTTGCCGTTTTCTATAAACGTTACATCTAACACCACTGCCGATTTAGGCTTACTGCCTTCGCGTGGTGTGACTTGCCAAGTTTGAATTTTTTCGCCGCTGGGTAGTTGCCATAAATCAACGCGTTTATTGGGCGAACCCGTTGCAAGCAGTGTACCTTGTTCGTTAAAACGTACCGCAGTAAAAATTTTCTGACGCGCAATATACGCCAGTTTACTCACAAGATCACCTGTAGTCAGCTTCCATACATGTGCTTGCTTCATACTATCGGCGGTAAATGCATAACGACCTTGTGGGTCTAGGGTTACTTGAGTTACGCGAGTAGGGTGGTTAAAGCGGTGAATAACTTGTCCTGTACGCGTATCCCAAAAATAGGCAACGTAATCGTTAGAGCCGCTAAGGGCATAGCGCCCGTTAGGCGATAAATCAACGGTATTTACTTTGTCTTGGTGGCCTAAAAATTCAATGCGGCGTCCGGTTTCAAGGTTTATAAATACCACTACGCCATCGCTTCTGCCGTATAGCACACTGCGACCTTGATTGCTTATGGCTATATCGCGAATAGTTGCTTGTTGAATTTTATAATAGCCGCGGTTTTCGCCGGTGGTTATGTCCCACACGGCAAACGTGGTTTTTTCAGCGGTAACGGCCACGCTGTTATCAAAAGCAATAGCTACAGCGTACACTAGGCTTTCTTGCGATTGTTGTTGAAACCATTGATATTTTAACACCTGCTGTTGATTATCCCACAGGGCGACCCCATGGTGGATAGAGGAGATCAGGCTGTATTTACCATCGTTAGATACTGCCGATGAAAACGCACCTTGTGCTGCGTGTTCAAAGCGCTGTGCAGCTTGCTGTTTTTGATCGCTACAAGCTATGGCTAATAAACAGCTAAAAGCGACTAAAAAAGTACGAAATATCGACATATTACAGGTATTTCCTCTTAACTCTTAGTGACTGAGAGGTTAGACTAGGTCACGTTGAAGGCCTAGGTTATTTGTCTAATCACTATATAGGTTAATTTTAATTTAGTTAGTTATTAAACAAGCAGCCTATCATGTAGGCCGTTAATCTTTAACTAGTAATAATACAATAAATGACAACTGCAAAGTGTGTCGGAGATTTAAAATGAAAAAGACGATTAGATTGTCACTGATTGCAGCGTCGGTTTTAGCGCTTACAGCTTGTAATCAAGAAGCAAAACAAGAAAAAGCTGAAGTTAAACTAGACACTGTAGAGCAGCAACAAGCATACGGTATTGGTGCATCTGTAGGTAACTTTTTAAATAAAGACCTAGCAGACAAATCAGAGATTGGTATTGAGTTAGACCAGGCACTATTAATTCGTGGTTTTGAAGATGCGCTTGCTGGTAATGCAAAAATTGACGAAGAAAAAATTCGTGAAGTACTTACTGAGCTAGATACATCTGTACGCGCTAAGCAAGAAGCTAAAGCAAAAGTTGAGTCTGAAAAAAGCAAAGAAGCAGGTAAGCAATACCTAGCTGACAACGCTAAAAAAGAAGGCGTAACAGTAACTGAGTCTGGCCTACAGTACGAAGTACTTAGCGAAGGCGAAGGCAAAAAGCCAGCAGCCACAGACGTAGTTAAAGTACATTACAAAGGTACTTTATTAGACGGTACTGAGTTTGATAGCTCATACGCACGCAACGAACCAACTACATTCCCTCTTAACCGCGTTATTGCCGGTTGGACTGAAGGTTTACAGCTTATGTCTGTAGGCTCTAAGTACAAGTTCACTATTCCATCTGAGCTTGCTTACGGCGACCGTGACCTAGGTAAAATTCCAGCTAACTCAACACTTGTTTTTGAAGTAGAATTACTTGAAATTCAAGATGACGAAGCACCAGCTCAATAAGCATTAGCTTATGAAGCAAAAAGGGACCCTTAAGGTCCCTTTTTAGTATGTGTTACTTTTTACTAATCGGCGTGATTGGCAAATAAGTTATCAATTAGCTCATCTTCTAACTCAAAACGTACTTCGAGTGTTTCACCTAGTACAGATAGGTCGTTATCAAACTCTTTAAGTAAATCTTCTTTGTCTACTTCAGCGTACTTATCGTTAAAGTCTAAAGCAATATCTGTGGTGCTTGAGATTCGTGGATAAATGTTACTTGCTAGCTGCTGGCTTTCAGGGCCTTTATTTTCACATGCTTTAGCAATGTCATCGTACACTTCAAAATGGCCTGCCGATAAGTAATCCATCAAAATTTGGCAAAATGCTTGAATTTGCTCAGGCTCTGGTAAAGCGTGATCTTTGTTATCGTATGGCGAAAACCCAGCCATTTTACAATAAAGTACAATTAACTCTTGGCGCTCGTTTAACCATTTATCAATGACAGTATGGCTACCACCCCATTTTTGTTGAGCTTTTTCTACGCGCGTCAGCATTACTGTTCTCCTAAGCTGGGTCACTCTTTATGGTTAAATATAAATATTTATCTTATGCATCAAGATATATTTAATTTAAGTGTATATCAACAAGTAAAAGGTATGAGCTGACACAAGTTTGTATATATTGTGGGTAATTATTATTTTATGGCAGGCAAGAAAAAACCACCGGTTAAGGTGGCTTAATTTCTTGTTTAGGCCTGTTAATACAAGCTTTCTTATTGTTATAGAAGATTTTTGTTATTTTTATTATAAATATTTTTATTATTGTTGTTTAAGATTTTTATTATTGTTCTTGTTAACGCGGGACAAACAATAACAAGGTTTTTGTTATGTTGCAAACATATTAACAAAAAGTTTTTATTGTTAGTTCTTTTTGGTTATTTAGTAGTCAAAAGAGGCTAAAAAAGCAACAAAAAGCCTTTGACTAGTCGTAACTTAGGTTTTGCGTGCTTATCGATAGAGAGGCAATGAATATGGTGGTACAATCTTGAACAATTTCTATAAGCCTCAGGATTATTACGCTATGAGTGAATTAAAAAACGACCGTTATTTACGTGCACTTGCAAAACAACCCGTTGATGTAACACCGGTATGGATGATGCGCCAAGCAGGACGCTATTTACCAGAGTACCGTGCTACACGTGCACAAGCGGGCGATTTTATGAGCCTGTGCCGTAATGCTGAGCTAGCGTGTGAAGTAACACTACAACCACTTCGTCGCTACCCATTAGATGCCGCTATTCTATTTAGCGATATTTTAACTATTCCAGATGCAATGGGGTTAGGTCTTTACTTTGAAACAGGCGAAGGCCCTAAGTTCGAAAACCCTATTTCGTCACTTGCTGATGTTAAAAAAATTCCAAAGCTAGACCCAACTGACGAGCTTGGCTACGTAATGAACGCAGTAAGCACTATTCGTCGTGAGCTAAAAGGCGAAGTACCGCTTATTGGTTTTTCTGGTTCACCGTGGACACTTGCTACCTACATGGTTGAAGGCGGTAGCAGTAAAGTATTTGGTAAAATTAAAAAAATGGCGTTTGCAGAGCCGCAAACACTTCATTTATTACTAGATAAACTTGCTGATTCGGTTATTGATTACTTAAACGCGCAAGTAAAAGCTGGTGCACAATCACTAATGGTATTTGACTCGTGGGGCGGTGTATTAAGTCCGCGCGATTACAACGAGTTTTCATTGCAATACATGCATAAAATTGTAGATGGCTTAATTCGTGAATACGACGGACGTAAAGTGCCGGTAACGCTATTTACTAAAAATGGTGGCCAGTGGATTGAAGCAATTGCAGCAACAGGCTGTGATGCAGTAGGCCTAGATTGGACCATTAATATTGGCGACGCTAAACGTCGTGTAGGCGATAAAGTTGCACTACAAGGTAATATGGACCCGTCAATGCTTCACGGTACGCCTGATCGTATCCGCCAAGAAGTAGGCACTATTTTAGAAGACTTTGGCACAGGTAATGGCCACGTGTTCAACTTAGGCCACGGTATTACACCAGATGTAGACCCAGAAAACGCTGGCGTATTTATTAATGCAGTACATGAGCTAAGCGCGCAGTACCATAAATAATGATAGCGATATTGTAGCTACTAAAAAGCCCGCTAATTAGCGGGCTTTTTGCTGCGCGGTTATAGGCTTATGTAAATAACCTATTCAAACCATTTAACGCCGCAACTCGGTAGGCTTCTGCCATAGTTGGGTAGTTAAATGTGGTATTTACAAAGTAATCAACGGTATTACCAGCGCCTTTTTGTTCCATAATGGCTTGGCCAATATGAACAATTTCAGAGGCACGCTCGCCAAAACAATGCACGCCAAGTACTTCTTTGGTTTCGCTGTGAAACAATATTTTTAAGCTACCTACTTCGGTACCTGCAATTTGCGCACGTGCAAGGTGTTTAAACTGCGCACGGCCAACTTCATACGGTACTTTCGCTGCGGTTAGCTGTTGCTCTGTTTTACCTACTGAGCTCATTTCAGGAATGGTATAAATACCTGCTGGAATATCTATAATCAGCTTATCTTCGCAATTACCACAGGCAATTGCATCGGCAGCTATACGGCCCTGATCAAACGCAGCACTGGCAAGGCTAGGGTAGCCAATTACATCACCTACTGCGTAAACGTTATCTACCTCAGTTTGGTACATTTCGTTTACTTTAAGCTGGCCACGACCATCGGCTTTTAAGCCAATGGCTTCAAGGTTTAGCGTATCGGTATTACCTGTACGGCCGTTAGCAAACAAAATACAGTCGGCTTTTACACGCTTGCCCGATTTTAAATGCATTACCACGCAATCTGAGCGCGTTTCTATACGGTCGAACTCTTCATTGTGGCGAATAACAATGCCGCTATTCCAAAAGTGATAGCTAAGCGCGTCAGAGATTTCTGCATCCATAAAGGCCAATAAGCGGTCGCGGGTATTTACTAAATCTACCTTGGCACCTAAGCCTTTAAATATAGAAGCGTATTCACAGCCAATAACACCTGCACCATATATAAGTACGCGTTGTGGGTCGTGCTCTAGGCCTAAAATAGTGTCGCTGTCGTAAATACGTGAATGGCTAAAGTCTACCTCAGGTGGGCGATATGGGCGCGAGCCGGTAGCAATCACAATCGTTTTTGCTGTTATACGCTCTGCTGAGCCATCAAGGCGTTTTACTTCAACCGTGTGCTTATCTACAAAGCTCGCATCGCCTTGGTACATATGAATGCGATTACGGTCGTAAAAGCTGCTACGTAAGTTTGACTGCTTAGAAATAACAGAACTAGCATGACTTAAAATATCAGGAAACGTTAAGCGGCTAGGGCGCTCGCCTACATTAAATAAAGGGTTAGCTTTGTATTCAATGTAACGGCTAACCGAGTGGCGTAATGCTTTTGAAGGAATTGTTCCCCAATGTACACAGCCACCGCCAACAGCTTGTTGGCGCTCAATTACCGCTACTTTTTTATCGTTTTTTGAAAGGTTCATGGCGGTACCTTCACCGCCAGGGCCCGTACCAATAATTATTGCGTCATATTGGTAAACTACGGGTGCTTTTTTTTGTTCTGGTTGTTTGGCCACAGCCACTCCTAAATTAATTAAAAGAGGCTTTTAATAACCTCGCATTAAGTGCTAGCCATGCCTGTTTTTGATTTTCCCAGGCGGCTTCCAGCTCATGGTATTGTGTCATTAATGCTGATTGTTCACACTGCTTTGCCATGTTATTTTTTTTAGCTTCTAACACTTGTTTTTGTAATGAACAGTAATTTTGCAGTTTTTTCAGCAGTAAATCGTACTCTTGTTGTAATAATGTAAGCTTATCTTGCGCTAAAGGCAATTTTGAAAGGCGTGTTTGCGTTTTACTCATCAGCGTTTCGGCTTTGGCTTTTTCTATACGTTCAACTGGCGTGCGCTTTAATTTGCTGGCTAAACCGAGTGCAGCTAAAGAGCGAATCATCCATTTAGTTGGGTCGTAATGAAACCACTTAATACCGTTACGGTAGTCGCTTGCAAAAATATGGTGGAAGTTATGGTAACCCTCGCCATAAGTAAATAATGCTAAAAAGCCATTATCGCGCGCGGTATTTTTTTCAGTGTATGGACGTGAGCCCCAAATGTGCGCCAGTGAATTTATAAAAAAGGTAAAGTGCTGGCTTAATACTAAACGTAGTAAACCTGCAAGTAGAAGCATTCCCCACACATCGCCTACTAATAAACCAAGTACAAGTGGTAAACCTACATTCATGGCTATAGCAAGCTTTAAGTAGTGTTTATGTTGCCACATAACAATTTTATTGCGTTGTAAATCGCGACAATTACTGTAATCGTTATAACTATCGCCTTGGTAATCGCGCAGCATCCAGCCAATGTGGCTGTACCAAAAGCCATTGGTAGCGGCGTAAGGGTCTTTTACTGGGTCATCTACTTGGCCGTGGTGTATACGGTGATCGCTACTCCAGTGTAGTGCACTGTTTTGCAAAGCAAATGCGCCACCAAGTGCAAAAATAAATTCTATTGCAGGGTGAACGTTATAGGCCTTATGCGCCCATAATCTGTGGTATCCGGCAGTGATAGATAGGCCTGCGTAAAACATACAGCCTATAAATGCAATCCAATGCGCGCTGGTAAATCCGTAACTAATGCCGTACCAAGGTACAAGTGTGACAGCCGCCAAAAAGGTTAGGCTAAAAAATAGGACGTTTGTCCAAATAATCGGTGGTTTATTCATCGTATTTACTCTCAGCGTACAACTGTAAGCTAAAATAGTGTTTCAATCTCTCGTCGTCAAGTATTAGACTAGACAATTAGGCTAATTATCATTAAAACTTCATATAAAATTACTCAGGGAGCTGTGGATGTCGGGTGTTAGAGCGCAACAGAAACAAAAAACACGACAAGCCTTAATTGAGGCGGCATTTAATCAGCTAAGTGCTGATCATAGTTTTTCTAATTTAAGCTTACGCGAAGTTGCCCGTGAAGCAGGCATTGCCCCCACCTCTTTTTATCGCCATTTTAAAGACATGAACGAGCTAGGCTTAACCATGGTCGACGAAGCCGGTTTAACGCTTCGCCAGCTTATGCGCCAAGCCCGCAGACGCATAGCCAGTGGCGGCAGCGTAATAAATACTTCGGTTGTTACCTTTATGGAGTTTATTGATAACTCAAGCAACCAATTTAGATTACTACTGCGCGAGCGTTCTGGCACCTCAAAAGCCTTTAGAGCCGCTGTAGCACGCGAAGTAAAACACTTTATTTTAGAACTTGCGCATTATTTAGAAAGTGAAACCAAGTGCGATTCAATCCACGCTTATATTCAGGCCGAAGCCATGGTTACGCTGGTATTTAATGCCGGTGCTGAAGCACTCGACATTGAAGGCCAGCAACGTGATGAATTAATTGAGCGTGTTATTTGGCAGCTGCGTTATATTACTCGCGGTGCAGGGCATTACATCAGAGAAACAAATAAAGAAGCGTAGCTTAAAAAAATAGCAAAAAGTTAATATAAGCAGAGTATTCTAAAGCGCTTATTAAATTAAGCATAAGCTCACTTATTCTTGCTTTTTTTATTCTTAAAATTGGTTTTTGTTAGATTTAAATTTCTATTTGATTCGGTTTTAAATATGTTGTGTAGAATATTTATGCTTGCACCCACTGCGCTGTAATGTTAAAAATAGGCCTCACTGAACACACACAAGAAACAAGATGCAAAATATTCGTTTAATTACACTAAAACTTAACCTCTTACTGCTATGGTCAGTGAGCGGGGATTAGTGTGTTTGCATCGAGTTGAACATTAAAAACCCCGCAATTGCGGGGTTTTTTTTATCTCGCGGCTGGGATAAATTGAAATTTGGGTAATAGAGGAATGAGGGGCAGTTATGCAAGACAAAGATAAAGTATGGATTTTTGATACCACCTTACGTGATGGCGAGCAGGCACTTAAAGCAAGCCTTACAGAAGACGATAAAATTCAGTTAGCGCATACTATTAGCCGCTTGAATGTTGATGTGATGGAAGTGGGTTTTCCGGTTTCAAGCCCTGCTGATTTTCGCTCGGTGCAACGTATAGCAACCGAAGTAAAAGGCCCGATTATTTGTGGTTTAGCACGCTCTGTTGCTAAAGACATTGAAGCCTGTGGCGAAGCACTTCGCACAGCACAGCAAAGCCGTATTCATACTTTTATTGCCACAAGCCCTTTGCACCTTGAACACAAATTACGCATGAGCCTAGATGATGCAACGGCCATGGCGGTTAAATCAATTAAATTAGCACGTAACTACACTGATGATGTTGAGTTTTCGTGTGAAGATGCAGGGCGTACGCCGCATTGGGATTTATGTAAAATTGTTGAGCAGGCAATTAATGCGGGTGCCTCTACTATTAACTTGCCAGATACCGTTGGCTTTGTAACACCAGACGAATACGCTGCAATGATCCGCCACTTAATGAATAACGTGCCAAATATTGATAAAGCACGCTTAAGCGTACATTGTCATAACGATTTAGGTTTAGCTGTAGCTAACTCGGTAGCCGCTGTACAAGCAGGAGCTCGCCAAATTGAATGTACAATAAACGGTATTGGTGAGCGTGCGGGTAACTGCTCGCTTGAAGAAGTGGCGATGATCATGAAAATGCGCAAAGACCACTTAAACGTACATACCGATATTAAAAGCGAAGAAATTTATCGCGCATCTCGCCAAGTGGCAAAAATTTGTAATATGCCGGTACAGCCAAATAAAGCCATTGTGGGCGAAAACGCCTTTGCACATAGCTCGGGCATTCACCAAGATGGCGTATTAAAAGCGCAAAATACGTACGAAATTATGTCGCCAGAAAGCGTAGGTGTGCCAAATAACCAATTAAATATGACCTCGCGTTCGGGTCGTCATGTTATTGAGCACCGTTTAGAAGAGTTAGGTTACCAAAAAGCTGATTACGACATGGACAGCTTATACGAGAGCTTTTTAGCGTTAGCTGATCAAAAAGGCACCGTATACGATTACGACCTTGAAGCCATGATTTACTTTAATCAAATTAACGACAAAGACGAAAAATACCAATTAGAGTTTGTAAACTCAGCGTCTAACTCGCAGTCGGTAGCAAGCTCTACCATTGGGATGTTAATTGATGGCGAAGCAAAACAAGAAGCTGCCACAGGTAATGGCCCTGTTGAAGCCTCGTTTGCGGCAATTGAGCGCTTAACTGGTATGAGCGTTGAAATGATTGAATACAACTTAGAAGCCACTGGCCAAGGCGCAAGCTCGCTTGGTCAAGTAAACATTATTGCTAAATACGATGGCCGCCCTTATCACGGTGCGGGTATTGCTGCGGATGTGGTAGAGGCGTCGGTGCGCGCCATGATCCGTGTTTACAACTTAATTTATCGTGCACAAAAAGTGTCTGATTTAAAACAACAAAGGAAAGCAGGATGAGTAAAACAAACTACAGCGTTGCAGTATTAGCTGGCGACGGTATTGGCCCAGAAGTAATGGCAGCAGCAGAGCAAGTGCTTGATGCTGTAAGCAATAAGTTTGGTTTTACCCTGAACCGTCAGCATCATGCTATTGGTGGCGCAGCCATTGACGAATTTGGTGAAGCATTACCACCAAAAACGCTAAGCGCATGTGAAAACGCCGATGCCATTTTATTTGGCTCAGTAGGTGGCCCAAAATGGGAAAACCTACCACCTAACGAGCAGCCTGAGCGTGCATCGCTTTTACCGCTTCGTAAGCATTTTGGTTTGTTTTGTAACTTACGCCCAGCACAACTTTTACCCGCACTTAGTGCAGCATCGCCATTACGTGCAGATATTAGCGAAAAAGGCTTTGATATTTTATGTGTGCGCGAGCTTACAGGCGGCATTTACTTTGGTGAAAAAGGCCGAAGTGGAGAGGGCGCTGAAGAGGCCGCATTCGATACACAAACATACTCACGTAAAGAAATTGAACGCATTGCCCGCTTTGCCTTTGAAGCGGCAAAATTACGTAGTAACCATGTAACCTCGGTAGATAAAGCCAACGTACTTGCATCAAGCGTTTTATGGCGTGAAGTCGTTACCGAAGTAAGCAAAGACTACCCAGAAGTAAGCCTAGATTACATATACGTAGATAACGCAGCGATGCAGTTAGTTAAACAGCCTAGCCAGTTTGACGTGCTACTTTGCGATAACTTATTTGGTGATATTTTGTCAGATGAGTGTGCGATGATCACAGGCTCTATGGGCTTATTACCATCGGCAAGCTTGAATCAGTCGGGCTTTGGTTTGTATGAGCCTGCTGGTGGCTCAGCTCCTGATATTGCAGGCAAAGGCGTTGCAAACCCGATTGCGCAAATTTTAAGTGCTGCACTTATGCTACGTTACTCATTAGGGCAAGACGAAGCAGCGCGCACCATTGAAAAAGCCGTAGCCGAAGCCGTAGAAGCAGGCGTTGGTACGCCAGATATCTACCCACAAGGTGGATACAGCACAAGCGATGTGGCAGCTGCCATCGTTTCACGTATTTAATTATTAAAGGCGCAGCACCGTTATGCTGCGACTTAACAGAGTAGGGAATTAGCAAGTGGCCCAAACGTTATACGACAAAATTTGGCAAGCACATACTGTTGCCAGCATAAATGAGCAAACTGATTTACTTTATATTGACCGCCATTTAGTGCATGAGGTGACATCACCACAGGCCTTTGCAGGCCTACGTGAAAAAAACCGTAAAGTACGTTGCCCAGAAAAAACCTTTGCAACGATGGATCATAACGTATCGACTAAAAGCCGATCACTTGACGCCGCAAGCGAAGTATCTAAAAACCAGTTAATGGCACTAGATAAAAACTGTAAAGAGTTTGGCATTGTACTATACGATTTAAACTCAATTAACCAAGGCATAGTGCATGTAATGGGACCAGAGCAAGGTATTACCCTGCCTGGCACTACCATTGTATGTGGCGATAGCCATACCTCTACGCATGGTGCGTTTGGCGCCTTAGCACATGGTATTGGTACGTCTGAGGTTGAGCACGTATTAGCTACGCAAACACTACAGCAAAAAAAGGCAAAGTCGTTAAAAATTCAAATTAACGGTGTGCTTCGCCCAACGGTAACCTCTAAAGATTTAATAATGGCGGTTATTGGTAAATTAGGTACTGCTGGTGGCACAGGTTATGTTGCTGAATTTTGTGGTGAAGGCATTGAAGCACTTTCAATGGAAGCCCGTATGACGCTATGTAATATGAGCATTGAAATGGGTGCTAAAGCGGGTTTAATAGCATCAGATCAAATTACCTATGATTATTTAAAAGGCCGCCCATTTGCGCCTAAAGGCGCTGATTTTGACGCCGCAGTTAAGTACTGGGAAACCTTAAAAACAGATGACGGCGCTGAGTTTGACTTGAGTGTTGAGCTTGAAGCTAACGACATTCAGCCGCAAATTACCTGGGGCACAAGCCCAGAGCAAGTCATTGGCGTTGATGAATGCATTCCAGATCCTGACCAAGAACCTGATTTAATTAAAGCCGATGCTATACGCAGTGCACTTAGATACATGGACTTAAAAGCGGGCGATAAATTATCAAGCGCAAAAGTAGATACGGTATTTATTGGTTCGTGCACTAATAGCCGTATTGAAGATTTACGTGCAGCGGCAAAAATTGTTGAAGGTAAGCAAGTTGTAGCTGGCATTGAAGCACTTATTGTACCGGGCTCTGGCTTAGTTAAAAAGCAAGCAGAAGACGAGGGTTTAGCCGATATTTTTAAAGCGGCAGGCTTTGAATGGCGCGAGCCGGGCTGCTCAATGTGTTTAGCAATGAACGACGACCGCTTAGAAGCGGGTAAGCGCTGTGCATCTACGTCTAACCGTAACTTTGAAGGCCGCCAAGGTCGTGGCGGGCGCACGCATTTAGTAAGCCCTGCAATGGCGGCGGCTGCTGCAATACATGGCCACTTTGTTGATATTAGAGGAGAAGCCTAATGAGCGTATTTTTTAGTGGCTTAATGGCCCCACTTGATAAAAACAATGTAGATACAGACCAAATCATTCCTAAGCAGTTTTTAACATCTACTAGCCGTGATGGCTTTGATGCGGCACTGTTTTACGATTGGCGTTACCTAGAAAACGGCGAACCAAACCCTGATTTTATTTTAAACCGCCCGTGCTACCAAGGCGCGCAAATATTATTAACGCGCGACAACTTTGGTTGTGGCTCATCACGTGAGCATGCACCGTGGGCGCTTAAGCAATATGGTTTTGAAGTAATTTTAGCGGAAAGCTTTGCTGATATTTTCTTTAATAACTGCGGTAACAACCAAATGTTAGCCATTGCGCTACCTGCCGACACGCTTGAGCAATTGTTTGTACTTAGCGAGCAGCACGACGATATACACATTCAAATTGATCTTGAAAACCAAACACTAACAAGCGATAAATTTGCGCCAATTAGTTTTGATATTCGTAAAGACGTAAAAGAGCGTTTATTAAGTGGCTTAGATTTTATTGGTGTGACCGAAACGCTAAATCCACAAATTGATACGTTTGAAAAACAACTTGCTGCTGAGCGCCCTTGGCAGTAAGGCAAAATTACATATGAAAACAAAGCGCGACTTAGTTAATAAGCCGCGCTTTTTTATATCCTAAAAGCTTTTAGTTATTAATGTCTAAAATCAGCCATTAGCGCAGGTATACCTGGCAGCATACCAACAATAGCCATAACGGTAGTTAAAACCACAAACATAATGAGCGGAATAACCCAGCGGCTCATTTTAGTTAAATTAGCACTACGTTCTTTACAGCCAATTAAGCCTAAGTTATCAAGCAACATAGTTAGTGACCAACCAAAAGCAGGGTTAACCAAGCTTGATGCAAATACGACTATTGCGGCCGATTGCGTTGTTTTACCTTCGCGTGTCATTTCCATACCCGCCTCAAGCAGCGGAATAAACACACCAACAATAAGTGCAACACATAGCACGGGTTGCCAAATGGCTAAATCCATTGGGTAGCCCCATAAACCCGCAATAATACAAAATACGGCTGTTAAAATGGCGCCCGCCGGAATAGGGCGTTTAGCTATAGCGGCAGGGACGATGTAAGTCCCCCACGATGAGGTAAAGTTAGCACCACCGGCCAGTGAGCCAAAGGTTTGTCTAACTGATGCGCTTAGCATGGTATCGTCTATGTTCATTTGTACTTTTTCAGTACGTTGTGGGTAACTAATTTTTTGAAAAACTTGATGCCCTAAAAAATCCGGTGACCACATAGCAACAGCCAATACCGCAAATGGCAGTACAACCACAAAGCTTTCAAGCGTTGGTAGGCCAAGCATCCAACCCGTGTTTTCGCCCCACCAATAAGCTGGGTTCATATTTGGTAAGCCTGGTGCAGTATGAAATTCAAATGGGGCACCGAGTGCAAATGCAACCACACCGCCAATTAGGCAGCTAAGCGGCACCGCTAGCCAGCGCTTTTTAAAATGCTCAAGTAACGCATACAATAAAATGGTGGCCAAAATAACAATAAATGCAATGTGCGCCATATCAATGGCCTCAGCCCATGCAAATAGCTTTTTAACCTGCGAAATAGTACCAATAAAGCCTAAGTATATGAGTAAACCCCCGCACACTCCTTTACTGGTTAAGCGTGCCAGCAAACTCCCTCCTTTGGTTATCGCTAAAATAAAGCCAAAGGCACCAATGAGTAAGCCAAACGCCATAGGGTGGCCGCCAGCGGCAACCACAATAGGAATAAGAGGAATAAGTGGGCCATGAGTACCGGCTAAGTTAGCCGTGGGTAAAATAAAGCCCGAAAACAAAATAATAAAAATAGAAACAATGAGTAACTCATAGCGTACGTTTTCTAAAACAAACGCATCACTTAAACCTAGTGGCGCTGCAAAAGTAGCGGCAATAGCCCCCACCATAACGACTTTACCGATGGTGCCCGCCATAGCTGGAATCGTGTCTTCAAATTCAAAGCGGTAGTCTCTAAATGGTAAATTAGGCCGCCAACGCTTTGGCTGCATAATTTGCAGCTCGTGCTCTAAATATTCGTCACGGGTATTAAACTCTGAACTTGGTTTATGCTTATTTTGATAGCTGTTGGCATCATCTACGTGCGATGCGCTTGTTTTTTCTGGCTCGTTACCCTTTGGGGTTACTGACATAGTCCCTCCTGTTACTCGTTGCTTATTTATTAATACGGCTTTTGTTAAAGCAAATGAATAGTGAAGGAGCAGGGTAGATCAGCTTTTACTCAGGAATGTATAGGCAAAAGGTCGTGTATGGCTTTATTTAATGCTAAACCTGCGAGTTGGTAGTTTTAGTTATAAAATGAATTTAATTTTATTTTATTATAAATCAGGTGTTTATATGTTTTTCGCTTGTTCTAATTAGATGAAGCATTATAAAAGCAGGGCTGTTATCCTTTAGTCTAAGTAGTGGTCTGTGTATTTTAATTGAACTGAAATAGCGCATCTGCTAGGTTCAATGGTTACTCAAATAATAAGAAATATAATGCAAATTCAATCCCCTAAATCAATTGGTATTTTACTCGGTACGCTTTACGGCATATTTATGCGGCTGTTTGTAGAGCTATTCGATACTTATAATTTAAGTAGCCTTGTGTCTATTTCCTTTATGTTTTTAGTGCCGATTGCAATTGGCTATATTCGTATTCATTTTGAACTTAAAAGCTCAAAAACATTAACTAAAAGGCAAATGGTAACTATTGCTTGGCAGCCAATTTTTGTTTTTTTACTTGTAAGTGTTATTACGTTACTTGAAGGCAGTATTTGTGTGGTAATGGCTTTGCCTGCCTTTATGCTCTTTGCAAGTATGGGTGGTTTACTGGCAGGCTTTATCAAAAATCGCAAAACAAAAAACGCTAACCGTTCTTTACTTTCAATAGCTTTACTTCCTGTATTGCTCTCACCTATTGAGGTAAATTATTTACACTTATCAAAAACGTACGAAGTCACCAACTCTATAATTATTGAAGCGCCTATAAACCGTGTGTGGCAGCAGCTTGCAAATGTAAACACCATAGAGCCACAAGAATTGCCATTTTCGCTTACCCAGTTAATAGGTGTACCTAAACCCTTAGAGGCAAATATGAATGCTACGGGTGTTGGTGCAATTAGAACCAGTAAATGGCAAAAAGGGGTTATATTTAAAGAAGTGATTACGGATTGGCAGCCAAATAAACAGATGCTTTATAGATTTGAGATAGACCCTGATGCTATTCCCGATGATGCACTCGATAAACATGTAAAACTAGGCGGCGAATACTTTTCACCTCTTTACGGTGGGTATGAGTTAAGTGAAGATAAAAGCGGCAATACCATTTTAACTTTAAAAACGACTGTGCAAGATAATACAAATTTTGGTGTTTATTCGCGAATATGGGGTGAGGTAATTTTTCAAGACTTCCATCATTCACTTTTAACATTAATGAAAAATAGATCAGAAAAGCCACTTGTCGCAGCTATTTCCCATTTTTAGCTTAAACCGCTATGGTATTAAAAAACTATTATAAGAGCACTTTATGAAATTATTAACGGCAGCAACGTTATTACTTGCCTCATCAGCGGCTATCGCGCGCCCAGCGCCTTTGGTATCTATACCAACACATGATGCGTTTTTTAATAATATTACCGCGCATTGTGGTAAAGCGTTTGAGGGCAAAGTAAGCGTAGATAACGCAAAAGGCCCAAGCTCATTTGATAATAAAAAGCTAGTTATGCATGTACGCAAATGTACTGATAGCGAGCTACAAGTGCCATTTCATGTGGGAGATGATGCATCACGTACGTGGATTATTACTAAAACGGGCAGTGGTTTGAGCTTAAAGCACGATCATCGCCATGAAGATGGTACTGACGATGCCTCAACTATGTATGGCGGTCATACACTTGATGCCGGTTTTGCACAAATGCAGTCGTTTCCAGCCGATCAATACTCTAAAGAATTATTTGTAGAGCAAGGTATTGCACAGTCGGCAGGTAATACATGGCAAATGTATATTTACCCTGAGGTATTTACTTATAGGCTAATTCGCCAAGGGCGCGAGTTTAAGGTGGATTTTGATTTAACTAAACCAATTACTCCACCAGCAGCGCCTTGGGGCTACGAAAAATAAACTATTTCTCTTTTTTTTCGGGTGCGTCACATTGTAGTAAAACGTTTAATGGTGGTTGATAAGCGCGTGGTTTAGTAGGAAAGCGTTCGTACTCTTGCACGCCTTCAAGCACTTTTAACATAAAGGTTCTGCCGCGGCATAGCCTGTCTGCGTGGCGCAGTAAAAACATACTTTGATTAGCAAAGTGTTTGTAATCGTCTGATTGTATTTCTATTTTATAGTTGTCTTCGCCAATTTTTGTTTGGTAATAATGCACTTTATTGTCAAAGTCGTATGACTTTTCTTTTTCGCCCACTTCTGCAAAGGCGGTCCCTATACCAGAAAAGGCTAGCAATGCAGCGCCAGCAATTAAATGCGGTGTGTATAAGCCTTTCATAAAAATGTATCCTTTAATTTGCGAACTTAATACCCATTAATAAAACATTAAGCACGATGTATTTAAGTTAAGTCTAACACCCAAAAAGAGAATATGTGATGTTCAAACAAATAAAACAACTGTTTGCCGCTTTTGACGAGCAACAGCCAAGTATAGAGCAACATGACTTAAAAACAGCGGTTGCAGCGCTGCTTATTGAAGTGATGCGTGCTGATACTAAACTCGACCATAATGAACAACACACCCTGACTGTAACCTTAAAAAAATACTTTAATTTAACTGATACAGAAGTAGATGAGCTAACAACAAATGCTGCGAGCAGTTTAGATGGGGCGATTGACTACTTTCAGTTTTCAAAGCAAATAAACGATCATTGCAGTGCAGCTCAGCGCATTGAAATAATTGAACTATTATGGCAATTAGCGTATGCCGATGGAGAGTTAGACCCACAAGAAGAGTACGTTATACGTAAAGTAGCAGGGCTTTTATATGTAGCGCATACCGATTTCATCGCCGCTAAAATAGCGGCGACACCATCATAAAAGTTAGCTTAATTTACTAGCAACAGAAACGAGCTGCTGCGTTAGCACTGTGACTTTTTCTGCGGTGGCTGGGTCACTGATTTGGCCGTTTTCGTCAAATACAGTAAATGCCGAAGGCACAGCAAGTTGATCAGCCAGTACTAATGAGCCAATCCCACTTAAAATGTCGCGTACATGGTTTAAGCCGCGCAAGCCACCAAGCCCACCAGGCGATGTAGCAAATAACGCCACTACTTTATTGCGAAACGCAGGCACAGCGCCTTGCTCAGTACGTGACGCCCAATCAATTGCATTTTTAAGCGCCGCAGTAATAGAGCCATTGTACTCAGGGCTTGCTAATAAAATACCATCAGCAGTGCGTAACTTATCTTTTAAAAGTTGGGCGTCGGCTGGTGTTCCTTGCGCTTCAATATCTTCGCTAAAAATGGGTAAATCTAAATCAGTGAGTTTAATTACTTCTACTTCGGCACCTGTTTGCAGAGCAAAGCGAGCTGCTTCGTTAATTAGTTTTTGATTAAAGCTGTCTTTACGCAAGCTACCCGCGAGCGCGATAATTTTTGGTGCTGACATGGTAATGGCCTTTTAAAGTTTTTGATGACGTAACTAATGTAGCAAATTTTTGCTTGTAGAAAACCCGAATTAACGCAACACTTGTGTGCGTATATGCACATAAGTAGAAGGCGGATAGCATGGCAATAAAATTTGATGATTGGCAAGATGTAAAAGTTGCCTTTGAGGTGGCGCGTCTTGGCACGCTTACAGCTGCTGCTGAGGCATTAAATGTGCACCATAGCACAGTGCTCAGACGTATTAATAACCTTGAAAAAAACTTAAATGTAAGGCTATTTCATCGTCATGCGCGTGGTTATAAAGTAACTGAAAGTGGCGATAAGCTATTTGAAACCGCACAAGCAATTGATAACTCATTAGAAGGTTTACACAACGCAATAGCTGCTGCCGACAGCGAACTAAGAGGCAGTTTACTACTTACCACGGTAAGCGGTTTTATGGATATGCTTAGTAATGTGTGTGAGCAATTTCAAACGCTGCATCCGCAAGTGCAATTAGAGGTGATTTTAGAGCAAAAGCGCTTAAGGCTTGACCACGGACAAGCACATATTGCTTTACGAGTTGGCCCTAAACCCGACGAGGGTGATTATATAGCGCAGCACTTAGCCACATTATCGGCAGGGCTGTATGCACATAAACGTTATATTGCTAAACACGGTATGCCTAAAACCTTAGATGACTTAAAGCAGCATAATTTTGTATCGGGTTTGGCGGGGTTTAATGCGCGAGTGCCTTACTTTGGTTGGGTTGATGAGTTTATTCCGCAGTCGCAAATAAAGTTACGCGTATCAGAAACCTCAGAAGCAGCGCGCGCAGTTATAAAAGGTTTAGGCATTGGTGGCTTGCACAAAAGCGCTGTTGAGGGTAACCCAGATCTAATCCCTATACTTCATGATCAACTGCATTGGGAGTTTGACTCTTGGTTGGTTACTCATCATTTGGTTCACCGCACGGCTAAAGTGCAAGCTTTTGCTGGGTTATTAAAAGCGTATTTTAGTAAAATGCCAAACGCTTAATAGCCCTTAATAAATAAGGCGCTAATATAAATACCTAGCGCCTTATTTAGCGTTTTATTGCGATTTACAACTTACGTTTTTAAGCTCAATAGACATATCTTTTTTAGGGTAATAAAGCACGCACTGATCGCCGATTATTTGTAAAACAAATTTTTCAGACTTTATATTATGCGCGCCCATTATGGGCATGCCATTTGGATCTTTACTTGTACCATGGCTTAGTAACAGCTCACTGCGTTTGGTAAAAACAGTGTCGGCCAATGTAACTAGCTTGCCACCTTTAGCTTTTATAATCGCTTGTTGCAGCGTAGCTATAACGCCTGGGTTTACCTCTGTTAGTAGCGCAGGCTTTGCAGTGGCATTATTCATACTGTTACAGCCTCCAATAAATAATAATGTTAATACTGCCACTAGCTTTGTCATTACTTATCCTTATTTAACGTAGGCCATGTTAAATCCATATTGCCACGGTTAAAGTTATCAGGTGCGTTTAAAGGTAGTAGTTGCTTACTATCGCCCGCAGCGCTTTGTACTTGCGTTTTATTACTCGCAGAGGTAGTGCTAATAGGGCACGTGCCGTTATTATCAATATGGTAAAGCGCAGTAGAGAGTATCCCTTCGCTTGGGTCGCCTAATGGGCTGTCAAAGTCGTCACTCACTACACAGCCTTTTACATCAGCATCAAATTGCGGCGAAGGCGTAGGCGTAAAGCCTGCTGCATATTCACCAAAGCCTTTACTATTAATCCCGCTAAATTGAATGGTGTAATAAGTGGTGCCGCAGTTATGTGTTGGGGTAAAACCATATGGTTTGCCACAGGTGGTATCGCCAATGAGTACAACCTCTGCGTCTATACCTTTTAAACCATTAATAAAGGCTTCTGATGCCGAACAAGTGCTCGATGTACTAAGTACATACACCTTAGATAGGTTCAAATCAGGAAGGCTTTCACCAGTGCTAAAAAAGGTTGAGTAATCAATCTCTTCATCTATAAATGGGAAAGGTGATTCAACGGGTTGTTTATCGTTTTGCTGTGTTTGGTAATAAATACGATTTTGCACATTTGCACTGCCAGCTACCATGTAGGCAAGCTGCGAAGAAAGCGCTAATAAACCGCCCCCGTTGTATCTAAAGTCTATTACTAACTCGTCTACGTTATCGGTTTTAAATTTATTTACGGCAGCAATAAGGCCTTCTTGGGCAATCCCTATATGGCTATTAAACTGCATGTACCCTACGCTAGTGCCATTTGCTGTGGTAATGGTTTTAACGTTTTGAACAGGTGTTTGCTCTATGTTGCCAGCAGTGACGTTAAAGGTTTTTTCAGCGCCATCGTTACTGCGCACAACAATGGTGTGCGAATCGCCATTAGTTGGGCTAAATAGACCTTCGTTTAGGGTATCTACGCCAGCTTGTGTGTTGGTGTTTATACTAACGCCATCAACTTCAAGTACGGTATCGCCTCGTTGAAAGCCAATTTGGCTTGCTGGTGAGTCATCTTCAAGGTAGGCAACGCGTAAAATTCTATCGGCTGAGTCGCCTATAAATGCCCAATTTATGCCATAACCTGAGGTAACACCTGATTGCGCTTCTTGAAAGTAGTCCTCAGAAGGCTCAGAAAAATGAAAGTTATCTTTTTTAGCACCTGAATCGGTCAGTTCTTCGGTTTTTAGCTGAGCAAAGTACTCAGCTACCGTATCGAATGACTCAGGGTCGTTATCGGCAATTTCGTCATACCAAAGGTAGGTTTCGTCACTCCACGAGCGAAGCCAAAGTTTTTCGTAAAGTGCTGAGCCTGCTTGGTCTGGGTAAGGCTCATTATTATTAAACGGGTCGTTACCTGTGCGCGGTGTTTCGCAAAAGTTTTTTAAATCATCCGATGGCTCAAATACTCCGGCAGTCCACGTTGGTGCTGAGCTTGTTGGAGGGGTTATTACTGGATCTGGCGTTTCATTCATGCTGCTACCGCCACCACAACCAGCAAGCGTTAGGCCTGAAAGTGCAGCAACAATAGCGAGTGATGCTTTATTATTTTTAAACATACAAAACTACTTTTTGTAAATAAGTTGTTTAAAATACTACAACACCCGCCTATTTATTCAACGTATTTGGCCCTGCTTTATGTAAATGAGTGTACAAAACACGGTTTTTAAAGTTTGCTTGCGCTACTTTTATTAGCAAACGCTTGCCTTTGCCACGCATCAAATAGCTTTTGTTGTTTGTCTGATATTTTTAAACCGTATGTTTTTTGCATATAAGCGTAGGTGTCGGCAATGCGCTTACGTGCATAAAATGGTGGCTCTACTACGCGTTGTTTAAAGTTAACTTTTACTTGGCAGCGGCCATATTGTGTGGCGTTTTGGCTAAGCATACCAAAGCGATAGTTAGATCTGTCTGCGTTAATTTCGCCAATAGCGGGGGCTAAGTTGTTTATGTCGGCTTCCATTTTTCTAAACTTAGCACTGATCTTTCGACAGTTTTTACGCCCGCCGTCTTGCCAGCATTGTAGCTGGTGGCCAAACTCCCACGCGGGCACTATGTGCTCCCACTCAATACGCAGAGCACGTACATTAACTTTGCCAGAGGAAGTTAAAGTATTACGCGGAATATAGCCACAGTTGCTAGGGTCGGGAATTAGTTTTTTACCCTGCTTTTTAATGTCACAACCGCAGTAAAGGCTTTTAGCGTTATCGGGTAGGGTTTTAATTAAGTGCCTTTTAGCCGTTGAAAAACGGGTAAACTCTTCACTCGATGCAGAAAAACAAATACAACAAGCCACAAAGGCCAAAATAAATTTAAGCATATCCATCACATACGTGAACTACAGGAGGCGCTAGTCTAAAGTTTTGCTGCTAAAAGATAAAGCCTGCGTAAATTTTAATCTGCAACGCTCAGTACACTCTATACTTATATAAAAAATAGAGAGGAGATGACCATGCTAGGTGCTTTTTCAATAAGTTTAACGGTGAAAGATATTAAAGTCTCAAAAGCGTTTTACGAAAAACTGGGTTTTAGCGAGTTTGCAGGTGAGGTAGAACAAAACTGGCTAGTAATGAAAATGGTGAGCATTTAATTGGATTGTTTTCGGGTATGTTTGATAAAAATATGCTGACCTTCAACCCTGGTTGGGATCAGCATGCACAAACCGTTACAGACTTTAAAGATGTTGATGCGCTAAGCGAATACTTTCAAAGCGCTCATATAAGCGTTGAGCCCGTGGGTGATAAAAGCTTTATTATTACCGACCCAGACGGCAATCCTATTTTGATAGACCAACATGTTTAAGCTTTTTTAGCCTAACGTTTTGTATTAATAAAATGATACCGCATAAACAAAATAGCACGCTGGTGGCTGCAAAGCTGATGAGTAACGGGTTGTTAAAATCTTCTCGCTCGTCGTAATCCATTATGTGCAGCATCCAAAAAAAGTCGAATATGCGCCATAGTGTGCTACGAACAGTTATAACTTTGCCGTTAATTGCGTTTAAATACAGCGTAGTATTAAAGGTGTCGTTAAATTGTACTTGCCACACATTTGCTTTGTATCCGACCTCTCGAGTGCCTTGTGCTAAAAGTGTGGTGCTAATTGGTTTAGCGTCGATAAGTAAATGAGCCTGCGCATTAGCGGTAATTTGTATTTTAGTGGGTGGTTCAAAAGGGCGACCCGTTAAACCATTAAAGCTTTGCTGCTCGGTATTATTGATAACAGTAATAAGCGGGGTAGTTAAAAAGTTTTCAAATAGTATTTGAGTGGGGTTAGCCACTTGGGCAGTAATATTATCGAGTGATGTGGGGTAGTCGGCTTGTGTAAATGGGTTTGTAAGTGTGCGCTTAGCAAGGTGTTTACCATGCACATATTCAAGTGGAATAGCGCTCATAACTAGGCCGCCTAAAAGCCAAGCCAAAATTTGTAAGGCAAGTAAATAGCCTAGCCACTTATGTAATTTGCGTGCACGCTTAAATATTTTTTTGCTCATATTTATCTTCTTATTATTTTTAGCGTTAGTTTATTATAGCTTCCCACGCTTTTACTGCGGCATTTTGTCGCAGTTTTTCATAAGTTTATAAATATGAGGCTTTAATTACATCAATAGATTTTAGCTAATGTTAGCTTTCACGCAGGGCATTTATTAGCTCTTGTTTGCTCATTTTAGAGCGCCCGCTAATACCCACTTCTTTTGCTTTATCGTATAACTGCTTTTTTGTGCGTTGCTCATACTGAGAGGCTTTGCCGCCCTTTACCGCTGTTTTATGAGTATTACTATTGGCAATACGTGCGGCTTTTTGTTTGCTCATGCCCTCATCGCGAAGTGCATCGTACTGATCGTCGTTTTTAATTTGCGGACCATGATCTACCATTTTAGCTCTCCTTAAAAACCGTTACTTACACAAAGTGTGTATAAATTTCATTATTGATTCGCATTATTAAGCGTTTAAGCTCGCTCTGTTAAAAAGAGCAAGTTAGGTGCCAAAAGCATTAAAAAGTGAGTTTATGAGGATTAAGTAAGGATTACTGCTTAGTTGATTTGGTATAAAAGTAAAACTGCGTTAAAGTTTGCGGTGAAACTATAAGAGGGTAAAAAGCAGACAATGTCAGAAATTCAATTTTTAAATGTAGATCTGGAGCTTGAGTCTAAACAAGATATTAGTGTTTTAGTGGCTGACTTAAAGAAAAACGCGATGGTTTTGCATTATGACAAAGACGAATATCGTCAATTGGCGCGTATTGAAGCTGCGGGCGATATAAGCACGCCAGATAAAGCAATTAACCACTTATGTGAACTAATAGAATCGTGCTCGCGCAATGCGCTAAAACAGTGGCTTAGTTGCTCGCGAAGAACGTTTGATATTGGCTTTGAGTCGGGCACATCACCAAAGTGTTTTAACCAAGCCCTACATGCAGATACATTACTACGTATATCTGCAATTGGCGCAGGTATGGAAATTACAATTTACCCGATTGATAAGTAAGCTATTACTTTCGCTCAACCACTGCTGCGGTCATTTTTGATACGCAGCAAAGCTCGTTGCGGCTATTAGTAATTTTTATTTCCCAAACCGAACTGCGTTTACCAATATGAAATGCACGAGCCGTTGCTGTTAACGTCCCATTGCGTGACGCTTTTAAATGGCTTGCACTAATTTCCTGCCCTACACAGTAAAACTTTGTAAAATCAATGACAAAATTGGCAGCATAACTAGCAACCGTTTCGGCAAGTACTACATTAGCGCCGCCGTGTACCATTCCCATTGGGTTATGGTGCTCAGGAATTGCAGGCATAGTGGCAACTAGGTAATCGTCGCCTATTTCGGTTATTTCTATCCCCATGGTTTTCATTAAAGTGCCTTGACCGCTTATTCCTTCATCTAATTGTTTGCAAAGCTCTAATGTAATGGGTTGGTGCCAAATACTCATAACTACTCCTTTGAATTAAAACCTTGTTTATAGCATTTTAAATATGCAAATTTTATAATTACCTAAAATGTACACATATGTATTTAGTTTAGCTATTTAAAACACAATTTAAATTTGCGATTTTTATTTAACTGTATATACTCACAGTTAAATGTACTGTATGGAAAACCAGTTGTATGCGACCATTAACGAAACGCCAAGCTCAAATACTCGAACTAATAAAAGTTTTTATTAAAGATACTGGTATGCCTCCTACACGTGCCGAAATCGCACAAACACTAGGCTTTAAAAGTGCCAATGCTGCCGAAGAGCATCTCAAAGCGCTTGCTAAAAAGGGCGTAATTAAAATGAAACCTGGCGCAAGCCGTGGGATTCAGTTAATTGAAGAAGAAGAGCCTGAGCAATTAGGCTTACCACTTATAGGCCGTGTTGCGGCGGGTTCTCCTATTTTGGCGCAAGAACACGTGGAGAGCCATTGTAAAATTGACCCTTTAATGTTTAAACCAGCAGCCGATTTTTTACTGCGTGTAAACGGTATGAGCATGAAAGACATAGGCATTATGGACGGCGACTTACTAGCTGTACACCGTACTCAAACGGCTGAAAACGGCCAAGTTGTGGTTGCACGAGTTGATGAAGATGTAACCGTAAAACGCCTAGAAAAAGCAGGTCGCAAAGTATTATTACACGCCGAAAATGAAGAGTTTACGCCAATAGAAGTAGACCTTGAAAATGAGTCGTTTAATATTGAAGGCTTAGCCGTAGGCGTAATAAGAAACGCCGATTGGATGTAATTTAGGCCACATTAAGCAATAAATTTACAAATGCACACTTGTTAGTGTGCATTTTTGTTTTAAAACCCACCTTTTAGTAATACTAAAGCAGCCATAAAGTTATTTAAGCTGTAAACTTTTTTGCACTCGCACTTAACTCCTCTTTTATATGATACACCCCCTAGTTTTACTCGCTATTTAGCAATTAACTTGTGTTTAAGCTGGCGTAATTAAAACTTATTTTAAAATATAACTTGTTTGTTTTTTATACTAAAACTTGCTTGTTGTATGTTTTTTAGCTAATTATTAATTTGCTGGGCTAACAATAACTCACAGCTTTTCGGTTTTGAGAACACACAAATACACATTCTTTGTTGGCGCAGCTATACCAATCAAAACAAATTAGGTTGGTTAAATAATAAAAATAACGAATAGGCGTTTAAGCCGTATGCCTCTTCGCTTTGCATTAGCAATAGCATCAAAGGAGCCGTCACATGGGTAAACTGACCTCTACCTTGTGGCTTATATTGATTGTGTTTCCACAGCATGTAATGGCCAATAGCCAATACAATATGCGCAAGGGCGTAACCGATATAAGCAATAATGTATATCAGCTGCACATGACCATATTTTTAATATGTTGTGTGATTGGGGTGATAGTGTTCGCAATTATGTTTTGGGCACTGATTCATCATCGTAAATCTAAAGGGGCAGTACCTGCCCAGTTTCATGAAAGTACTAAAGTAGAAATACTTTGGACTGCCATTCCATTTGTTATTTTAATTGCCATGGCAATCCCTGCCACTAAAACACTTATTGCAATGGAAGATGCTAGCAAGGCCGATTTAACCATTAAAATTACCGGTTCGCAGTGGAAATGGCATTACGAATATATGGGCGAAGATGTAGAGTTTTACTCTATTTTGTCTACCCCCCAAGATGAAATAGCCAACCTTGCCAATAAAAATCCTAATTATTTACTTGAGGTTGATAAACCTTTAGTGCTGCCAATAAATCAAAAAGTACGTTTTTTAATGACCTCAGATGACGTTATTCACTCTTGGTGGGTACCCGATTTTGCAGTTAAAAAAGATGCCAACCCCGGATTTATAAACGAAACGTGGACCAACATTAACGAAGAAGGCATTTACCGCGGACAGTGCGCTGAGCTGTGCGGTAAAGATCATGGCTTTATGCCAGTGGTGGTTGAGGCAAAATCAGAGGAAGATTTTAATGCTTGGCTTGCCGATGCCAAGCAAGCAAAGCAAAAAGCGGCATTAGCCGATGCAGCATTGCTTGATCAAACAATTCCTAAAGAAGAGTTAATGACCTTGGGCGAGCAAGTATATATGGCAAGTTGCGCTGCGTGCCATCAGCCAACAGGTATGGGCTTACCGGGCGTATTTCCTGCGCTTAAAGGCAGCCCCATTGTGCTTGGTGATATAAAAGATCATATAGATATTGTAATTCATGGCCGTCCTGGCACTGCTATGCAAGCTTTTGCTAAACAACTATCAATAAAGCAACTTGCGGCAGTCATTACCTACAAACGCAATGCGTGGGGTAACGATACGGGTGATGTAATTCAACCTAGTGAAATTCAGGCAGCACTTGATGCTGATGGGGAGGCGAACTAATGAGTAGCATAGCAGAACAACCAAACGCCAATGAAGCTCACCACGGCCACCACCCTGCAAAAGGCTTTAAGCGCTGGCTTTACACAACCAACCATAAAGACATTGGCAGTTTATATTTAATTTTTTCACTGACGATGTTCTTAATTGGTGGCGCAATGGCCATGGTAATTAGGGCTGAATTATTTCAACCCGGATTACAGCTTGTCGATCCTCACTTTTTTAACCAAATGACTACAGTGCATGGGCTAATCATGGTGTTTGGAGCCGTTATGCCTGCTTTTACAGGGCTGGCTAACTGGATGGTACCACTGATGATTGGTGCGCCCGATATGGCACTGCCAAGAATGAATAACTGGAGCTTTTGGATTTTACCGTTCGCATTTTTAATTTTGCTTGCATCATTACTTATGCCAGGCGGTGGCCCAGCATTTGGCTGGACTTTTTACGCCCCACTTTCTACAACCTACAGTAACGACAACACCGCGATGTTTGTGTTTGCCGTGCATATTATGGGGATTAGCTCAATTATGGGGGCAATAAACGTTATTGTGACCATAGTTAATTTGCGTGCCCCTGGCATGACATGGATGAAGCTACCATTATTTGTTTGGACATGGCTAATAACTGCGTTTTTGCTAATTGCTGTTATGCCCGTACTTGCAGGTGCAGTAACCATGGTATTGACCGATAAATATTTTGGAACCAGCTTTTTTGATGCTGCCGGAGGCGGCGATCCGGTGATGCTTCAGCACATATTTTGGTTTTTTGGTCACCCCGAAGTGTACATTATGATTTTGCCTGCCTTTGGCATTATATCGACCATAGTGCCTACCTTCTCACGTAAAAAGCTATTTGGTTATGCCTCTATGGTTTACGCCACTTCTTCTATTGCTTTACTAAGCTTTATTGTTTGGGCGCACCATATGTTTACTACAGGTATGCCGGTGGCTGGCGAGCTGTTTTTTATGTACGCAACCATGCTTATATCGGTGCCAACTGGGGTAAAGGTATTTAATTGGGTGGCTACCATGTGGCGAGGCTCAATAAGCTTTGAAGTACCCATGCTATTTAGTATTGCCTTTATTGTGCTGTTTACGTTGGGTGGGTTCTCTGGATTGATGTTAGCCATTACACCGGCTGATTTTCAGTATCACGATACCTATTTTGTGGTGGCGCATTTTCACTATGTATTAGTAACCGGAGCCATTTTTTCGATAATGGCGGGGGCTTATTATTGGCTGCCTAAATGGACCGGCAATATGTTTAATATTACTTTGGCCAAATGGCATTTTTGGCTATCGCTTGTCAGTGTAAACGTATTGTTTTTTCCTATGCATTTTGTAGGGCTTGCAGGTATGCCTAGGCGTATTCCCGATTATGCGCTGCAGTTTGCTGATTTTAACGCCATTATAAGTATTGGTGGGTTTGCCTTTGGTTTATCACAGCTTTTATTTGTAGCCGTGGTAATTAAATGCGCCCGTGGTGGCGATAAAGTACCAGCAAAAGTGTGGGATGGAGCTGAAGGTTTAGAGTGGGAAGTTGAATCGCCAGCGCCGTATCATACCTTTTCTACCCCACCGGAAATTAAGTAATGACTCACGCGCCATTACTTAAACGCTTAGTACTTATTTGTATAGGTATGTTTGCTTTTGCGTTTGCCTTAGTGCCCCTTTATGACGTGTTTTGCGACATAACGGGGTTAAATGGCAAGCCGTCGCTTGAGCAAGCAGAGCAAAGTACAAAAGTAACTCAAAACCGCGAAATTGGCGTGAGTTTTACAACCCATGCGCAAAGCGGCGCGCCATTTGTTGTTAAGTCAAAAGAGTACAGTGTGGATGTAAAACCTGGCGCTATGCGCGAGGTAATGTTTAGCGCTAAAAACAACAGCAACCTCGATAAAGTAATGCAAGCTGTACCTTCAGTTTCACCAGGTAAAGCGGCTAAATATTTACATAAAATTGCCTGTTTTTGTTTTGACCAACAACCTTTAAAAGCAGGTGAAGAACTTGAGTTTAAGTTGCTGTTTTACGTTGATACCGCTCTACCAAGCGATATAGAAGAGCTAACTTTATCTTACACCGTATTTGATATTAGTGAGCAGCTAGTAGCGAGTAATAACTAGCCTGCATGTCTAGTGTAAAACTAGGAGCAAGTAACATGAATCAAGAATATGAAAATTACTACGTACCAGAGCAAAGCCCGTGGCCAATAGTAGGCGCTGTGGCATTATTTTTTATTGCGGTAGGGGCGGCTCTTACCGTAATGAACGTAGGAAAAGAAGGCGGTAGTGGGGTTTATTTATTATATGCAGGCATAGCTGTACTTTTATATATGCTGTTTAGTTGGTTTAAAAATGTCATAAACGAGTCTGCTCAAGGCTTGTATTCAGCGCAAATGGATCGCTCGTTCCGACAGGGTATGAGCTGGTTTATTTTTTCTGAAGTAATGTTTTTTATGGCCTTTTTTGGCGCTTTATTTTACGCGCGAATGCTTTCTGTGCCTTGGTTAGGTGGAGCTGGCAACAATGCGATGACTAATGAAGTTTTGTGGCCCACCTTTGAAGCGGTTTGGCCGCTGGTGACAACGCCAGCAGGGGATACAACTCAAGCTATGGGTTGGCAAGGCTTACCGCTTATTAATACGCTTATATTACTCGCTTCATCGGTTACTTTGCATTTTGCTCACGTAGCAATAGAAAACAACAAACGTACGCCACTTAAAGTATTTCTAGGGGCAACTATTTTATTAGGTGTTTGCTTTTTGGCTCTGCAAGTAGAGGAATATGTTCATGCCTACAACGATTTAAACTTAACGCTTGATGCCGGAATTTATGGTAATACCTTCTTTTTGCTAACCGGTTTTCATGGCATGCATGTAACGCTTGGCACTGTGATTTTATTGGTGGTGTTTTTACGAATTTTAAAAGGCCACTTCACTAAAGATAAGCACTTTGCATTTCAAGCTGCTGCTTGGTATTGGCATTTTGTAGATGTGGTGTGGCTGTGTTTATTCGTATTTGTATACGTGCTGTAGCAGTTAAAGGCGAGTGATTGGTTTGTATAAAGCCGAGTTTTACAGCGGTTATCACGAGTATTAACACCACGACTGAAAATAACACGCGGCGGCCTAAAAAGTGTGACATAGGTCGTTCGCCCGTTTTACCCGACACCATAATAAATAGCGCTCTAAACAAGTTAAAAAGTATAAACAATAACAGCAGCACAATAATAATTTTAATAATCACTGGGTTGACCCTTTATGCAGTTAATTTTAAGGCGTAAACAAAAGCTTAGCTCATATATTGCACTTTGTGTGGTGGCAATTGTTGTGTTGGTGTGTGTGCGTTTAGGGTATTGGCAATTAGAGCGAGCCGCCCAAAAAGAACAGCAGTTAACAGCTATAGCCAAAATGAAAACTCAAGGTGTTATGAGCTGGCAGCAATTAACTACGTTACCTGCAAACTGGAATAAAACAGGTGTGCTAGTTGAATTAACCGGAAAAATAGTAAATCAGCAGTACTGGCTATTAGACAATCAAGTTTACCAAGGGCAAGTAGGTTACGATTTACTCGTGTTGTTTAAACCCAACCAAGGAAGCCGAACATTATTAGTTAATTTGGGATGGGTTAAGGCGCCTATATCGCGCAGCGAATTACCAACTATTCAGCTCCCTAAAGGCTTTATAACTTTTAATGCGCAAATAAAAGAGCAGAACTTAAGTGGGTTTAGTTTAGAAACCAACAACGACCCTCAAGACCTCCCAAAGCGAATTCAAACAATCGATTTAACAACGCTGAGCAAGCAAAGCCAGCATCCCTTATTTAAGTTTATGGCTTATCGCCAAGGCGCTGGAGATACACTTGCTACTCCGCACTACAAAGCCGTGGTAATGAGCCCGCAAAAACACCAAGCTTATGCTGTGCAATGGTTTTTAATTGCGCTTGCGTGCGTTTTGGTGGCTTTTTTTGCCAATAAAAAGAGGAACCGCAATGAAAAATAATCCCTTAGTACTTTTTATAGTGTGCTGTTCAGTACCGCTGATATTAGCCTACACAGCTTTAAAGTTAGATTGGTTACCTACAGCCATTACGAATAATGGCGAATTTTTACAGCAAGAGATCAAGCTTGAAAATTGGCAGCAACATAATCCAAAACAGTGGACTATTGCGCTTAACTATTCTAACGAATGTAAAAGCTCATGCAGTGAACAACTGAGTGCGCTAAATAACTTATATGTGGCACTCGGTAAAAACCAAGGCAAGGTCGATATGGCGGTAATGGGTGCACCTAAAGCTCAAAACCTACCCTGGAAAACCTTTAATGCGCAGCAAAATTTACAGCCCGCAAGTTTATATTTAATTGACCATATGGGACTGGTTGTACTTGAGTATCCATTTAAAGAACAACCGCAAGAAAATAGGCTAATTCAAAAGGGTTTATTAAAAGATCTAAAAAAATTACTTAACTATTCTCGTTCGAGCTAACAGCTCACTTTAATGGGAGATTGCCATGTATAAAAATTATAAAAACTGGGTACTTGCAACAGGATTATTAGCCTTGTTAGTGGTTGGTCTGGGCGCATATACACGTTTAAGTGATGCAGGCTTAGGTTGCCCCGATTGGCCTGGCTGTTATGGTTTTTTAACCGTACCAAAACACGAGGCTGATATAGCACTTGCTACACAAAGCTACCCAGACATGATGTTTGAAACCGCAAAAGCATGGAAAGAAATGATTCATCGTTACTTTGCAGGCGCTTTAGGAATACTCATATTAGCTTTATTTGTATTGGCATTTATAAAACGCCAATCACCAACTACTCCCGTTAAACTTCCCTTAGCGCTGTTGTTATTAGTTGTATTTCAAGCTGCGCTTGGCATGTGGACCGTTACCATGAACCTGCAGCCACTTATTGTAATGGGTCATTTATTAGGTGGTTTTAGTATTTTATCGCTGATTACACTTTTATATTTACGCTTAACGGCTAAGCCTATAGTGGGTGGTGATAGCAGCGCAAAGCGTTACTTTAGTTTAAGCATAGTGGCATTGGTAGTACTGGTAATACAAATAGCGCTGGGTGGTTGGCTTGCTGCAAATTATGCAGCGCCACACTGTAATGGCTTACCTCTTTGTAGTTACGCACAACCATTTTCGCTCAGTAGCGTATTTCAGTTACCACTTGAGCACAGTAATTATGAGTTTGGTGTGTTATCTCAACAAGCACGAATGTCTATTCACTTACTGCATCGAATATGGGCACTTGTAACTTGCATAGTACTCGCGCTAATTATGTGGCGAATATATAGCCAAGCCACATCAAATAAAATTAAACACTGCACTGTAAGCGTACTTGTGGCGCTGCTTTGTCAAATAAGTTTAGGGCTTGCGGTAGTGCATTGGCATTTTCCGCTTGGCGTTGCGCTGGCGCATAATTTAATGGCAGCCATATTGTTATTAACTATGGTTAGGCTTTGTTACTACCTAAAAGTACGTACATAAGGGAGAATTATTATGGCACTTACAATCGATAAAAAAGCACTACCAGTTATAAGTACGTCACCTTTACTTAATCAGGCTTACAATTTACTACAAGATTACTTAGCGATTAGTAAGTTTAAAGTAGTCGCAATGCTTGTACTTACTGCGTGGGTTGGTTTAGCGCTCGCTCCCGATGTTGGCCGTGGTATCGTCGTGCAATTTATTAGTTTATTAGGAATCGGGTTACTTTCCGCTGCAGCAGCGGTAATTAATCATGTTGTAGATAGCGAAATTGACTCAAAAATGGCACGTACGCGCCATCGCCCAGTTGCTAAGGGCCGATTAACTAAAACTCATGCGCTTAGTTTTGCTGCTGTGATAGGTGTAGCTGGGTTTATGATGCTAATGGTGTGGGCCAATACATTAACAGCCATACTGACCTTATTCGCACTCGTTGGTTATGCGTTTATTTATACTTCGTTTTTAAAACGCGCTACCCCGCAAAATATTGTAATTGGTGGCTTAGCTGGCGCGATGCCGCCATTACTTGGCTGGGTGTCAGAAACAAATCAAATGGCAGCGGCACCATGGTTGCTGGTTATGATTATTTTTACATGGACGCCACCGCATTTTTGGGCGCTCGCCATTGCGCGTAAAAGCGATTATGAGCGCGCTAAAATCCCTATGTTGCCGGTAACTCATGGTATTGATTTTTGTAAAACGTGTGTTGTTGCTTACACTATTTTGCTTACTATAGTGTGTGTATTACCTTACTTAATAGGTATGTCGGGCGCAATTTATTTAGTAGGTGCGAGCGTGCTTAATGCGCTATTTTTATATAAAGCAGTTAAGCTAAAATTGGCCCCTAATGATGATACTGCGATGGACTTATTTCGCTTTTCAATTATTCATTTAATGGTACTCTTTGTGATCTTATTTATAGATAAATGGCTCCCTTTATGAAGCAGTTATGGATTAGCTTAATTGTTGTTTTTACACTTTTAATATCGGCATGTTCTGAGCAAAATAGCGCACCAGATGTAGATGCATTGGTTTATGAGCAGGCTAAGCCGCTATCTGACTTTAAATTAAACGATCAAAACGGTGAATTAGTCACAAAGCAGCAATTTATGGGGCAATGGAATTTAGTATTTTTAGGCTACACAAGTTGCCCTGATATTTGCCCACTTACATTAGCTAAATTAAATAGCGTTTATAAAAAGCTGCAAAATGAGTACCCATTACAAATTTGGTTTATGTCGGTAGATCCAAAACGCGATACGGCACAAAAAAGAAAAGCTTACATTGATTATTTTAATCCAGATTTTTTAGCCGTTTCAGGGCCGCACAAAGACTTGTTTCCATTAGTTAGAGAGCTTGGTTTAATTTACGCAATTAGCGATTCTTCAGAGGCGGAATACGCTGTTGATCACAGCGCTTCGGTTGCGTTGGTTGACTCAACAGGCTCTGTAAGGGCTGTTTTTAAACCTGAATTTAAACAAGGCAATGTACCTTTAATTAATGCTACAACGCTTGCAGACGAGTTTAAGCAAATAGCCGATTACTATAAAAACTAGTTTTATACATTTCATGAATTTTAAAAGGAGCTTAGGCTCCTTTTTTGCTTTTTAGCACCACTTTAAAAAGTTTTATTAATTTTTTTGGCCCTTTTATGGCAATTTTAATAACTAAGGCTAAGCTTTTGTTATGAATTGAATTGACAGGGAAAGTCCTGAAAAAATGCTAAAACTTCCTAGCGAACTTGCCATTATGCAAGTAGAGACTCTTCACCAAGATTTATTACAAGAACTCAATAGCAACAATGATATTTGCTTAGATATAAGTGATGTTGTTTCAGCCGACACCGCTTCAATTCAACTTTTATGTGCGCTACAAAAACACCTCCTTACCATACATCATAAAATTGTATGGGTAGGCAGTAGTGATGCACTGCAAAACGCCATTAATCAACTTGGCTTAAATCAATATTTAACACTCGAAAGTAAAGGTTAGAGGTTTATATGAAAAAAATTCTCGCGGTTGATGATTCTGCGTCAATGCGTCAAATGGTGAGCTTTACGCTAAAAACCGCAGGCTTTGATGTAACCGAAGCAAAAGATGGCAGTGAGGCATTAGCTATTGCCAAGCAGCAGAGCTTTGATGCTGTAATCTCAGATGTAAATATGCCGATTATGGACGGCATTACCTTAATTAGAGAGCTTAGAGGACTGCCTGATTACAAATTTACTCCCCTACTTATGCTTACTACCGAATCGGGATTAGATAAAAAAGTAGAAGGTAAAGCAGCTGGTGCAACAGGCTGGATAGTAAAACCTTTCAACCCGGATCAGTTATTAGCGGTACTTAAAAAAGTAATTCGTTAACTGAGGAGTGCCGCGTGAGTATAGACTTAAGCCAATTTTTTGAAGTTTTCTTTGAAGAGAGTTTTGAAGGCCTCGACACCATGGAAGCCGAGCTTTTAAATTTAGAGCCTGGCGAAGAAGACTTAGAAACAATTAACACTATTTTTAGGGCTGCCCACTCTATTAAAGGTGGCAGTGGAACATTTGGTTTTAATTCTGTAGCTGACTTTACTCACGTGCTCGAAACCTTGCTAGATCAAATACGCCAAGGGGAGCGAGAGCTCACAACAGAGCATATTAATTTGCTTCTTAAAGCGGTTGACTGCTTACGAGGTTTACTTGCTGCATTGCAATCAGAGCAAGAACCCGACTTAACCGAGGCAAATACACTTAAACAGCAATTTGAAGTTGTGCTAGAAATGCAATCTGGTTCACCTCAAAGCGAACCTCAAGAAGCGACAAAAACGGCAGAGTTAACGACCTTTCAAATTGATTTCAAACCGCATCATCACCTATTTAAAACAGGTAACGAACCATTATTTATGATCAGCGAATTGGCTGAAATGGGCGAGCTTGAAAAGCAGGTTTTTTTAGATGATATCCCAGATATAAAAGATTTAAGCAGCGATGAGTGTTATTTACATTGGCGCTTTTTCCTTATTACCAGTGAAAAAGAAGCTGCTATTAAAGAGGTTTTTGAGTGGGTAGAGGATGATGCCGATATAAAAATAGAGCTATGTGGTGGCCTATTTGAAGATGAGACAACAACAGCCGAAAAGCCGCTAGAGCAAAGCAAAGCAAGCTCTACAGAAACAGTCCCAAGTACAGACACTAAAAAGGCTGCTGACAAACCTAAAGCTAAACCTGCAACTGATAAAAAGCCAACCTCCACGCCTGAGTCTACATCAATTAGGGTCGGCATTGATAAAGTTGACTCATTAATAAATATGGTTGGCGAACTGGTTATTACTCAAGCGATGTTAAACCAACTAAGCGAGCAAGATATTACTGAGTCAACCATTACATCTTTGCAAGAAGGGCTTGCACAGCTTGCGCACAACACGCGAGACCTACAAGAAAATGTCATGCGTATTCGCATGCTCCCTATTAACTTTGTGTTTAGCCGATTTCCGCGCTTAGTGCGCGATATTGCACAAAAGCTCAACAAACAGGTAGAGCTTAAACTAATTGGAGAGCAAACAGAGCTTGATAAAACGGTGATGGAAAAAATATCTGACCCTATGGTGCACTTAGTTAGAAACTCCCTCGATCATGGATTAGAAACTATTGAACAAAGAGTAGCAGCAGGAAAAGATCCAGTAGGAACCGTTACGTTAAATGCATTTCATCAAGGCGGTAATATTGTCATCGAAATAATGGACGATGGCCAAGGCTTAAACACTCAAAAAATAAAAGAAAAGGCGATTGCTAACGAGCTCATCCCCGCTGATAGTAACCTAACGGATGATGAAATTAATGAGCTTATTTTTATGCCCGGTTTTTCAACTGCCGATGCAGTAAGCGACCTATCTGGGCGTGGTGTGGGCATGGACGTGGTAAAGCGGAATATTCAGTCGTTAAATGGCTCAGTTGAAGTATCGTCTGCGCCAGGTGTGGGTTCTACCTTTACGATAAGGCTGCCACTTACGCTTGCCATTTTAGATGGTCAGCTCGTTAAAGTGGCCCAGCATACCTATATTATTCCGCTAATTTCGATTGTTGAATCACTTCAAATAGACATCACCAAAGTAAGCCGAGTAGGTAAAGACCTAGATGTATTAAGGCTGCGTGATGAATACATTCCTATTTTACGTTTATATCAAATTTTTAATCATAACAATGCCATAGAGTCGCTTGATAAAACCCTACTTGTGGTGGTCGAAACCGATAACCAAAAAGTGGGGTTGTTAGTTGATGATCTGCTTTCACAGCAGCAAGTGGTAATAAAAAGTTTAGAGGCTAATTACCAAAAAGTAGATGGGGTGTCGGGCGCGACTATTTTGGGTGATGGTCGGGTTTCGTTGATTGTAGATATTAGCGGTTTAATTAAATTATCAGGGCTTAAAAAACCTGGCAGCCAAGAGCTTATCATTGAGTCTAAAACTTCATTGGAGGCTTCATGATTTCTGAACAAAGTGAGCTAAATACCAATATTAACTTGCAGCAAGAGCAAGGTGTTACACAGTTTTTAACCTTCATTATGGCTGAAGAAGAGTACGGCGTAGACATATTAACTGTACAAGAAATTCGCAGTTGGGAAGAAATAACTGTACTGCCAAACGCCCCTGACTTTGTAAAAGGGGTTATTAATCTGCGCGGCACAATAGTACCCATTATAGATTTGCGTTTACGCTTTGGCTTACCAAGTACTGAGTATGGCCCTTTAACAGTGGTTATTGTAGTTAAAGTGACGTTTGAAAATGACGCAAAAATAATAGGAATAGCGGTGGATGCGGTGTCTGATGTTTACAGTATCGCAGAACAAGATGCGAAGCCGGTACCGAGCCTGTCAGATTCAAATAATTGTGAATATGTAGCTGGATTGGTCAACGTAGGCGAGAAAATGGTCGCGTTAATCGATTTACAAAAAACAATGGATATATAGCCCGCGGGCTATATAGCAACAAAAACAAACATAAAGGTGGTGATGGGCATGGGATGGTTTAGTAACCCGAAGCAGTCAGAATCAAGTAACGATTTAATTGTTAATGCATTAAATAAATCATTAGCGGTTATTGAGTTTGAGCCAAGTGGCAGAATTATTACCGCAAACTCAAACTTTTTAAATGCGATGGGATACCGGCTAGAAGAAGTACAAGGCCAGCATCACTCTATGTTTGTTGAGCCAGATGAAGCACAAAGTAATGAATACAAAAACTTTTGGCAGCGGTTACGCAATGGCGAGTTTATTTCGGATGAATTTAAACGCCTTGCCAATGGTGGCCATGAGGTATGGATCCAAGCAACCTATAACCCAATTATTGATAGCCAAGGGCAAGTATTAAAGGTTATAAAATTTGCAACCGATGTTACCGCACAGAAAAAAAGTACCGCCGAAGCACAAGGCCAATTAGAAGCAATTGGTAAGTCGCAAGCGGTGATAGAGTTTAATTTAGATGGCACAATTATTACTGCAAACGATAACTTTTTAAACGGTTTGGGTTATCAGCTTAATGAAATTAAAGGCCAGCACCATAGATTATTTGTAGAGCCGCAATATGCTAAATCAGAAGAGTATAAGCAATTTTGGGAAAAATTAGGCCGTGGCGAATTTGACTCAGGTGAATACCTGCGCATAGGTAAACAAGGCCAAGAGATATGGATTCAAGCGTCTTATAATCCAATTTATGACTTAAATGGTAAGCCTTATAAAGTGATTAAGTACGCGACAGATATTACTGCGCAAAAAGAGCTTGAACGAGAGTCTAAAAAAGCAGCCGATCTTGCAAGTGCGTTAACTGTTTGCCAAGCGAATGTAATGATTGCCGATAAAGACCTTAATATCGTGTTTGTGAATGAGCAGGTTAAATTAATGCTTAAAGCACGCGAAACGGCTTTGCAAAGTGTTTTACCTAATTTTTCGGTTGATAACCTAATTGGCACCTGTGTCGATGATTTTCATAAACACCCTGCCCACCAACGTGAATTATTAAAAAATTTACAGCAGCCTCACAAAGCCGAGCTGCGTTTAGCAGGGCTTATTTTTAGCTTAATAGCATCGCCTTGGATTAACCACGAAGGAAAACACCTAGGTACGATTGTTGAGTGGGAAGATATTACCGAAAGTGTAGCTAAAGCTGATCAAGAGCGCGCAGAAGCGCAAGAAAACTTACGTGTTAAACAAGCGCTTGATACGGTAGCGACAAATACCATGATTGCTGATTCATCAAACGTTATTGTGTATATGAATAACGCTGTTAAATCGATGATGAGTATTGCGCAAGATGATTTAAGAAAAGAGCTACCAAATTTTGATAGCACCAACTTGATGAAACAAAATATCGATATATTTCATAAAAACCCAGCGCATCAACAAAACTTGCTGGCTAGGTTAACAACTACTTACAAAGCAGAAATTAAAGTCGGGGGGCGTACTTTTGGCCTTGTTGCAAACCCAATTTTCACACCTGAACAAGAACGAATTGGTACGGTTGTAGAGTGGGAAGACAGAACAGCTGAAGTGGCTATTGAAAAAGAAATAGCGCAACTTGTCAGCGCCGCAGGCAATGGCGACTTAGAAACTCGAGTAGATGAGCAAGGCAAAGAAGGCTTCTTTTTACGACTGGCTCAAGGCTTAAATAGCTTTGTTAAAATTGTCGATGATGCTGTAAGCGATACAGCACAAATGCTAGATGCTATGGCCAATGGCGATTTATCAAAACGCATTGAAAAAGAGTATCAAGGCTCGTTTGATAAGCTTAAACAGGATGCTAATACCACAGCAGACAAACTAACAGATGTTATAAACCGCATAAACTCATCAGCAACGCTTGTCGCCAGTGGTGCAGAGGAAATATCGCAAGGTAATGCTGATTTAAGCCAACGTACAGAAGAGCAAGCTTCATCGCTTGAAGAAACAGCCTCAAGCATGGAAGAGATGACCAGCACCGTTAGGCAAAATGCAGATAACGCAAAAGTTGCCAACGATTTAGCAGAAGAAACCTGCGATAAAGCAATCCAAGGTGGTGAGGTAGTTAATAGAGCTGTAACGAGTATGTCGGCCATTAATGAATCAAGTAAAAAAATTGCCGACATTATTGGTGTTATTGATGAAATAGCTTTTCAAACCAATCTATTAGCCCTAAATGCTGCAGTGGAAGCCGCTCGTGCGGGTGAGCAAGGGCGTGGCTTTGCCGTTGTTGCAGGTGAAGTGCGTAACTTAGCGCAGCGCTCGGCGGGTGCTGCAAAAGAGATTAAAGAGCTTATCAGAGACAGCGTAGCTAAAGTAACTGATGGCACTGTGTTGGTGAATGAGTCAGGTGAAACACTTAAAGAAATTGTACTTTCTGTACAGCGCGTTACACAAATGATTTCAGATATAACAGAGGCCTCTGAAGAGCAAAGTGCAGGCATTGAACAAGTGAATAAAGCCGTGGCGCAAATGGACGAAATGACCCAGCAAAATGCAGCGCTTGTAGAAGAGGCATCTGCTGCGGGCGAGTCAATGGCTGAACAAGCAAATGAAATGCGTCGCTTATTGCACTTTTTCTCATTAGGGCAACAAAGCATGGGAGCGTTGCCAAGTGCGCATTTTGAACACCAGCAAGCTCCAGCGCGTAAACCGAGTGGCTATTTAAAAAATACCCAACCTAAAGGCGAAAACTTTATCGACTCTGCAGATGAGTGGGAAGAGTTTTAGTCACTATAAGCTTGCTAGTTAATACGCTAGCAAGCTTGCATTACAAGGGATGGTATAACAATGAAAGAGTTTTTATGTACCGATAAAGATTTTAAGGATATTGCAGCATTAGTTTATAACGCGTGCGGTATTGTGCTTGGAGAGCATAAACGCGAAATGGTTTATTCTCGCCTAGCAAGAAGGGTTAGAGAGCATAGATTAAAAAATTTTTCTGAATATTTAGCTTACTTAAACAGCAATAAAGACAAAGAGTTTGATGCCTTTATTAATGCAATTACCACTAATTTAACTTCTTTTTTTAGAGAGCCTCACCATTTTGAGTTTTTAAAACACACGATTGTCCCGCAGCTGCTAAACAGCAATAAAGTCGCAAAACGCGTTCGTGTTTGGTCTGCAGGGTGTTCAACTGGCGAAGAGCCATACAGTTTAGCCATAACGCTTGCCGACTTATTTCCTAGTTCTTGGGATGTAAAAATTTTAGCCACTGATCTTGATTCTAATGTACTAGCTAAAGCACAAGCAGGCATATATACCGCGGCTAACGTGAACGGTTTAGAGGATAAAACCCTTAAAAAGTGGTTTCTAAAAAGTAAAGACGGCCACACCTACAAAATAAAACCAAAATTAAATAAAAACATTTTTTTTAAACGCCTTAACCTTTTGCAAGATTGGCCTATGCAGGGCCAGTTTGATTTAATTTTATGTCGTAATGTTGTTATTTATTTTGATAAAGAAACTAAAGATACGTTATTTAAGCGGTACGCCAACGCATTAAATAACAGTGGATATTTATTTTTAGGACACTCTGAAAGTATGGGAAAAGAGCATTCTGAATTTAAAAATTTAGGAAAAACTATGTACCAAAAGCAACATAATGCACGCACAGTTTAGGCCGGTCATCCCCGGGTTTGAGCACATTAAGCGATATTGGGATGCGGGGCGCACAAGTGTTGTTGCTAAAATACTACCCGGTGAATTTTACGTATCAAAAAATGATGAACTCATCTCTACTGTTTTAGGGTCATGCATTGCAGCGTGTATTTATGACGAAAAAGCAGGTATTGGTGGCATTAATCACTTTATGTTGCCCGTAAAAAAAGGGATAGAGCTTAATAGTGCTCATAGTTTAAGTTGTCGTTATGGTAACTGGGCTATGGAATATTTAATCAATGAAGTTTTAAAGGGTGGCGGATCTCGGAAAAACTTAAAAATAAAGCTGTTTGGTGGCGGTAAAATTATTAGCGCCATGACCGATATTGGGCTGGGCAACATCAGTTTTGTAAATGCTTACATTCAAGAAGAAGCGCTCAATGTAGTCGCTCAAGATATGGGAGGCCCATGGCCTCGAAAAATATTTTTTCATCCGCATACGGGCAAAGTACACGTAAAAAAACTTAAAAACTTGCATAACAACACGATCGAAAAACGTGAAGTGCGTTATCTACAAAATCTTAAACAACAAGATAAAGCAACCGAAACCAATATAGAGTTGTTTTAGGAGTCATAATGGTTAAAGTCCTGATAATTGATGATTCACCACTCATAAGGCGTTTGCTTAGCGAAATTTTATCTCAGGCTAATGATATTGAAGTAGTCGGCTGCGCTGAAGACCCTTACCAAGCGCGCGAAATGATTAAGCTACTTAACCCCGACGTACTTACCTTAGATGTTGAAATGCCAAAAATGGATGGCATTAGCTTTTTAAGAAACTTAATGCGACTGCGGCCTATGCCTGTGGTTATGATTTCAACATTAACACAGCAAGGCTCACCTATTACCTTAGAAGCGCTAGAGTTAGGTGCTGTTGACTTTATTGCAAAACCCACCGTGAATGTTAAAGAGCAAATGAGCCAATATGCTTTTGTGGTTCAGCAAAAAGTGCGGGTTGCGGCAGGTGCACGAGTAAGAAGCTTTAAAAAATCGACAGCGGCCACTGAGGTTTTACCTACAAACGCTCAATTTTTATTAAATAAAGTTATTGCTATTGGGGCGTCTACTGGTGGTACTGAGGCTATCAAAGAGGTGCTTATAAAAATGCCGACTAATTGCCCTCCTATCGTTATTACTCAGCATATACCGCCTGTTTTTAGTACTTCATTTGCACAGCGGATGGATCGCACATGCGCAATTAATGTAAAAGAAGCCGAACATGGCGACAAACTTATAGCTGGGTGTGCGTATATAGCGCCAGGCGGACTACATTTGAGCATTAAAAAAAGAGGCGCTAGCTTGTATTGCGAACTCGAAGACTCAGAGCCCGTTAATCGGCATAAACCCGCGGTTGATGTGTTGTTTAATTCGTTATTAGAATGCGGACCTAAAAACTTAATTGCCGCGCTCCTCACCGGCATGGGAAGCGACGGTGCAAAAGGCTTATTATCAATAAAACAAGCGGGCGGTTATACCCTAGCGCAAGATGAGTTTTCATCTGTGGTATGGGGTATGCCAAAAGCGGCAGTTGATTTAGGTGCAGCTAACGAAATAGTTGCACTAGATAAAGTAACGCAGCGTTTGTTGCATCAAGCTATAAAAGTGTGATTTTTATAGCTACAAAGCGGTAACTACTGAATAACCCAAGGCTGCGAAAACCAGTAGTAGCTGCCAGCATGCGCAATTGAAGGCGCTGTACAGTTAAAGCGTGAGCGTCCTTTATTAAGCGCCTTTGGTGAATCTATTTGTACGGTAGAATCGTTTATCCAAGTTAGTTTAGCTTGGCCCACACTCGATACATAACACGCAAACTGGCTTTTATGAAAATCCCCCATTTCAAACTCAATTTTAAGCGTAGGTGGATTTTGCTCTGTCACGCTGTCTTGGTAATCAAGTTTTTTAATATTAAACGCACGTGAATTTAACTTAGTAATTAAGGTATCTAACTTGCTGTAAAAGCCAGAGGCAGGAAAGCGCGGTAAGCGTGTAAAATCAGAGTCTTTATTTACAGCACCAGAATGTTGACCAATTCCAATAAACCCAAGCTCTTTTACTAGCGCTTGGAGCTTTTTATTAAACTCTCCGTAAGGGTAGGCTAAGTACTTGTAGTCGTGGCCTACTTTTTCTTTAATACGCTTATGTGAGTTTAGAATGTCTTGTTTTATACGCGCATGCCATTGTTCATCGCTCTCACCTTCTAGCTTAATATGTAGGTAGTCGTGTTGAGCGGTATGGTTCGCTATTAATGCGCCTTTGCCGGCAAGTTCTTTTAATTTATCCCATCCCATTACGTAGCCTTTACCTTCATCAATGAGTCTTGGGTTTACAAAAATAGTATACGGGTAAGCAAATTTTTCTAAAATCGGCGCAGCTTGCTCGTAATTATTGTTATAACCATCATCAAAGGTGATAGCGACAGTTTTTTCAGGTAAATTTTTGCCTTGCTCAAGTGCTGTTATTAGCTCATTAAGAGGAATAACGTTAAAGTTATGCTCTTTTAAATAGCTCATATGCTTTGTAAACGTATTGGCACTGACACTGGTAACGGCAGGCAGGGTTTCGCTAACATGATGATACTGTAAAATAACAGCCGCATGAGCACGTACAGATACACAAATGAGAGTAAATAAAACTAAATGAAACAATTTCTTAAACATAATAAGGCACACCATAAAAGCTTGCTGTTGCTAGCGGGTCCAATGATATTATCAAATATTACTGTCCCACTGTTAGGAATTGTTGATACCGCTGTAATTGGCCATTTAGGCAGTGCCCATTACTTGGCGGGGATCGCACTTGGCTCAGCTGTTATTTCTATTTTGTTCTGGCTTGCCGGTTTTTTACGTATGAGTACTACAGGCTTAGTAGCCCAAGCATACGGGCAAAATAACTTAACACAGTTAGCAGCACTTTTAAAACGCAGCTTATTGTTAGCAGTGTGTGTGGCCTTGGCGTTAATTGCACTTTCCCCCCTCATAAAGCAGGCCATCGCATTTTTGTCAGGCGCCAATAATGATGTGCTTGTTCAGGCCTATCAGTATTTTAGTATTCGTATTTTTAGCGCGCCTGCAGCGCTTTGTAATTTAGTGCTATTAGGCTGGATGTTAGGTGTGCATTATGGTCGAGGGCCATTTTATTTACTACTTGTGACCAATATTACCAATATAGTGCTCGATATATATTTTGTGGTGTATTTAGATTGGGCTGTAGCAGGGGCTGCTTGGGCTTCACTCATTGCAGATTACAGCGCTTTAATATTTGCCTTATTTTTAGTGGTTAAACTAGCTAAAAAGCAAGGGGTTGAGCTAAGTGTTCCAAACTGGTTAAGTATTAGTAAAATGGCTGAGTTACTAAGTTTAAACCGCGATATATTTATTCGCTCTTTAATACTGCAGTTATGTTTTAGCTTTATGACTTTTTATGGCGCGCGTATAGGCGAAACAACGCTTGCAGCTAATGCTGTATTACTGAACTTTTTAATGCTAGTGAGCTTTGCTTTAGATGGTATAGCCTACGCAAGTGAAGCCAAAGTAGGGCAAGCAAAAGGCCAGCAAAACGTCAAAAAAATAAGGATGTGGGTAAAAATAAGTGTGTTTTGGGGCATGCTTTTTGGGGCTTTATATAGCGCCTTTTTTGCCTTGTTTGGTAGTGCCATAATTAAGCTTTTAACCAATGTGCCAGAAGTAATTCAAGAGGCCACACATTACTTACCTTGGGTAATCGTGTTACCTATGTTAGCTATGAGCTGCTTTTTATTTGACGGTGTATTTGTAGGGCTTACACGGGCAAAAAATATGCGCAATAGCATGATACTGTCAGCGGGGGTTGGCTTTTTTGGGGTATTTTGGGTGTTTATAGAGTGGCAAAATAACGCGTTATGGCTTGCGATGAGCTGCTTTATGTTAATGCGTGGTGTAACGTTAATTATTAAATACCAGCAGTTAAAAGCGAATAATCAGCTACTAGATTAAGCTTTAAAAGGTTATTTCCACAAGTCTGGGTCGTGATTTTTAAGGCCCATATCTTTTAAAACTTGCGAAAATCGGTTAGCAAAAATACCGCTGTAGCCCCATGCGGCAAAAAACAAAGCCGGAATCAAAATAGCTACGCCGATAATTTGTAAACTAAAGTGGGTGTAATAACCAAGGGTAATAAATATCACGGCTAGCACAAACAGTGCTAAGCCGCGAAAAAAGCGCTTTAAGCTCAGTTTAGGGTTGCTCCCTAAGCGATATATAAGCGGCTTTAACATTATTGCTTAATAATAAGAGTGATCGCCCGCTTGGTGCTCGGTAATATCGGCAACACCGGTGATTTCTTCAAATTTAGCAATCATCTCTTTTTCGATGCCTTCTTTAAGGGTTACATCGATCATAGAGCAACCATTACAACCACCACCAAATTGAAGAACAGCAATGCCCTCAGCTGTTACTTCCACAAGGCTTACTTGACCGCCATGGTTAGCAAGTTGCGGGTTTACTTCAGTTTCTAGCATGTGCTGTACACGCTCGTTTAATGTAGCGTCTTCGCCAATTTTACGAGCCTTTGCATTAGGTGCTTTAAGCGTTAGCTGAGTCCCCATTTTGTCGGTAACAAAATCGATTTCAGCGTCTTCTAAAAATGGTGCGCTTTCTGTATCTACTACGGCGTCAAAACCATTAAAGTTAAGGCGAATATCGCTGTCTTCTACAGCGTCTTCTGGGCAATAAGAAACACCACACTCCGCTTGTGATGTACCAGGGTTTACAACAAACACACGAATATTAGTTTGTTGTGCTTGATCTGCTAAAAGTTTAGCAAAATGCGCTTGTGCTGTTTCGGAAATTGAAATCATAAAACCGTCTATACTTGACTAAATTACTCGGATACTGCATATCATACTCCGCTCATCGTGTTGCGGCTAGTGTTGAGCGTAAAAAGTTGGCATCTATTTTAAGCAATGCTAGCGTGCAAATAACAAACATTTTTAGAGTGATTTATATGCGCTGGATAGTAACTATAATGGTGGCAATGCTTAGCTTTTCAAGTATGGCAAAACCACTTTCGTATTATTTTGAACAAGATGTAGAATTTGATAAAACCATTCCTACACCCCAAGAGGTACTTGGTTTTGAAGTGGGTGAGTGGCACGTAAGGCACGACCAACTTGTACGTTACATGGAAATATTAGCGCAAAAAAGTGACCGCATTAATTTTGAAATAATAGGGCGCACCCACGAACAACGCCCGCTGGTTATGCTAAGCATTAGTACTGCAGAAAAGCTCGCTAATCTCGAGCAAATTCGCCAAACACATTTAGCGCGTTTAGCCAATAATGAGCAAGCCAAAAGCATTCAAAATGAGCCGGCCGTGGTTTGGATGGGTTATAGTGTGCATGGCAACGAATCATCAGGTAGTAATGCAGCTTTGCTGGTGGCTTATTATTTAGCTGCAGCGCAAGGCCCAGAAATAGAAGAGCTATTAAACAACACCATTATTTTGCTCGACCCATCACTTAACCCTGACGGACTTGCCCGTTTTGCTAACTGGGCAAACAGCAACCGAGGCATGAACTTATCCAGCGATCCTAAAACCCGTGAACATGTAGAAAGCTGGCCAAGTAGCCGAACCAACCATTATTGGTTTGATTTAAACCGCGACTGGCTATTACTACAACACCCAGAGTCGCGTGCACGTATAGCTAAATTTCATCATTGGAAGCCAAATATTTTAACTGACTTTCATGAAATGGGGCCTAATAGCAGCTACTTTTTTCAGCCCGGTATTGCCAGTCGTAAACACCCAATTACGCCTGACGAAAACGTAACGCTTACTAAAGCTATTGCTAACTACCATGCAAAAACGTTAGATAAAAATAATGCACTTTATTTTACCGAAGAAAGCTTTGATGACTTTTACTACGGTAAGGGGTCTACCTACCCTGATGTAAACGGCGGTATTGGGATTTTATTTGAACAAGCAAGCTCGCGTGGTCATGTTCAAGAAACCATAAATGGTACTCTCACCTTTGCTTTTACTATTAAAAATCAGTTGCTAACAAGCTTATCAACCTTTAAAGCCGCTGTTGATAACCGCGAGGCCTTATTAACTTATCAGGCTAAATTTTATAACCAAGTCATTGATTTAGCACATGATGAAAGCTTTGAAGGTTACGTAGTGGAAGGCGCTAAAGACAGCACCCGAATTAAACTATTTTTAAATCTACTAAAGCAGCATCAAATAAATGCTTACCCACTTACCAAAACGCTTAAAGCCAAGGGTAAAAACTTTTCTACAAATAGTTACTTTGTTCCACTGGCACAACCTCAGTTTAGATTAGTTAAAGCCATTTTTAGCGAGCAAAAAAGCTTTGCCGACAACACATTTTACGATGTGTCGGGTTGGACACTTGCTCATGCCTTTAACTTAGAGTTTGCTCAAGTAAAAAGCAGTTGGGGCCTAGAAGTGGCAAGTACGGCGTGGCAAAAGGCGGTAATGCCCTCATTTGCTACGCTAAAAACAGAATATGCTTTTGGCTTTGCATGGGATGATTATTTAGCCCCCAAAATGTTAAACAGCTTATTAAAGCAAGGTGTAAAAGCCCGAGTTGCACTCAGTGCTTTAACGGCTAAATCGCACTCTGGAGAAATAAACTTTGCGCCTGGTAGCATTATTGTACCTGCAGGGCTACAAACCCAAAGCGATTGGGTGGCTATTTTAAATAAAGCGCAGTCGCAGTTTGGTATTGCGATTAAGCCCATTACAACAGGCCTAACGAGTAAAGGTGCCGATTTAGGGTCGCGTACTATGGCAGTATTAAAAGAGCCTAAAGTGCTACTGGTTGGCGGTAAAGGTGTAAGCCAATACGAAGCTGGCGAGGTTTGGTACTACCTAGATCGCTTTGTAGGTATTGCCCCAACAATTGTTGAAATGGAGCGCTTAGGCAGTATTGATTTAGCAAACTACAGTCATATTGTATTGGCCAATGGCAACTATTCAGGTTTACCCGATAGCGATAAAGTCGCTATTAAAAGTTGGGTAAGAAAAGGCGGCGTAATTTGGGGGCACAAAGGTGGCGCTAAGTTTTTAGCCGACCAACAATTACTTAAAGCGAATTATTTATCAAGACAAGACGTAGCCAGTGCTTTTAAAACAAAGGGCTTGAGCTACGCCGATAAAGATCACTTAGCGGGACGCCAACGCATTGCCGGCGCCATTTTTAATACCGATGTTGATACCACGCACCCGCTTACGTTTTCACTAAATCGCGATACGTTACCGGTATTTAAAAACAGCACTTGGTTATTAGAAAAATCAGAGGCGCCGTTTGTAAATATACTCACATACCCCAAAAAGCCACTGCTTGCAGGCTTTACCGATGGCGTAAATGAGCAGCAAATTGCAGGTGCAGCAGCCATGATTGCACACTCTTACGGGCGCGGAAGTGTCATTGCCATGACTGATAACCCTGTATTTAGAGGTTACTGGTATGGCACAAGCCGCTTATTAAGTAATGCTTTGTTTTTCGGTCATACATTTCGTGTTAGTGGTAATTAAATAGCACTTAAAGTGGCGTTAAACAGGTTGTAAATGCCCATACCTGTTTAGCGCCAGCTTGCTTTAATACCTGCGTAGCGGCGTTAAGTGTAGCGCCTGTAGTCATAACATCATCTATAATCGCTACTGTTTTACCGCTCATATCTTGGGTGCAAATAAAGGCGTTTTTTAAATTTTTAATGCGCTTTGCTTTAGATAATTGCGACTGCGCTTGCGTGGCTTTATTACGAACAAGTGCATTACTCACATCACCGTGCTTTGCTATACAGGGCTGCCATACTTGGCTTACTTGATTAAATCCGCGTTTTAAAAATCGCTTTTTATGTAGGGGTAAAATAATAAAAAAGTCAGGCTTAGTAGATAAGTGCTCAAAGAAGGTGGCGAGTTCCTTTGTAATTACTTGCTGTAACGCCTTTTTATAATGTATTTGGTTATTAAACTTCAGCCTTTTTAACCAGTGCTCAAAAGGAGGCTGATAAAAAGCACATGCAAATAATCTATCAAACTCACAGTTTGGGAACATTTCTACAATATCTGGTCGATGTAATAAATTAGTGTGTTTGTTTAAATCAAATACAGTGAGATCAGATAAGCAATGTTCGCATAAACCATTTTCTGAATTAATAACCTCCTGACACTGCACGCAATAGGAGGGAAATAACCAATTAATAATAGACTGTTGCACTGGCAATCCTTGCGTTGCTTTCGCTCATGTAAGCGTTATGATGTGGCTAAGTTTGGTAAAGGTTAGGCAAATATGCAAAGCGAGTTAGTTTTATTACATGGTTGGGGAATGAATCAAGGTGTGTGGCAATTAGTACAGCCTGAGTTAGAGTTTTTGTATAGCGGCGTAGTGCGCAGCATTGACTTGCCAGGTTTTGGTAATAGCGGTAGCTGCCCAACCCCTTATAACTTGCATGATGCAGCTAAGCATTTAAGTGAGCAGCTTAAAACAGGCTCTATATTAATGGGTTGGTCGTTAGGTGGTTTATTTGCGTTATACATTGCTAAGCATTGGCCTGAAAAAGTTTCAAAAGTTATTTTAGTAGCTTCAACCCCATTTTTTGCTGAGCAGCATGATTGGCCTGGTATAAAAGCCACTGTGCTTGAGCAATTTAAAGAGCAGTTAATTAATCATCGAGAAAAAACCATCGAACGGTTTTTGGCTATACAAGCCATGGGCAGCGAGACAGCCCGCGACGACATAAAGCAGCTAAAACAATTATTAAATCAATATAAGCCACCAAATACGCAAGCATTGAGCGGCGGTTTAGATATTTTACAAACCGACGATTTACGAAATTTATTTGCTCATTGCCCAGTGCCTATAAAAGCCATCTTTGGCCGTTTAGATGCACTGGTACCTTATAAAGCAATAGGCAAAATGGCAGCACTAAATACTGAGTTTGAATACGCAGTATTAGATAAAGCCTCGCATGCGCCATTTATATCTCATAAAAAAGAGTTTTTATCTGCCGTTAAATCAATGCTTTAAAATAGCGCTAATAAACGTGGGGTTTAAAGCTTTATTTTGCCTATGAAGTGAGCGATAATTAAACAATATTAAATTTATTGGAGGTACAACATGGCTATTGGTTCTGTATTTAATAGTGGTGTAGAAGGGTTTAATCGTGCAAGCCAAGGTATAGAAAGAGCAAGCGCTGAGATTAACCGTGCCACCATTGAAGAGCAAGACGATACTCAACTAGCACAGCAACGCCAGTTAACAGCAGCGAGCCCTGATGAAGCAGTAACAGCGCCGGTGTCACAACCAGCTCGAGTTGATGAAGCCTTAGTTAACCTAAAAGTTGAAGAGTTTAATGCCAAGGCTAACACGCAATCTATCCAAACTGCTGATGAAGTGCTTGGCACATTAGTTGATATTAAAGTTTAAGCTGTTATGAATATTGTCACGCCATTTCCGTCTATCAATATAAACACTGCGAACGTTTATACGGAAACCGCTCGGCGTGACAACCAACTGCGCGAAGTTATTCCTGCCCCTGCGCCAAATAGCGCTAGCAATACCGAAACCAAAGCACAAAGCGATGCAGACAAAGCAAGATTACCAAGTAGCACTGAGGTAGCCACATACGATGCAACTGGTAAGTTAAGTGACGAGCAAACAGTTGAGCAGCGCGAAGAAGGCAATGCTGATGACTCAAATACCGAGCAGCAAAATCAGCAAGCAAGTGAAGACACCGCCGAGGAAGAGCAAGAGCAACAACAACTTGAAATAGAACAGCAGCAAATTAAAGAGCTTAAAGCACGTGACACAGAAGTACGTGTTCATGAACAAGCTCATGCGTCTGTTGGCGGGCAATATGCAGGCTCACCAAGCTATGAATATCAGCGCGGCCCAGATGGCACTAATTACGCCGTAGGTGGCGAGGTGCAAATTGATGTATCTGAAATCCCTGGTGACCCACAAGCCACTATAGATAAAATGCAAACAGTACGCGCAGCCGCACTTGCCCCTGCTGAACCTTCAAGTGCTGATAGAGCAATTGCAGCCGATGCAACGCAAAAAATGGCCGCAGCACAAGCTGAGCTTGCTACACCTGTTGATGAACAAGAGCAAGCCGATGAATCGCAAAATACCTTATCTGTAAACGATACGCGTACAGCAGAATCAGAAAATGAAGTGAATAACGAGCAAAATCGAGATCCAGAAGTAGACGCTCGAGCTGGGCGTATTGCTAATTTTTACCAAATGACGAGTTCACCACAAAATGAGAGTGGTTTTTCAGCATATGGCTAATACCAATCTGCAGTAATAGTTAATTATTTTGCGACACAATTTTTTACACTGAAAATACATCACTCAATTAGGCGCATTGGTATAATTAGCTAGCAGAGAGTATTAAAAGATTTAAATAATAAAAAAGCCGCTATTGCGGCTTTTTTAGTTTAGTAAGCGTGGCTACTTTTTAGTTTTTGCGTTAGCAAATGCATCTGCAAAGGCGTTGCCCATCATTGCATTACCGTTATCGCGCTTTGGCTTAGCTGCGCGAGGCTGTTGCGTATTATTACGTTGCTTTTGTGGTGCGGCTGCGGGTTTATTGCTGGTGTCTATCTCATCGTCTAAGCGCATAGTAAAGCTAATGCGTTTACGCGCGGCGTCTACTTCAACTACTTTTACTTTTACAATGTCGCCAGCTTTAACAACTTCGCGCGGATCAGATATAAACTTATTAGTAATAGCTGAAATATGCACCAGGCCATCTTGGTGTACGCCAACATCTACAAACGCACCAAAGTTAGCTACGTTAGAGACTACACCTTCTAAAATCATACCTGGTTTAAGGTCACTGATTTTTTCAACACCGGCCTTAAACTCAGCTGTTTTAAACTCAGGTCGCGGATCGCGGCCTGGTTTATCAAGCTCTTTGATAATGTCGGTAACAGTTGGTAAACCAAATTTTTCGTCAGTGTAGTCATTTGCAGCAAGTTTATTTAAAAAGTCGCTGTTTCCAATTAAGCTATTTACGTCAAGATTATTGCGCTCGCAAATAGATTTAACTACAGGGTATGCCTCAGGGTGAACCGAAGAATTATCAAGTGGGTCTTTACCGTTATTAATACGTAAAAAGCCTGCAGCTTGTTCAAACGCTTTAGGTCCTAAACGCTCAACCTTTTTAAGTTCACTACGTTTAGCAAATGTGCCGTTAGTATCGCGGTAATTAACGATATTTTGCGCTAAGGTTTTATTTAAACCAGATACACGAGTAAGTAGTGGTACCGATGCCATGTTTAAGTCTACGCCTACCGAGTTTACACAGTCTTCTACTACTGCAGTAAGTGTTTGGCCTAGCTGACTTTGAGATACATCGTGTTGGTATTGGCCTACACCAATCGACTTAGGTTCAATTTTTACAAGCTCGGCAAGCGGGTCTTGAAGGCGGCGGGCAATAGATACAGCTCCGCGTAAAGATACATCTAAGTTAGGGAATTCGTTTGCTGCAAACTCAGATGCTGAGTACACAGATGCGCCGGCTTCGCTCACCATTATTTTATTTAATTTAAGCTCTGTATTAGCTTTAATTAGCTCACTTACAAGCTTATCAGACTCGCGTGATGCCGTGCCGTTACCAATCGCAATAAGCTCTACTTTATGTTGGCGACAAAGTTGCTCTAACGTACGTAGTGACTTATCCCAATGATTTTGTGGCGCATGCGGAAAAATAGTTTGGGTAGTGAGCAATTTACCTGTGCTATCTACTACTGCTATTTTACACCCCGTGCGTAAACCTGGATCGAGGCCAAGTGTAGTGCGCGGCCCAGCTGGGGCGGCCATAAGTAAATCTTTTAAGTTTTTAGCAAATACATCAATAGCGCCGGTTTCGGCTTTTTCGCGCATAGCGGCTAAAAATTCGTTTTCTAGGTGAAGGCCTAATTTAATTTTCCATGCCCACTGCACTACACCTAATAACCATGCACTTGCTGCTTTGTATTTAACATCTAAGCGGTAGTGATCGGCAATCATTTGTGCACATAGCTGCGCTGCATTTTCGCTGCTTGGCTCTGGGTTAACGCTTAATTGTAAAATGCCTTCATTACGAGCGCGCAACATAGCAAGTGCGCGGTGCGAAGGGACTTTTTTAAGTGGTTCTTGATGATCAAAATAGTCGCGGTATTTACTACCCGCTTGTTCTTGGCCGTCAATTAATGTGCTTTGAATCGCGCCGTGTTGGCTTATATGGCTTCTAAATTTAGCAAGTAACTTTGCATCTTCGGCAAAGCGTTCCATTAAAATAAATTTAGCGCCATCAAGAGCTGCTTTGGTATCGTTAATGGCTTTATCGGCATTAATAAACTGCTGCGCGTGTTGCTCAGGGTCTAAGTTTGCGTCGTTAAAAAGTGCATCCGCAAGTGGCTCTAAGCCTGCTTCAATGGCTATTTGGCCTTTAGTGCGGCGTTTAGCTTTGTAAGGCAGGTATAAATCTTCAAGCTCAGTTTTGCTTTGTGCACTGGCAATGTCGGCACTAAGCTCTGGTGTTAATTTATTTTGCGATTCGATGGTTGATAAAATAAAGCTACGGCGCTCTTCAAGCTCACGCAAGTACGATAAACGCTGCTCTAAAAGACGTAATTGGGTGTCGTCTAAACCGCCGGTAATTTCTTTACGGTAGCGCGCAATAAAAGGAACGGTTGCCCCTTCATCAAGTAACTTTGTAGCAGCAACAACTTGTTGCTGTTGTGCATTTAGCTCACTGGCTAAACGTGCAGAGATATCGCTCATGCAAAAACCTTTTAATACAAAAAATAAAACCAGAAGTTCCCTCTGGTACTGTTATACCCAGCTTATTAAAGTTGTTATTTAATGAGGTTGGCAGGTATTTATTAGTTGAATAATATCACAGCAGGTTGTAATAAAAAGCTCTTAAAGCAAGCAATTTTTCTTGCTTTAAGATGGTTGGTTGGAGCTAGGAACTGGCGTGTAAAAAGCACCCTTTAGTGCGGGTGTTCTACGCTTTCTAAAACATCACTGAACGAGTGAGCAATAGGGGTAATATGCACCGGAATATGCAACGTTTTTGCTATTTGGCGCGCTGACACTAGCCCGCAAATTTCGTTATTAGCTGTAGTCACTAATAAAAACATATTGCCTTGATGTTCCATTGTTTGTAGTGCATCGCCTATACATGCATAGCTTAAACTTTGCATGCTTACACCCGTTAATTGGCTAATAGGTGTCATGATATGACGTAAGCTTAATTCACCCCGCGTTGTATTTAAACGCTGAGCAATAATCGTAATTTTAGCGCTTTGTAGGTCAGCACTTGAAACAATACCAATTAACTTATTCTCGTCGTCGGTTACTAGCACATAGTCTGAATGTTCAGCAATAACTTGCTTAAGCGCTTGTGCTATTGTGGTTTCGTGCTGTGCGCGAATAGGAGTTTTTTGGGTAAAGTTATTAACTACTTTTAACGCCGGAGACGTTAAATCAATTAATGGTTGTTCGTCTTCGAATGTGCTTGCAATAACGCCATGAGAAATATTTTGGGTACGTAATTCTTTAAAGTTAGACATAGTAGTCACCTTATTCGTTATAAAATTTAATCAAAAAGCAAAAATTGTGAATTAAATTAAATAGCTAGGTGGTCCACGTTGGTACGCCGTGCTAAAAGGGCGGTCTAAGTTTGTGCTTTGGTAAAAAGATAAAGTGGTATTAGGAAGCAGTTGAAACAGCCTAATAGTAATGGCATTAACGTGGGAGTCTAAGTCAATGTCGGGGGTTGCTTGGTCAGGAAATTCACAAGCAATAAAATGATTAGATACAGTTGCGTTATCTAAGCTTACTTGAGTGGTATTGGCATGCAGAGACAAACTTACACTCATTACAAGTGCAAACAATACGGCATTACTAAATATGCGCTGTACTAAGTTTGACATAACCACTACCTTAAAAAATTCAGGTTAACCAAGTAACCTGGCTTACTCTCTTATATCGTACTCAATTAGATTACACAATAAAAAGTTAATATGATCTGAATCAAGGTTTTTATCTCTTATTAATGTAATGGGGTGTTATTTTTGGTATTCAATACTGTTTACGTACCATTCTTTATTTCCTTGTGGGGTGGGCACTTCAAAATCGTCATCTACTTGCTTTTTAATTAATGCCCGTGCCATAGGTGAGTCAATTGAAATATAATCTTTGCGGTCATAAATTTCATCGGGGCCCACAATTCTAAATTTTTTAATTTCACCTTGCTCGTTTTCTATTTCTACCCAAGCACCAAAAAATACTTTGCCGGCTTGCTGCGGCGAGTAATCAATAATTTTTAAATCGGGTAAGCGTTTACGTAAATAGCGTACGCGGCGGTCAATTTGGCGCAATAAGCGTTTGTTATATTGGTAATCGGCGTTTTCAGAGCGATCGCCAAGGCTTGCAGCCCAACTTACTATTTTAGTTACTTCGGGGCGCTTAACATTCCATAAGTGGTCGTGCTCTTGTTGTAGTTGCAAATAGCCTTCGCGGGTAATTAAATTTGTTTTCATCGGCGTTTATTTATTAACTCTAATGGTGTGCACGTTATTAAACTTGCCAAAATTTGTCGAGTGTAAAATTTATTAAAATTAAGCTTTGAAATGTTCAGTAACAATCTAAGCGCGCAATTAGATTTTGATTATTAAGTTTTTCATTTATATTAACTATTAATTGGAGATAAAAATAAGAAACAAACAATGGGACACGAAACCACAAAAGTATTAGTTGTTGATGACGATATGCGCCTGCGCAGTCTACTAGAGCGTTATTTAGTAGAGCAGGGGTTTATTGTTAGAACTGCCGCAAATTCAGAGCAAATGGATAGACTCATTGAGCGAGAAAACTTTCACTTAATGGTGCTAGATCTAATGCTGCCAGGCGAAGATGGCTTATCAATTTGCCGCCGGTTACGCCAAAAAGAAAACGAAATTCCTATTGTTATGCTTACAGCAAAAGGCGATGAAGTCGACCGTATTATTGGCCTTGAACTTGGCGCAGACGATTACATTCCCAAACCATTTAACCCGCGTGAGTTACTGGCTCGCATTAAAGCTATTTTACGCCGCCGCGCTAAAGAAGTGCCTGGTGCTCCAGCTGCAGAAGAAAATCTCATTGCATTTGGTCAATTTACACTTAATTTAGCCACCCGTGAAATGAGCGAGGGTGATAAAACTATTTCGCTTACCAGTGGCGAATTTGCGGTACTTAAAGCACTTGTTTCGCACCCGCGCGAACCACTTAGCCGCGATAAATTAATGAACCTTGCTCGAGGGCGAGATTATAGCGCTCTTGAGCGCAGTATTGATGTGCAGGTTTCGCGACTTCGCCGCATGATTGAAGTAGATGCCGCCAACCCGCGTTATATTCAAACGGTTTGGGGTTTAGGTTATGTGTTTGTTCCTGACGGTGAAAAGTAATTTATATGGGATTTTTTCCGCGTAGTGCGTTTGGGCAAACCGTTTTTTTAGTTGCCGCTTTATTGCTAATAAACCAAATAGTGTCGTATGTAACGGTTAGCTTTTATGTGGTAAAGCCGACTATTGAGCAAGTGAACTTAATGCTCGCTAAGCAAATTAAAACCGTTTTTATAGACTGGGAAGACGGCGTAGAAATAAACGACGAAGTATCTGAAAAATTTTTTGAAATTACCGGTATAGAGGTTATGACCCAGCGCGAAGCAATGCGCCAAGGGCTTGGCCAAACGCGCGAGTATTCGATGCTTTCGCGCAGTATGTCTGAACAGCTAAACGGCTCGGCGCGGGTGCGTATTAGCCAAACAGACCCTTTAATATATTGGGTAGAAGCGCCGCAAGCCCCAGGGTACTGGGTAAAGGTGCCGCTTACCGGCTACCAAGAAAACAACCTCGAATTTTTAACGTTTTACTTATCAAGTATTGGTTTTTTAAGTGTATTAGGTGGCTGGCTGTTTGCGAGGCACTTAAACCGGCCCTTAAAGGCTTTACAACAAGCCGCTGTAAAAGTAGGTAAGGGCGATTTTAGTTCTAAGCTTGACGAGGAAGGCTCTACAGAAGTAATAGAAGTAACCCGTGCATTTAACCAAATGTCGCGAGGCATTGCTGCACTTGAAAACGACCGCCGTTTATTGATGGCTGGCGTTTCACATGACTTACGTACACCGCTTACTCGTATTCGCTTGGCTACCGAAATGATGAACGATGAAGACGAATACCTTCGTGAAGGCATCATTTACGATATTGAAGATATGAACGGCATTATTGATCAGTTTATTGAGTATTTACGTCACCATAAAACAGACGAACTCGCCTGCGAAGATATTAATGCCTTAGTTGCTGAAGTGGTTAATTGTGAGTTGCAGCATCAACGTGTTATTACATTTAAAGAAAACCCAAGCGTAGGGCGTATTCCGTTAAGCAGTGTGGCTATAAAACGTGTAGTAACGAATATGATTGAAAATGCCCTGCGTTATTCTGACGGCGACATAGAAGTTTTAAGCTACTTTAATTCAAACAAAAAATACGTTGTGATAGCGGTGAACGATAATGGCCCTGGTATTCCTGAAAGCGAGCTTGAGTCGGTGTTTGAGCCTTTTAAGCAAGGTGATGCAGCCCGTGGCAGCGAAGGCAGTGGGTTAGGGCTCGCCATTATTAAGCGCATTATTGATATGCACGATGGTAAAGTTAAACTTGAAAACCGCCCAGAGGGCGGCTTAAGTGCACAAATTTATTTGCCGATAAAAGTAACCCCGTCTGTAATGTAAAACACAGACGGGACGCTCTAATAACCTTAAAGTGCTTTAAAGCGGATTGCTGTGCCGCCGCTTGTTGCTAGTTTTAAAGTTAGCTTGTCGTTTGCGCTAACTACGCGCTTTTCGATATTTAAATCGTATGGGTTGTTTTTCCACTCTGCATTTTTACCGTCTTGGTATATGTGGGCTTCAAACTTTTTACCCTTTTCTAAAAAGTCGAGTTTTACCTCAATAGTGCGCTCTTTTTCGTCGGTCACGGCGCCTAGGTACCAATCGTTTCCTGAGTAGCTGTCGCGTTTGCGCTCTTTACGGGCAAATACAATAAAATCGCCCACTTCGCCATCTAGCGCAATACTTTGCTGCCAATCGGTTGGTACATCTTGAATAAATTGAAATGCATCGGGCTTAGCTAAATAGTTTTTAGGTAAATCGGCAGCCATTTGAATCGGGCTATATAGCACAACATACAGCGCAAGTTGTTTGGCAAGCGTAGTTTGTGGGCGGTTTGTGTCATCGCCTAAGCCATTAAAGCTCATATCAAAAATACCAGGGGTAAAGTCCATAGGCCCTGCCAGCATACGGGTAAATGCCAGCATAGGAATATGCTCTGGTGGGTTAGGTGGTGTGCCCCATGCGTTAAATTCTTGTCCGCGTGCCCCTTCGCGCGCAATCCAGTTTGGGTAAGTACGGCGCAAGCCTGTGTCTTTAATAGGCTCGTGAGTGTTAATGCTAATTTTATGTTTAGCAGCCAGTTTTACGTTGTAAAGGTACTCATTAACCATAAATTGGCCGTCGTGCCATTCATGACGGGCAATGCCGTTTTTATCTATGCGTTTTATATTTCCGCCATCAGCTACATAGCCTGTTTTAACTTGGCTTACGTTTGATTTTTCGTAAAGGGCAAAGGCATCTTCCATTTGGTCGCGGTAGTTACTTACATTACCCGATGTTTCGTGGTGGCCTATTAACTGTACGCCTTTTTGCTTGCCGTATTGAGTGAGGGCGGCTATATCAAAGTCGTCATAAGGTTGTGTAAAGCTAAATACATCGCCATTAAAAAACCAGTCGCCATCCCAACCAATGTTCCAACCTTCAACTAATACGCCATCAAAGCCATACTCTGCGGCAAAGTCCATGTAGTATTTAGTGGTTTGTGTTGTAGCGCCGTGTTTTTTACCGCTGCCCCAGGTTTGTGTGTTTATGTGCATGCCCCACCAAATACCTACGTATTTGCCTGGCTTTACCCACGACACATCACCGAGCTTATTAGGCTCGTTTAAATTTAATATTATGTCTGAATTGACTAAGCCAACGGCGCTGTCGGCAATTTGAATAGTACGCCAAGGGGTATTAAACGCGCCTTGTTTTTTCACGGCAATGCCGTCTGACCAAGGGGTTAAATCTGCATTAAATGTACCTGGGCGGCGCTGATTAAGCACCATACCTGCGTAATCAACAAGGGCAGCTTCGTGAATGCTGATGTGAGTGCCATTATTGGTTTTTAAAGTAAACGGAGTGTGCGCAAGCGGTACGTCATTCAATGCGGTGGTGTTATAAACGTATTCGTATCGGTTCCAGCCGCGTGCGGGGATCCACCATGCTGTGGCATCGTTACTATTACTAATTGCAAACTCGGTAAGCTCTTTGGTGATGTGTGTTTGCTCAAAGCCTGCTTGGTTTGGTACTTCGTATCTAAACCCAACGCCACTATCAAAAGCTCTAAAGCGCACTGTGTATTTTGCACCTTGGGGCTCGTTTTTTGTAAACGTGACCGCTACTTCATTATGGTTATCATTAATTGTTTTGCGTTCGCCCCAAGGCTGTTGCCACTGAGTGTTAACGCTTTGCTTTTCTATATGTGTGATTTTAAAACCATCGTTAAATGCGGCTTGGGTTTTAAACTCAAAACCTAGGCGCGATGTGTTTATAGCCGGTTTGTCTTTAAAGCTAATAGCGTAGCTGGGAGTGGTTTTTTCATCAGAAATGGTAACCGTTATGTGTGTGTCTGGCGATTTTAGCTCTACCGTTTGTGCGTAGCTGTTGCTAGCAAAGGCTAAAAGCATAAGTGCTGGTATTCTCATTGTGTGTCCTTAGATGAGTCGGTGGTGACCCTTAAGGATAATGACACTGACTTGTTAATACGACTTATTACATACGTATTCAATGTTTTAAAAAATAGAAAGAATTTAACGGTTTAATCGGTCTATAATGTAAACAAATTGAAAATGGCAAAAGCTTTATGATTAAAAAACTATTGTGTATTTTGTTGCTAAGCGTTAGCGCCCAGGCGTTTGCTACACAAATAATCCTAAAAAATACCGATAACCAACCTGTAGCCAATGCTGTTGTATGGTTAAGTGGTGCGCAAACTGTGCCTAAAGCGCAAATGAGCAAAACCTACGCAATGAGCCAAAAAGACCGCGAATTCACACCGCGTATTTTAGTTGTGCCAAAAAACGCCAAGGTGGAGTTTCCAAATGCTGATTCAATTATGCATCACGTATATTCATTTTCTAAGGCCAAAACATTTGAGCTTAAGCTTTATAAAGAACAACCTAAAGCGCCAATAATATTTGATCAAACGGGTGTAGTGGAGCTTGGCTGTAATATTCACGACTGGATGCTGGGTTATATTGTGGTGGTTGATAGCGCTGTTTTTGCAATTACTGACGAAAACGGTAGGGTTAATTTATCAGCTCCACATGGGCAATACACTATGAGCGTGTGGCATTCAGGATTTAGTGATATAAGCCAAGTAGAAACACACACTGTAAACGTGAGTGAAGCATCTATAAATTACAACGTAAAGCAACCTATAGCCGAGCAAATAGATTTTGCTACGGATGAATTTGATGACTACTAAGTCCCTATTTACTTTAATACTCGCAGCTTTTTTTATTAGTTTTCCTACCTTTGCGCAGGTAAAGGGGCTTATTCAAGTGCGAGCGGTTGCAAGTGACGATACGCAAAGTTTTCAGGATGGCGGGACCGGTTTGTATCGCCATGGTGATAACAGTAATAATTTGTTGCTATCACAAGGTATTATAGATTTTAAAGCCGATTTAAGTAGTGCCTGGAGCGCCCATGCTGTGCTTAATGCAAACCAAGAGCCAAAAACAACGCTGGGTTTAACTCAAGCCTATTTGCAGTACCAGCCTTTAGTTAATAGTCGCTATAAATGGCATGTAAAGGTAGGTGGTTTTTACCCAAGTATGTCGCTCGAAAACCCTGATATTGGCTGGACCTCACCCTATAACTATACAAACTCGGCAATTAATAGCTGGATAGGCGAAGAGCTTCGCACTGTCGGTAGTGAGCTGACGATTAAGCGCCCCGGAAAACGTTTTAATTCAAAACACAGTTTTAGCGTTAGCGCAGCGCTATACAAAGGTAATGACCCTACCGGAACGCTGCTTTCTTGGCGGGGTTTTGCATTACACGATAGGCAAACTACCTTTAACGAAAGTGTACAATTTGCTCTCATTGCAGCACTGAACGAATACGAACTTCGCTGGCAAGCTAATCAGGTGCTGCCTTTTGAGGAAGTTGACGGACGTTTTGGCTACTACGCAGGCGTACATTGGGATTACCTAAAAAAATCGCAATTTAGAATTTATTACTATAATAACAATGCAGACCCAACGGTATTTAATGTAGCAACAGGTCAATACGCATGGCATACCCGTTTTGGCAGTGCCGCGTGGTTATATAAACTCACAGGAAATACCCGTTTTATAGCTCAAGCACTTAGCGGTAAAACCGAAATGGGAGCCAATAAGCTAATTTATAATTCTTTCTATAGTCATTACTTAATGCTCAGCCATAAAGAAGGTAAGTACAGGTTATCGCTAAGGTATGATTACTTTAAAGTAGACGATGATGACACCACAGCGTTTGACCCCAATGCCAGTAACGGTGAGGGGGCTACTGCCACTTGGCGTTATCAATATAGTAATCAGTTACAAATTGGCGTTGAAGGGTCTGCACTTAAAAGCTTTGTAAAAAATAGAGCAGCCATTGGCGTTAAAAAGCGAATTTCGCAGCAGCAAATAATGCTTAATATGCAATGGAAATTTTAGAAAATACGCTTACTTGCGTTTGTTTAATTAGTTAAGCAACTTACTTGAGGTAAAAAATGAATTTGCACAGCATCCGCGTTAAGGTTTCTTTTCCTATTGTTATATTAGGTATTGCCGTTTTATCGTTAATTATTGGCTATAGCTATTTAATTAATTTACAAAAAAATGCTTTAGATGTGCAATCAACTAAGTTTATTAAGGCTGTATCACTGGCGTTAAGTGCAGACCGTGATTTATACCAAGCTAAAGTGGCTGAGTTAAACCTAGTTACGCACACAAAAAATGTTAAAAAGTATCAACAAGAGCACACTGAAAATGCTGAACAAGTAACTCAGCGATTGGCGCAATATAAATCTGTACTCAGTGACTACCCCGAGGTAACTACTAAATTAGAGCGTTTTGACAGTGCTTATAATGAGTGGTTCTCTGCCTCTAAAGCCTATATGGCAGATAAAAATAATGAGTCTAAACAATCGCTTTCAGAGCAAGCTTTTAGCGAATTAAGAACCACGCTTGATAAAGCAGGGGAGCTAGCAGAGCAAATCTCTGAACAAGAAATAGCACGCCTTTCGCAAACTATTGCAACCACCAGGTTTACTGTTATTAGCTTTGTTATTGTTATTTTGCTTATAGCAAGCTGGTTTAGTTACCGAATACCTAAACAATTAACTAATCAAATTAATTACCTGACGAGCAGAATTAACGACATTGCATCGGGCGATGGTGATTTAACTGGGCGTATTAATGTAAGGTCTAACGATGAATTTTCTGATTTGGCGAGGGAGTTTAATCGCTTTTTAGATAATCTTCAGCAGCTTATTCGCGACATTTTAGAGCAATCAAAAGAATTAAGTGACTTAGGTGGCGAGCTCAGCCAAGTTGCTAATAAAAACAATGTAGTTAACCAGTCATTAGGTCAAGCTTCGGAATCAATTGTAAGTGCTGTACACGAAATGAGTGTAGCAAGCAGAGAGGTTGCGGGCGTAGCACAGCAATCCTCTAGCGAAGCTGACAATTCATTAAGCCTAGCAGAGCAAGGTTTAACAGCAGTTGCGCATTCAAGTTCACGTATCGTGTCGCTTTCGCAAAATATGGATCAAGCCATGGCGCGATCTACTGAGTTACAGCAAAGCTCAGATAATATTGCTAAAGTGCTAGAGGTTATTAGAGCCATTGCTGAGCAAACGAATCTATTAGCATTAAATGCAGCCATTGAAGCCGCTCGGGCGGGGGAATATGGTCGAGGCTTTGCGGTGGTTGCAGATGAAGTAAGAACCTTAGCAACACGTACACAAGAGAGTACCAACGATATTCAGCAGATGATTGAGCATTTTGCCACAAGCGTTGAACAGTCAATTAAAGCAATAGATGAAGGTAAGCATTTTGCGGATGATGCTGTTGGCTCGTTTACTCAAACGAATGATGTACTTAATGCAATGCAGAACTCATCAACCAAAGTAAACGATATGGCTATGCAAACTGCGCAAGCCACAGAGGAGCAAACGACTGTTGCCGATGAAATTAGCCAAAACTTATCATCGTTAAACGATCAAACAGTACAAGGTGCGCAGCTTGCTCGCTCTACAGAAGATGTATCTAGAAAAATGGAGCAGCTAACCGATGAGCTAAACAGGTTAGTAAATCGCTTTAAGGTGTAATACCAATCCGCAAAAGAGATGACTTAATTAAACCAATTGATATAACTGAGCTAAGCAGGCATTAAAAAAGGGAGCTTTAAAAGCTCCCTTTTGATTTTAAAAGTGCAAATTATTTTTTAACAAAAGCGCGATTCATAAAGTTTGGTGTTGCTAGCGCACCGTGATGTATACCGCTGTTGTAATATTCGCTTTGCTCAGCAATTTGTGCAGCGCCATCTTCTCTAAAGCCGTTAAATGCCTCTGATTTACGAGCAAGTGTTACTGACCATAAACCACTTGGGTAAATAGGTTGTGGGAATGGCAGTGTTTGTAAATCGTTAAAGCCTACAGTTAGCATGGCTTCACGCATTTCAACTAGTAATGGCATATGCATTAGTGGCGATTCACTTTGCTGTACTAAAATACCGCCAGGGCGAAGTGCATTTAAACAGCTTGTGTAAAATGCATGGTTAAATAAGCCTTCACCTGGGCCTACTGGGTCTGTGCCATCAACAATAACCACATCGATAGACTCACCAGCGGCTTCGCGCATGTATTTAATGCCATCATCAAACATAACGGTTGCGCGTGCATCGTTATTAGACTCGCAAAGCTCCGGGAAGTATTTTAACGACATTTGCGTTACTACTTCGTCTATATCTATTTGCGTTACGGTTTCTACGCCTGGGTGTTTTAATACTTCGCGTAATGTACCGCAGTCGCCGCCGCCAATAATAACTACGTTTTTAGGATTTGGGTGCGCTAAAAGTGCAGGGTGGCTGATCATCTCATGATAAAAAAAGTTTTCGCGAGTGGTCACCATAGTACACCCGTCGATGATCATTAAATTGCCAAAGTCTGTGGTTTCGAACATTTCTACCTTTTGAAAAGGAGACTGTTTTTCATCTAACTTTTTGTTAATACGTAATGAAAATGCGCTGCCATCGCGGTCGCTAATTTCTGTAAACCACTTACTTTGATCTAAATTTGCCATAGTTGCTTTTACACTTTTTAAGTTGAGTATGAAAAAGGGGCAATTCTGCCAGTGCTTGGCGTTTTGCTCAATGAAATTTTAACTGCTTTGGCAATAAAGTTAGCCACTATCGAGTTAAAGTTCAATTTTTGTTAGCGTAGGGGGTAGTGACGTATTAAAATGCGCCTTTATAGCTAATTGATTAAAGAAGAGTTGCCATGACTTGGGGTTTAGAAACAGCACGCGCTACATATAATGTTGCTCATTGGAGCGATGGCTATTTTGATATTAACGCACAAGGCGAGTTGGTAGCCTACCCAGATGGCGACCAATCTAAAAATGCGATTTCTTTAACGCAGCTAACAGAGCAGTTTAAGCAACAAGGCTTAACTTTGCCGGTATTGGTACGCTTTACCGATATTTTAAAAAACCGCGTTGATACACTTACCAATGCTTTTACACTTGCGCAAAGTAGCCGTGAATACCAAGGTAAATATACTTGTGTTTACCCAATAAAAGTAAATCAGCAGCGCTCTGTTGTAAGTAAATTACTTGCCCACCCAAGTGGGCTGGTAGGCCTTGAGGCTGGCTCTAAACCAGAGCTTATGGCTATTTTAGGCGTTGCCGATAAACCCATTACGATTGTATGTAATGGCTACAAAGACAGTGAATTTTTACGCTTAGCTTGTATAGGCCAAGCCATGGGGCACAGCGTAAAAATAGTGGTCGAAAAACTATCAGAACTTACCACCTTACTTGAAGAAATAGATAACCTAGGCATAGAGCCTGCTATTGGTATTCGTATTCGCTTAAACTCGGTAGGCAAAGGTAAATGGCAAAATACTGGTGGTGAAAAAGGCAAATTTGGCTTAACCGCAGGCCAAGTGCTAAGTGCCGTTGAGGTGCTTAAAAAGCATAACAAATTGCATTTAATGCAAATGGTGCATTTTCATATAGGTTCTCAAATTGCCAACATACGTGACATACACCGTGCCCTGCGCGAATGTGCGCGCCACTTTGCTGAGCTTACTCAGTTAGGTGTGCCGCTTAATACGGTTGATGTAGGCGGTGGTTTAGGCGTTGATTACGAAGGGTCAGGCTCTCGTAGTGCGTGCTCGATGAACTACACCGTAGAAGAATACGCACGTAACGTAGTCAATGCCTTTGCTGAGGTGTGCGATCAGCATAGCTTAACGCATCCCGCTATTATTACTGAATCTGGGCGTGCTTTAACGGCGCATCATGCGGTTTTAATTACCGATGTAATAGATGTAGAAAAAGCGCCAAATCATCCAAACCCAGAGCCACCACTTAAAAATAGCGCGTTAGTGCTTGATGAAATGTGGCAATGCTTGCAGCGCTTAAACCCACGCATGGCACTGGAAATTTACCATGATGCAATGCACCTATTTAGCGAAGCGCACGACCAGTACGTACATGGTTTAGTGAGCATGTTAGAGTGGGCCAAAATTGAGCAGCTATATTTTACTATTTTACACCGTGTGCGTGCTTCATTAAGTAACAATGCGCGCGCTCATCGCGAAGTGCTCGACGACCTTCACGAAAAGTTAGCCGATAAGCTATTTGTTAACTTTTCACTATTTCAGTCGTTACCTGATGTATGGGGTATTGAGCAATTATTTCCGGTTATGCCAATCGAAAACCTTGATAAGCCACTTACCCAGCGTGCAATTATTCAAGATATTACCTGTGATTCTGACGGGCAAATTCGTGAATACGTAGAAGGTGCGGGCATAGAAACCAGCTTACCTATACCTGAGTATCAACATGGTGAGCAATACCATATAGCTATGTTTATGGTAGGGGCTTACCAAGAGATTTTAGGTGACCTACATAACCTATTTGGTGACACCGATTCAGTACATGTTGAGCTAAACGATGACGGTTATGTATTAACCAATGCCATTAAAGGTGATAGCGTTAAGGATGTATTAAAGTTTGTTGACTATGATAGCGCCATTTTGGCACAAAACTTTGAATTATTGATTAACAAACTAGCAGTGTCTGAGCAGTGTAAAGCGGGCTATTTAGCAGAGCTTAATGCCGGACTTGAAGGTTACACCTACTTCGAAGACTAAATTTACACACTCAGTATTAAAAGCGCGGCTGCTTGTTGCGCATTGTTTAAAGGAATAGAAATAAATGTCAGTTATTCGCAGTGTATTAAGTATTATTCTTTACACAATAAACACACTAATTTGGTTTGTGCCTATTTTTGTTTGTGGGTTATTAAAGTTAATTCCTATTCAGCCTATGCAAAAGCTTTTAAGCTGGGTTGCTAAGCAGTGTGCCACTATTTGGGTGTCGGTTAATAGCCTTAACCAACGTTTATTTACGCCAACAAAAATTAATGTTACCGGCCTTGAAGAAACCAAATTAAAAGACTGGTACTTAGTTATTGCTAACCATCAAAGCTGGGTAGATATATTAGTACTGCAACGCGTATTTAATCGTAAAATTCCATTTTTAAACTTCTTTTTGAAAAAAGAGCTGATTTACGTGCCAATTTTAGGCTTATGCTGGTGGGCGCTCGACTTCCCATTTATGACCCGCACTAGCAAGGCGCAGCTTAAAAAGAACCCTAAATTACGCGGTAAAGATATAGAGACAACTCGTAAAGCCTGCGAAAAATTTAAAGAAATGCCGGTAAGTATTGTTAACTTTGTAGAAGGCACACGCTTTACAGAGCAAAAACATGCACGCCAAAACAGTCCTTTTCCTCATTTACTTAAGCCAAAAGCCGGTGGTATTGCGTTTGTAATGCAAGCCATGGGTGAGCAAATTTCTAAAGTAGTTAATGTGACTATTCACTACCCTGATAGCATTCCTACATTTATGGATTTTGCAGGCGGTAAAGTAAAGCAAATTAACGTGCATGTAGATATACGCCCTGTAAGCAAAGAGCTTATTGGTGATTACACTGGCGACTCTGAATTTAGAGTGGGCTTTCAAAGTGAGCTAAACCGTTTATGGGAAGAAAAAGAGCAAACTCTTCAGCAGCTTGAACAAAATAATAAGTAATAAGGAAAATATAATGGGCTTACAATTATGCTAAAAAAGTGGTTACCAAATTGGCTAAATGGCTTAATTGTAGGCTGCGTATTATTTTTTAATGTAATTATTTTTGGCTCCTTAGTTTTACTACTGGGTTTAGTAAAGCTGGTACTGCCTTTTAAACTAACAAATACTTTATTACATACAGCATATCGTGGCTGGTGTAATGGCAACCGGCTAGGGTTGTGGCTTGGCTGCCCTAACATAAGCATTAATATAAAAGGCGATATAAACGCGCAAAGCTGGTACTTACTTATAAGTAACCACATGAGCTGGTTAGATATAGTTGTACTTAGCTCTATTAATGTTTTACCAGCACCAAAGTTTTTTTTAAAAGATGAATTAAAATATGTGCCTTTTATTGGCACCGGCGCATGGGCCATGGGCATGCCTTTTATGAAGCGTGTAACTAAGGCGCAGCTTGCAAAAAATCCTAAATTAAAAGGCCTTGATGTAGAGCGTACCAAAAATAGTTGCCGTCACTTTCGCGCTAATCCCACCACCATTATCAACTTTGTTGAAGGTACACGCTACACCGCACAAAAGCATACTGAGCAGCAAAGCCCGTTTAATCATTTATTAAAGCCCAAAGCTGGCGGCATTGCCTTTGCGCTAGAAGTATTAAGCTCACAATTTGACGCCATGCTAAATACCAGCTTGGTGTATCAGGGTAAAACAAGCCATGTATGCCGTAATATTTTAAAAGGTGAGTTAGAATCTATTTATGTATCGGTTGATGTGCACCCAATTAATGAGCAAATGATTGGCAGTTACCAAACAGACCCAGCATTTAAAGCGTCTTTTCAGCAATATGTTAATCAACTATGGGTAAGTAAGGATCAGCAACTTACTGCTATTTATGCCCAACAAAGCACACCAGAACCCTTACTCAGCAAGGAAATAGAAACACCATGACCAACACGCATTTACAGGAGTTAATAGCTCCTTGGTTTGAAAAAGTCCCCGATGCTAATTTATTTAGCGCATTAGCAGCTGCCGCTATTGGTATTTTTACGCTGTTAGTGGTGTATTTATTTACCCGCCGTTTAATGCTTCCTGGTATTCAAAAGGCTGTAACCCGCTTATCTCCAGAGCGTATTGGTTTACTCTCGCCTTTACTTACCAAACTGAATAAGCGCATTGCAGGCATGCTGTGTAGTGTACTTTTTTTAGCAACATTTGATAGCGTGTATCCGGTTAATGAGCTTACTGCCGAAATACTAAAAACAATAGGCCAAGGCATACTTATTATTCATGTAGGCTTTATTTTTAGTAGTATTGTGAGCATTGCAGGTGCTATTTATAACCAATTAGATTTTGCCCGCGAAGTACCAATACAGGGGCTATTGCAGGTAGTTAAGCTTATTACTTTTATTGTGTGTGCAATATTAATTGTGAGCATAGTGCTTGAAAAGTCTCCTACTTATATTCTCTCTGGTTTTGGTGCCATAGCCGCCGTTACCTTATTAGTATTTAAAGACACCATTTTAGGCTTTGTAGCGAGTATTCAAATTGCGGCAAACAGGCTGGTTACTTACGGCGATTGGATCCAAGTAGAAAACTACGGCGCAGATGGCGAAGTAATAGATTTAGGCCTAAATACGGTAAAAGTACGTAACTGGGATAACACCATAACTACTATACCTACTTATATGCTGGTAGCTGGCTCGTTTAAAAACTGGCGCGGAATGCAAGAATCAGGCGGCCGACGTATTAAGCGCTCTCTTAACATAGACATGCACAGCATTTGCTTAGTGAGCGATGAATTTAGAAAACAAATTGATGCGGCTATTCCGCTGCACGAATATATACGTGTTGCCTCACTGCCTGATCCGGTTTCTAACTTAGGGCTGTTTCGTCGTTACGCCGAGGGCTATTTAAAGCAGCACAACAGAATAAATACCTCACTTACCCTGATGGTGCGTGAGCTTCAGCCAATGAACCATGGCTTACCTATTGAGTTTTATTGCTTTAGTGAAGACAAACGCTGGATTTCTTACGAGCACTTACAAGCCGAAATTATGGACCATTTGCTTGCAGTACTGCCAGTGTTTGGCCTAAGAGCGTACCAAAGTGTTAGCGGGCAGTTAAGCCCGCCAAATACGCAGCAAACCGATAAGCCAACGTTTAAAGTAATGGCAAATAGTGCTGGGCAAGACCCACAATAATAAATGTAATTAAAAGCCACCAAATAGGTGGCTTTTTAAATCGTAGCCAAGCAAATGCAGCAATAACTAACCCTACTTGCCATAAGTTATGTACTGCCGATGTCCAAATTGGCGAATACAGTGCAGCCGCTAAAAACCCCACTACCGAAGCATTAAGTGCAGCAATAGAGCTTGCAAAACGCGGCTTATTAGCCAAGTTTAACCAGCTTTTTTGAAACGCGAGCATTAATAAAAAGCCCGGCGTAAATATAAGAAGCGTAGCAATAATAGCGCCCACTAATGGCTGCTCTGTGGTTAACTGCGCGCCTAAATAGGTCGCAATGGTAAACATAGGCCCAGGCACTGCCTGTGCACTGGCATAAGCACTTAAAAATGGATCGTCGCTTAGTGCGGGTAAGCCTGCTTGTAGTATTGGTAATACAACGTGTCCGCCACCAAACACCATTGCACCAGCCTGATAAAAAGCAGCAAACACATTGGCATTTTGACCTAAGGGTATAAAGCTAATAGCCAGTAAGAGTACAAATAGGCTTAAAGCAATCCAATTTACCTTACTTTTATTACTGTCAGGGGGACTTGATTGAGCAAGTTTGAGCATAGGCCAAATAGCGCCAACGGTGGCTGCAATAACTAAAATAGCTATTTGCGTGCCCAGCATAGGCATAAATATTAGCGCCAATGTACTTAGTACTGCTAATAGCTTTAAAACATAATTAGTACAAAAGCTTTTAGCCATGCTCAACGTGGCATCGGCCACAATAACTACTGCAAATAACTTTAACCCCGCAATAACCGCAAAATAAACAGCGTCAAACTGATGTGCACTTACAGCTAGTAATAACATGATTAAAAAGGAAGGGAGAGTAAATGCAATAAATGCGGTAATACCCCCTAATAGGCCAGCTCGTTCTACTCCTATAGCAAACCCAACTTGGCTAGAGCCCGGCCCTGGCAATGCTTGGCTTAAACTAATTAATTGGGCATAGCGAGTATCGGTTAGCCAATTTAATGTATCTACAAAGTGACGTTTAAAATACCCTAAATGTGCGGCGGGGCCACCAAAACTCATGCAGCCAAGTAAAAAAAACTGCCTAAAAATAGCTAATAACATTGAGCTAGAGTCCTTTTTTAAAATTCATTAAATTGTCACAAACTAGTATGACATTTTTATTAAAAACACACTGGTGAGTTTACCGTTTTATGCGTTGCTAAAGTTAATTTTACTTAAAAATTAACAGACACTTCATAGTTTGTTCATAGATGTGTTTGCATACTCTTGGTATTTCTAGAACGAACAGGACATCATCATGACATTAACTAAATCACTAATAAGTGCATCAGTTATTGCAGTATTACTTAGCGGCTGTGAAATGAATAACACCGGCAAAGGCGCGGCTATTGGCGCAGCAGCGGGTGGCGTATTAGGCAAAGCAACAAGTAACCACAAAGATAAACGTATTTTTATAGGCGCTGCCATTGGCGCACTAGCAGGCGCAGCAGTTGGTAACTACATGGATAAGCAAGAAGAAGCATTTCGTGATGAGCTTGCAGGCTCTGGTGTGGAAGTTGTACGCGAAGGCGATAACTTACGTTTAGTTATGCCATCTAATATTACCTTTGCGACCGACCAATCTTATATTTCGTCTGGCTTTAACGACACCTTAGATGCGATTGCTAAAGTGATGAACAAATACGAAAAAACCTACCTGAGTATTGAAGGCCACACAGATAGCACAGGTAAAAATAGCTACAACATGAACCTATCGCGTGAGCGTGCTCAAAGCGTTAAAAACTACTTAGTTAATCAGCAAATTATGGCTGAGCGTGTAAGTACTATGGGTTATGGCGAAACACGTCCAATTGCGACTAACGATAGCGCAAATGGCCGTGCTCAAAACCGCCGTGTAGAAATTCAAATAGTACCAAACACTGAAGATTAGTTTTTGTTGAACTGCAATTCACAAAGACGCTGATACAAAGGGGAGCTTGCTAGCAATTGCTGGTGGCTCCCTGTCGCTTTTATTTCCCCATTTTCCATTACCACAATTACATCTGCATGTTTAACCGTTGCCAGTCTATGGGCAATAATTAACGTGGTGCGATTTTGCATTAAGTGCTCAAGCGCGGCTTGAACATGGTGCTCACTTTGCGCATCGAGTGCACTGGTTGCTTCATCTAAAAGTAGTATTTCAGGGTCTTTTAAAATAGCGCGTGCCAATACAATACGCTGCTTTTGCCCGCCCGAAAGCCTTACCCCTTGCTCACCTAAAAAGCTGTTATAACCTTGCGGTAAATGTTTAATAAATTCATCAGCGTGGGCATGTTTTGCAGCGGCGTATACTTGCTCGTCAGTGGCATTAGGGTTGCCGTAACGAATGTTATGCATTACGTCTGAGCTAAACAAAATAGGGTTTTGTGCCACCATGCCCATTTTACCTCTGAGGACATTAAGCGATAAGTCTTTAATATTTACATCATGAAATCTAATCGCGCCGTGAGCAGGGTCGTAAAAGCGCTGTAGTAATTCAAATAACGTCGTTTTACCTGCGCCAGAGGGGCCAACAATGGCAACGGTTTTGCCTTGCTCTATAGTTAAGCTTATTTTGTTAAGCGCGCTTACATCGGGACGAGATGGGTAGTTAAAGCTAATGTTTTCAAGTTCGATAGCGGGGCTATTAGTGTTTACTAATAGCTCATCGTCTTGTGAAGTGATTGGGTTTTCTATTTCGCTTTTAACGGCAAGTAGCTCTAGTAAGCGCGCCGCAGCACCTGCTGCACGTTGCAGCTCGCCGTAAACCTCTGCAACGGTTGCCACCGACATAGCCACCATAATAGCGTAAAACACAAAGGCTCCTAGTTCACCGCCAGTCATAGTACCTGCTAATACGTCACTACCGCCTACCCAAAGCATTGCGCTTATGGCACTAAAAGTTAAAAATATGACCGCTGCAATTAAAAACGAGCGTTGCTTAATACGGCTTTTGGCCACACTAAAGGCTTTTTCGGTTTCAAGTGCAAAAGCGTGCTGCTCTTGTGCTTCATGGCTATAGCTTTGTACTACTTTAATGTTTTGAATTATCTCGCCGGCATAGGTGCTTATGTCGGCTATTGCATCTTGGCTAGAACTTGCAAGTTTTCGCACCTTTTTACCAAATACCATCATGGGAACTAATACAAGTGGCACACAAGCAACAACGACAAGGGTAAGCTTTAAGTTAGTCACTAACAGCATTACTAAGCCGCCCACCAACATTAATGCGCTACGCAGTGCCATAGAAAACGATGAGCCAATAATCGATTGCAATAAAGTGGTGTCGGTTGTTAAACGCGACATAAGCTCGCCGCTGCGGTTTTCTTCAAAGTAGCTTGGGTGCAAGGTAACAATGCGATTAAACACCGCTTTGCGAATATCGTTACTAACGCGTTCGCCAATCCACGACATTAAATAAAAGCGGCTAAACGTGCCCACGGCTAATAAGCTAATCAAACCAATAAGTACCAATACAGCTTGTTGCAACTGGGCTTGGGAGCCTGCAATAAACCCATGATCTATAACAAATTTAACGCCTTGCCCTAACGATAAGTTAACACCGGCTGTGACTAAAAGGGCAGCAAGCGCCGCTACGACCATCCATTTATACGGTTTAATAAACGCAAAAATAGGTAATAAACTACTAAAGGCGGCTTTTTCGGGCTTAGGTGTTGTTTTTGACATAGTGGATTCTTTTTAAAGGTTAAGGTATAGATATGGCACTAAGATAAGAAAAATCAATACGCTCAAATATAAGTACAGTTTAAATCATCAATAAGGAAACGTTATGACTACTACAACCATAAGTGGAGAATTTAATGTAAATCTAGCCCCCATAGAAGGCTACGCAAGCGGCCAAAATGGTATTAATTTAGGGCGTATGTCGATAGATAAAACTTTTAAAGGTAGCTTAATTGCCACCAGCCAAGGCGAAATGCTAAGCGCCATGACACCCACTCAAGGCAGTGCCGGTTATGTTGCTATGGAGCAAGTAATAGGCGAGCTTGAAGGCAAAAAAGGCAGCTTTGTATTGCAGCATTTTGGTACAATGGATAAAGGCCAAGATAGCCTAATTTTAAACGTAATTCCCGATTCAGGCACTCATGAGCTAGAAGGGTTAACGGGCAGTATGAAAATACGTATTGAGCAAGGGATTCACCACTACGATTTTGAATACACGTTATAAGATACACAAGGATTAAAATGCAAAAAGTAATCGAATTTAGAAAGACTCGTTTTTTGGGTAGCGTAGATATAGCCGCGCTGAATGATCGCATACAGGAATTAAATCAAGATGGCTGGAAAGTAATAAACGCAGTGCCATTGACAGGCTTTTATGGGCAAGTGCATGGCTATACTTTATTTATTGAAACTGACGAGCTTTAAATGACATTTTCAGTATGGTTAAGCCTAGCGGCTATTTGCATGATGGGCGCAATGTCGCCAGGGCCAAGTTTGGCGGTGGTTTTAAAGCACTCACTTAACGGCAGTATGAAAAATGGTATGCTTGCCGCACTCAGCCATGGTACAGGCGTTGGCTTGTATGCCGGCGCATCGTTATTAGGGTTAGGCGCTTTAATGACGCAGTTTCCAACTGTTTATCAAATACTTGTTTACTTAGGTGCGGCCTATTTGGCGTATTTAGGCATAAAAATATTGCTAGCAAAACCAAGTAATAACGAACTTGAAGTACAAAAAAGTGAGGGAAGTGCAGCTAAAGCATTACAAGATGGCTTTGCCATTGCATTTTTAAACCCAAAACTCGCTATTTTCTTTTTAGCTTTGTTCTCACAGTTTATTGACCCGCAAAACCTTACTTTAAGCATTGGTATTATTATGTGCTTAACGGTATTTGTAATTGATACCGGCTGGTATTTACTAGTGGCGTTACTGACAGAGGTTTCAAAAAACCGCTTTGGTTTTACCAAGCAAAACCCATGGCTTGATAAAATATTGGGGATTATATTTATTGCCCTGGCGATACGAGTAATTATTAGCGTGTGACAATTTGTCACACGCTAATAATATTAAAAACGATAGTTAACCGACATCATAACGGTAGTGGTGCTATCGGTATCAATAATGGGTGAGTCTTCAATGTCAGAATCAAGCTGTTGATAGTTAACCATTGCGTTTACGTTCCAGTTTTTATTAATGTAATACATTAAAAATAAACCCGCATTGTAGTTAACTGTAGAACCAAGTTCGTAAGGCGCATAGGTGGTTGATTCACCGGGTGCGACACCATAATAATAGTTAGATACATCACTGCTATTTAGCTCAACACCCACAGAAGGAATAAGCATTAATTGCTTAGATAGCTTAATAGGGTAACTGTAATTGGTTTTAAATTTAGCGCCATCACCGTGGCCTATTACATCATGAGTAGCACTTGCACTTATTTTACCAAAACCCGCAGAGTAGCTAACCTTAGTGCCAGCATAAAGAGACAGTTTTCTGTCGTCTAAGGCTTTAATAGCTGCAAGGTCTGAATCTGAGGTATCAAAATTATCGCCTGGCTCTAAAACTAATGACCAGTTAAAACCTTGCTCCTCCACTAATTTATAATCAAGTGACAAACCTCTAAAACTAAGTCTTTCACCTTCGTAGGTAATGATAGGTAAAAATAGTGTTTCACTGTCGGTTCCCGCATAAGGGGAACTGGTAGAAATAACGCCGCCCCCTAATGAAAACTGCGACTCAGCCTGAGCAGTAATACTGCAAAGCGTTAGAGTGCCAACTAATATCCGTATTGAGTTTTTCATATAAGTGTTCATCAAAAGCCTTAGGTGTTAAATAAGTAAAAACGGTAAATTGCTTGAGACAATTTAAGTGCATCTCAAAACTAATAGGCTTTAGTGTAGCTATTTTTACTGTTGGTGTTTGTAAGAGAGTGTGTGAAAGTATATTTGAATGTAAGTGGGTAAATTGCATTGAAGTCATTGATCACGTAAGTTAAATACAGTAAGCGTGTTTAACTATCTCAATAAATAAAGACACACATTTGATTAGATTAATAAAATGGGTATGAGGATAAACCAATGAGCAACCCTGTTTTAAAAAGTGCCAGCTTTGATCCCAAAGTGAAGCAATACTGGATGACTACGGCATGCCTTTTTAGCGCCTTAGCGCTGGTGACTATTCCGCTCATACCTGTGGTGTTAATTATTGTTTGGCTGGTGGCAGGTAAAATTTTAGCGGCTATGTCGGCGCAATTACTCACGCAAAAACTGGTTGTTAAACGCGGTATTTTATTTAAAGAAGAAAAATCGATACCACTTGAAAAAATAACCGATGTTGGGCTGAGCCAAGGACCGTTGATGCGTTTATTTGGCTTATACCGCTTAAGCTTTGAAACCGCCGGGCAATCTGGCCATGGTGCATTGGTGTCATTACTTGGTGTTGTAAAGGCAAGTGAGTTTAGAGAAGCCATACTTGAGCAAAAAGATAACTTAGCTGCGCAAGCACCTAAAATGGAAGAGTTTGCTGAAGATCACCTCAACCAAGCATTACTTGCCCGCTTAGTTGAGGTGGTAGAACGAATAGATACGCGCTTGGCTGCTTTAGAGGCGAAGCGTTAAACGCTTTGTAATTGAGCTTGCCCCGCAAGCATACTAAGCTCTTTGGTACGGCTTTCAACAACCTGATACTCACGTGCTTTAATTGTGCTTATATAGTTCCAGTTAGCACTGGCTTGTGTGGGTGTAAAAGTAACGGTTAAGTAGCCGCGCTCTACTAAATTATTATAAGCAAGGTCGTCAACTAACAAAGCAATCACTTGCTCTATTTGCGCCACGGTTTGCGCATCTTGTGTGTTTAGCGCTAAATACTTTTCAAGCCCTGGCGATGAAACCGAGGCAGTTGCAAACTCAACTCCTGCATTTTGTGATGCTGCAATAGGGTTATTGGCATCAGTTTTAAGCTCTCCTGCCCAACCATTATGGGTATCACCGGCTAAAACCACTAAGTTTTTTTGTGCAGCAATAGCGGTGCCTAATAACACTTCTCGCTCGTAGGCGTAGCCATCCCATGCATCAAGATTATACGGTATGGTAGTTTCTACCCGTGCAAGCTCAGCGGCTGTAACGCTTGGGTCACCCGCTAATACTCGGCCTTTAATTTGCGCCAGCTCTGCAAATAAAATATTTGCCTGTGCGAGTAAAACACTAGGATCGCCACCACTTGCTTGCGTACTTTGTAAGCTAGCTAGTAGCAGCATTACTTCTACAGGTAAATGCATTTTGGTCATTAGCACTTGCTGCCCTAATACTTGCCATTGTGTACTTGAGGTCGTTATTGCATCGCTAAGCCAAGTAAGTTGTTCACTGCCTAATAATGCGCGATCACTCGCACCAATTGCTGCGGCAAATGCACTTTGTCCCGCAGGGGTTGTGAGATCAAAATCGCTATAGCTAAGCTGTTCATCACGGGCCAATACGCGGGTATCTAGCATGTATAAAGAAACTAAGTTACCAAATTCAAAGCGACGATAAATACGCTCTTTATCGGCTACATTACGAATTGGCATCCACTCAAAGTAAGCTTGGAGTGCATTGAGTTTACGTTGGCTAAATTCGCCTTCACCTTCGTTATGGTTTTCTGCGCCTTCGCGCCATGTGTCGTTGGTAATTTCGTGGTCGTCCCATACCGTTATAAATGCACAGTGGCTATGGGCTGCTTGTAAGTCGGCATCGAGGCGATAATTTGCATAGCGTTTTCTGTAATCGGTAAGCGCGATAATTTCACTGCTGTTATCAAGGGGGAGAAGTCGGTCTAATTGCGCAGCGTCTTCGGTTGCATAGCCAGTATTGCTGTACTCGTAAATGTAATCACCTAAATGTAATACGGCATCTAAATCGCTTTGCTTAGCAATTTCACCATACACATGGAAATACCCGGCAGGGTAATTTGCGCATGATACAACTGCTAGTTTTACTTTATCTACGTTACCTACAGGTAGTGTTTTTCCTTGCCCGATAGGGGAGGTTTTTCCGTGTGCGTTAAAGCGGTAGTAATAAACGGTGTTGGCATCGAGCCCTTGTAAATCAACTTTAAGCGTAAAATCGGTGGTATCACTTATGCGTGCTTCACCATCGTGAACAATATTAGTAAAGCTTTTATCTGTGGCGGCTTGCCACTGCACGTTTAATGTTTTAGTTGTTATATTAAGTGGGGTTACACGGGTCCAAATAATTAAGCTATCGCTTAGCGGGTCGCCGCTGGCGACACCGTGATCAAAGCTAACAGGTGTGTCGTCATCGTCATCAAACCTACAACCTGTTAAACCAAGTGATAATACGGCAGCGCCAAATCCTGCTGCCGATGCTTTTAAAAAACTTCTCCGTGTAAATGCCATTGCTTTGTACCTGTTAAGTGTAAAAAGCAAAGTGTAGGCAATTTAGGTTACTTTTTTATGAAGCAGTTAAAAAACTTCACTTACTTGCGTTGCGTTACAAGTTATAACCGTTACGTTTTCGTAGCCAACGCGGGTTAGCGCTTCTGCGCTTAATGTGGCGCGAGCGCCGCTGGCACAATGTAAGTAAATAGGGCGGGCTGGGTCTTTTTCTATTTCCATTAGCTTCATTTCAAGTAATCCGCGAGGAATATTAATTGCCCCAACCGTAGCTACATTGGCATGCTCAGCAGGTTCGCGTACATCAATAAGCAGCCCTTTATTTTGTTCAAGCTCTTGCTTTGCTTGCGCTGCATCAATACGGCGTTGGTTAGGTGTGATAATTTTTAGTAAATCAGGAATTGAAGTAAGCATGAGTAGGTAAATCCTCTTTTGCGAAAAAGACACTTACGGGCGTCGCTCGGTGTAATTTGATTGCACTAAGTTAATGCCAATAAATGTGTTAAAAATTGAAAGCTACTCTCAACAAAGTAGTTTAAAAGCATCGAAATTGTAACGGCACAGCCACTAATAAAAACTGTATTACCGATGATTTACATCTATTGGTATTAACATTAGTAACCACTAATGTTAATTATATTAGAACTTACTAATGTAAAAGTCTATAATTAAAGCACGCAAAATAACTAAGTATCACAATGAATATTGAACAACTTGCCGAAAACGCTCAGCAGGCAGAGCAATTTTTAAAACTTATGGCTAATAAAAGTCGCTTAATGATTTTATGTAGTTTGTTGCAAGGTGAGCAAAGTGTGGGTGAGTTAAATAAAAATATTCCTTTGGCCCAGTCTGCTTTGTCTCAGCATTTAGCGAGTTTACGCAAAGCGCAGCTAGTAGCGACTCGCCGCGATGGGCACACTATTTATTATTCGCTAATCGACCCAAAAGTTGAGTCGATTATTACGTTACTTTACGAGTGGTTTTGCAAGCAAAGTACGGCTAAATAATGTGTTTTTAAATAAAGGTCGCAATTTCATTAAGCGATTTTTTATCAAGTGCATGGGCAGGTACTGTTGCATCATCGCTTGGGTAGCCTGCAATAAGTAACATGTAAGGGCGTTCGTTGTCTTTGTCGCGCTTACATATATCGGTTAAAAAGCTCATTGGTTTTGGGGTATGGGTAAGTGTTGCTAAACCACTACGGTGTAGAGCTTGAATTAAAAAGCCGGTAGCTAAGCCAACAGACTCATGCACATAATAATTGGTGTTTATATCATCGGTGTTTACGCCGCCCTTTTTTTGACTAAATACGGCAATAAGCCAAGGTGCGTGTTCTAAATAAGGTTTACTAGCATCGGTGCCTAACGGCTTTAGCGCATCGAGCCATTCTTCTCCTGCTCTGCCTTCATAAAAAGAGCGCTCTAGTTTTTCGGCGGCCTCTCTTATTTGTTTTTTTACATCGCTACTGTTTATAGCCACAAAATGCCACGGTTGGTGATTGGCCCCACTTGGTGCAGTACCAGCTGCTTTAATACATGCTTCAATTATATTTTTAGGTACTGGTCGGTCGCTAAAGCTGCGAATACTATGGCGGCGCTGACTAGTTTGTAAAAATTCGTTTGCACGCTTTAGCATTTCATCGTGAGGGTATTCTATAAAGTCGTTTAGTGGTTGGCTTTGATGTTTTTGCATGGCTTTACGCTTCTTATAAATGGTGTGTGTGGTTTTTATACCGACTGAATAAATGCGAGGCAAGTATTATTACCTAGCGTGTTTATTTATTGTTACAAATGTGGGTGAATCAAGTATCGGGGGCTAATGTAGAAGGTAGTGCGGTTATTTCTGAATCGCTTTCCCAATACAGCGCACTTATGGTGCTAAAAAAACGCTTTGGCGCCGAGAAGCTTCGTAAATTCTTAAAGTACGAGTTAGATAGATACTTAATGGGCCGTACTGGCGAAGCCTTTGAAGAAATGCCGCTGTATAAAACGCAGTCTCAACAATATCTTCATTACAATAAAGGCTCGGTTGTGATGATGGCTTTGTATGACCGATTAGGTGAAGAGCGCTTAAATGCCGCACTTAAAGCGTTTTTGAATGAGTTTAAATACCAATCAACGCCATACCCAACCACACTTGATTTACTTAGTTATTTAAAGCGAGATGCAACACAAGCTGAACAGCGTTTTATTGACGATCAGTTTAAATATATAACGCTTTATGAGCTTGAAATGAAAGAAGTGTCGGTTACAGATGATGTTGATAGCGAAGGCTTTTACACAGTAACACTGAGCGTTGAAGCAACTAAGCAGCATGCCGATGGACAAGGTGAAGAAACCGAGCAGCCGCTCGATCAGCTAATTGATATTGCATTATTTAGCGATGACCCTGAAAACCTACTCGCTGAAGACTTTGTTATTTACTCGCAAAAGCATCAAATAGTGTCTGGTACTAATACTATTGAGCTAAAAGTAAAAGAAAAGCCCGTGTACGCAGGGGTAGACCCGTTCATTAAGCTTGTAGATAAAGACAGTAAAAACAATCTAGCTAAGTTTTAATGATTAGCGACTAACTTAAGGGCCGCATTTAGTGCGGCCTTTTTTGTTTTAGCTAATGTGTATAACTCTAACCCTCAATAATACTTAATCACTTCAGGTCTAAACGTAGTAGCTGGCTGCGTTAAAGCCTCTGTTTAGAACAATTAAATAGCGAACTTCGGCTAGGTTTCGCCACGTTTCTCTTGCCTAAAAATAGTTTAGTCAATTAAGCGAGTTGGCATTATAGGTAAATGATTTAACAGCAAGGAGGTCGTGATTGATTAACTGAGGCGTATGATAGAGCGTATTAGCTGCTAACTTTAGAGGGCGTTATGAGTATTTAGGCTGCCCTAAAAACGAGAAAAGGGCCAAAAGGCCCTTAGTGTTGCAGCAAGTAACACATTCTGTTTTAAAGCGTAAAGTCTACCGCATAACCTACGTAAACTTTAACATCTGACTCATCCATGTCGGTGTCAGACACGCCAAAAGTAAAACCATCTTTTGATACAGAAATACCGTAATCAATAATGTTATCGTCACCAATAAAGTCGCCAGAATAGTGACCTAAGTGCAGGGCAACTTCAGTACCATTGCTGCCAACAGCAAAGCTGTAATCAGCATTTAGGTATAATGAGTCACCAAAGTCGGTGCCATCGCCATCAGCCGCTGAAGTAGCAAGTAATGCTGCACCAAAGGTAAAACCTTCGGCGCTAATGCTACCGTAAATCTCAGAAAAATCAGCATCAGCTTCAGAAGCTGCATCTGGGTAAGCGTAATAAATGTAGCCTACATCGTAACTAAAAGTGTCGTTGATATCGCCACCAAAGCCAGCGTAAACATCAAGCTCGTAAGTCATCTCGTCGGCCCATGAAGCATTTGATGCCCATGTACCTACATAAAAGCCTGACTCATCAGCGTAATCAATACCGCCAGAAATAGCAGCATCGCCCCCAGTTTGCTCTTGACCACGCCATAAGTAGTTAGACGTAGCCGCTGCGTTTGCTGTTACTTCTGCATGTACGGCTGTTGATGTTAAAGATGTAGCACCCATTAATGCAATTGCGCTAATTGCGATGGTTTTTTTTAGTCTTAGCATGTCCATTTCCCGTTATATGATTTTTATCGCCTAGGTTTTTATTCTCTTATTGGCAACCCTTTGACTGGCGGTGTTTTATTGTTTAACAGGGAATGCAATTGCACTGTATGTGCCAGCTTAAAATGATTTGTATAAAACTAGTTTTTTACTTTTATAAAACAATGTGTTGAGAGTTTTTAGGAGGGAAGAGGGTTGTTGTGGTTAATTAAAAAACGCACGCTGCTGGTGCATAATTTAACCTAACTGCACCAGAAAAATACAGTTAGGTTAGGTATGTTTAGCCAAATATAGTGCGCATAAGACTAATTGTTTCGTTTACGCCGCGACCTTTTTGTACTTCGCTAATAATAGAGTCTCGTTTACTGCGAATGTGCTCTGGTATGTCATCGGCTGCAAGTGCGCGGTCTACAAGTATTTCGGCTGACTCTTTACCTCTACGCTGCGGTTTTCCGGCACTTGTTGTGCTGCGCTTCGGTTTATTTAAAAGCTTAATATAATTTGAGTTATCGGCTGTGTTTTTATCTGCGTAATAAAAAAAGCACGGTAGCAACGCTTTTATATTAACAAGCTGCGCTTCTAGCTCATTGCTGCCGGTTGCCATTTTAAACCACGACATGGCATGAATGCTTTGTACCACATCTTGCCAGTAACGTTCAAAGTCGCGATTATTTAACTTTGTAATACCTAATGCTGCGCATAATGCATCAAGGCGGCTATTACTAATAGGTGTAAATACATCAGGGCGGCGCATTGCTAATAAACGTGTAGCAGGGGCAAGTGTTGGTTTTTCATCACTGCCGTTAAAGGCAAGTAAATAAGTAACAACAAATTGTTGGTAATCACCTTGGCTTACATCACCTTCAAGTGGGATGTTGGCAAGTGCATCGTCAAACGCACCAGGTAAGTCGGCTAACATTTGATGAAAACCTTTAGCGCTTTTAGTTGATGCAAACCACTCAACGTCGAAGTTATACGTACTTGGGTCAAGCGTGGCAGTATGTTTACCACTAAATGCCAACAAGTCCTCAGGGATCATATCTTTTAACGCTTGCTTACGAATATTTTGCACATACGTAGTAAGGCGTAGTTGCTCTTCTAATGCAATTATATCTTTGTGTTGCTCTACAAACATACTAATTACAGGCCAAGGGGCTACTCGTAGCGTTTTAAGCTGTAAAAAGCTAATTGCAGATATGAGTTGATCATGTAGCTTTTTTAGCACTGGTAATTGCTGTGGCTCTAATAAGTCGTAATTTATACGGTCTTTACTTGCGCTGAGTAGCTCGTAACACCAACCTAAAAAGTCCTCTGGGTGGTTTTCTACTTTCACGGCCATTAGGTTTAGGCTTAGTTCTGAAGCTTGCTTCAAAATATTTTGGTAAATTTGACTTTCTTGTTCGCCTAGCGCCATTTTTGACGGTGAAATTAGCAGTTTTTTCATGCCTTGTAGAGTCTCCGAGTAGATACATTTTTTAGCTGCTTTATTTTAGCGCAAATACGCCAATAGCAACAGGGCCGTGCATCATACCTAACAATTCAAGGGATGCAACGTTGTATGGTTCAATACTTGGCTAGATTTAAACTTGATGAGCTTTACTTTCAGTCACCAATTTCGCCAAGTTTACTTTTAAGCATAAATTCATTTCAAATTAAATAAATTACAATAAACAGCTTTTTTATTGTAACTACAATGATTTTAAAGCTAACACTCGCTATGATAAGAACATTATTTGCACGTTTGAAAGGATGATCATGAAGACCTTACTTAAAATTGTTGGTGTAATACTCCTACTTTGTATTGCATTAATTGTTGCCGCGCCATTTTTAATTCCTACTGATACCATTTTTAACAAAGTTTCGCAGCAGGTTGAAAGCACAACTGGCCGCACGCTCACTATAAATGGCGATAAAACGCTTAGCGTATTTCCTGCGTTAAAGTTAGAACTTAACGACGTGCACTTTGCAAACATGAAGTCTGGTTCGCGAGATGACATGGCAAGTATGCAGCAGCTAGCAGTTCATATACCTTGGATGTCGTTATTTGGTGGTGAGTTTAAGCTTGATAAATTTGTAATTAATGAACCCAACATTTTATTAGAAACCGATAAAAACGGTAAAGCTAATTGGCAATTATTTGATGCTGTAGCAGAGCAGCCCACAGAGCAAACTCAATCAGGTGAGGCTGTTAAACTACCAGAGAACTTTGATATAGAGCTAGGTGAGGTCGCTATTTATGGCGGTACGTTTACTTACCTAGATGGGCAAACAGGCGCTAAGCAGCAAATTAGCGATTTAGAGCTGGCTATTTTACTTCCTTCACTTCGTAAAACATTAGAAGTAAAGGGTGGTATTACTTATATGCAGGAGCGTTTTGAGCTTGATATAACACTAGATACACCTGCAAAAGCGATAGAAGGCGCAACATTTGATGTTACGCAAAGCCTTGACTCTCGCTTAGTTGATCTTACCTTTAAGGGCAGTATTGCCCAGCAAGGAAAAGATATAAAGGGTGAGTTGGCACTCAGCGGTGACTCGGTCAAAGAGCTTGCAGCTTGGCAGGGCGTAGACTTAAACGCTAAACAAAACGCGTTTAATGCCTTTAGTGTTAACGGTAAAATGCACCTAGCGGGTGAAAAATTTAATTTTGATGAGTTAATTGCTACGTTAGATGAGCTAGAGATAAAAGGTAAAAGTGAGCTTAACCTAGGTAACCGCTTAGCCGTAAACGCCGATATTGACTTAGGTATGCTCGATTTAAATCCATACTTACCAGAGACAGTAGCGAAGCAGGAAGAGCCACAGAGTGAAGAACCTAGTGAAGCCCAGCCTATTGTTTGGGATGACACAAAAATTGATTTAAGTGCGTTAAATACACTAGATGCCAATGTAGTTATTCGATCAAGCGGTTTAAAAGCGAATGATATTGAGCTAGGTGCAAATCAGTTTACTGTCGCGCTTAAAAATAGTGTTGCGAAATTGAGTCTTGATAGTTTCTCAGCGTATGAAGGTACTGGTAAAGGGGTTATTAACATTAACGCCCAAAACACACCTTATAAAATAACCACTAACTTTGATTTGTCAGGTATAGACGCACAGCCATTATTAACTGATGCGGCAGGCTTCGATAAACTAATGGGTAAGGGGTCATTAAATTGGAATCTAACCACTACAGGGCAAAGTCAAAAGACATTTATCGATGCGTTAAATGGCAAATTGGCATTTGAGTTTGCAGATGGAGCCGTAAAAGGCGCAAACGTAGCTGAAATGGTTCGTAAAGGTAAAGAGCTTATTACCGGTAACTTTGGTGCAGTAAGTGAGGGATTAGATACTGGCTTTGAAGAATCAGAGCAAACAGACTTTTCAGCGCTTACAGGGAGCTTTAACTTCACCAATGGTGTAGGCAACAATACAGACCTTTCACTTATTAGTCCGTTAATACGTATCTCTGGAGAAGGTGATGTAGATTTGCCGCAAACGAAGGTTGATTATCGTTTAGTGACGGGGATAGTTGACTCAATTGAAGGGCAAGGTACCACAGATGATAGCACGGGCTTTAAAATCCCACTGCGAATAAAAGGCCCATTCCATGACGTTGGCTTTAAGCTCGATGTTAGCAATGCACTTAAAGATGAAGCCAAGCAAAAACTCGATGACGCCAAAGAAAAGGCAAAAGAGAAAGCCAAAGACAAAGTAAAAGATAAACTAAAAGGACTATTTGGCTAAAGCCATTTACGCCAGAAAAAAATAAACAGGGCGCTAATTGAGCCTTGTTTGTTTTATAACCACTTGTAAAATAGCTACATAGCGGTTTTTACTCAGTTTTAATCTGCCCTTCTCTTAAATTAATTAAAAAATAACCTACCACTCCCTAGCCAATGCTGGTACAATTGCCCGCCCTTAAGAGACAACTCTGTTGTTTTTTGAGTGGGAATCAATCGAAGTGCCTTGATTTTAAACAAATTTAAGGCAAGTTGTAATTACTACACCGGAGGTCATTAACATGATCCAAATGCAAACTCAGCTGGAAGTTGCTGATAACAGCGGCGCTCGCAAAGTGCAGTGTATAAAAGTCCTTGGTGGTTCACACCGTCGCTATGCGGCTGTTGGCGATATCATTAAAGTTTCTGTAAAAGAAGCTATTCCTCGCGGTCAAGTGAAGAAAGGTGATGTTAAAAACGCGGTAGTTGTGCGTACCAAAAAAGGCGTTCGTCGTCCAGACGGTTCTTTGATCCGTTTCGATAGCAATGCGGCTGTTATCTTAAATGATAACTTGCAGCCAATTGGTACTCGTATCTTCGGCCCTGTGACTCGTGAACTTCGTAATGATAAGTTCATGAAAATTGTTTCACTAGCCCCAGAAGTACTGTAAGGAGTCTATCATGGCAGCAAAAATCCGTCGTGATGACGAAGTAATCGTACTAGCAGGTAAAGACAAAGGTAAGCGCGGCAAAGTGCTTTCAGTTGTTACCGAGTCTGGTCGAGTATTTGTCGAAGGCATTAACTTAATCAAGAAACACCAAAAGCCGGTTCCACAATTGAACCAAGCTGGCGGCATTGTTGAGAAAGAAGCGTCTATCGACGTATCAAACGTTGCGATCTTCAACTCGGAAACGAGTAAAGCAGATCGTGTAGGTTTCAAGATTGAAGATGGTAAGAAATTACGTATCTTTAAATCTACTGGTAAAACTATCTAATAGTTGGAGTAGAATGATGGCGAAACTGCATGAAGTATATAAAGACAAAGTAGTTGCTGAGCTTCAAGAGAAGTTTGGTTTCAGCTCTGTCATGCAAGTCCCTCAGATCGAAAAGATCACATTAAATATGGGCGTGGGCGAAGCCCTAGCTGACAAGAAGATTTTAGATAACGCTGTTGCGGATCTAGAAGCTATCTCTGGTCAGAAACCTTTAATCACTAAAGCACGCAAATCTGTTGCTGGCTTTAAAGTGCGTGAAGGCTACCCAATTGGCTGTAAAGTAACCTTACGCGGCGAGCGTATGTGGGACTTTTTTGAGCGTTTGGTATCAATCGCTATCCCACGTATCCGTGACTTCCGTGGTGTGAGTGCTAAGTCTTTTGATGGACGTGGTAACTACAGCATGGGCGTACGTGAACAAATCATCTTCCCAGAAATTGATTACGATAAAGTAGACCGTGTACGCGGTATGGATATCACAATCACAACTTCTGCGAAATCTGATGAGGAAGGCCGTGCGTTGTTAGAAGCGTTTAACTTCCCATTCAAGAAATAAGGGTAGGGTTATGGCAAAGAATTCTATGAAAGCGCGCGAAGCAAAGCGCACTAAACTAGTTGCTCAGTACGCTGAAAAGCGTGCAGCACTAAAAGCTATCATCAGCGATGTTAACGCATCTGAAGATGAACGTTGGGACGCGGTACTTAAGCTTCAAGCTTTACCACGTGATTCTAGCCCTGCACGTCAACGTAATCGTTGTAACATTACGGGCCGCCCACATGGTTTCCTTCGCAAATTCGGCATGAGCCGTATTAAAGTTCGCGAAGCAGCTATGCGCGGTGAAATTCCTGGCCTTAAAAAGGCTAGCTGGTAATAGTATCACGGGAGTAAGACTATGAGCTTGCAAGATCCTATCGCGGATTTGTTTACACGTATCCGTAACGGTCAATCAGCGAAGAAAGTATCTGTAACGATGCCAACTTCAAAGCTGAAAGTAGCAGTAGCTAAAGTATTAAAAGACGAAGGTTACATCGCAGATTTCGCTGTAAACAGCGAAGCGAAACCTGAGCTTTCTATCGAGTTGAAATACTTCGAAGGCAAAGCTGTAATTGAAAATATCCAGCGTGTTAGCCGCCCTGGTCTACGTATCTATAAGAAACGTGACGAATTACCGAAGGTAATGGGTGGTCTTGGTATCGCTATCGTATCAACTTCTAAAGGCCTAATGACAGACCGCGCAGCACGTAGTGCTGGTGTTGGTGGTGAAATCATTGGCTTTGTAGCTTAATCGGAGGGGAACTATGTCTCGCATAGCAAAGGCACCAATCAATGTTCCTGCCGGTGTAGAAGTTACATTAAAAGGCCAGGACATCACAGTTAAAGGCAAAAACGGTGAATTAACGCGTACTATCAACGATGCAGTTGAAGTACAACTTAATGACAACGTTATTACAACTTTACCTCGTGAAGGCGTAGCTAATGCATGGGCTCAAGCAGGTACTGCTCGCGCTCTAATCAACAACATGGTTGTTGGTACGCATGAAGGTTACGAGAAGAAACTTCAGTTAGTAGGTGTTGGTTACCGTGCTGCAGCTAAGGGTAAAGTTTTAGACTTAACACTTGGTTTCTCGCACCCAGTTAATTTCGAAGTTCCTGAGGGAATTACGATTGAAACTCCAAGCCAAACAGAAGTTCTAGTTAAGGGCGTAGATAAGCAGTTAGTTGGTCAAACAGCTGCTAACATTCGTGCATACCGTAAACCTGAGCCTTATAAAGGTAAAGGTGTTCGTTATTCAGATGAGAATGTACGCCGTAAAGAGGCTAAGAAGAAGTAAGGTAAGACGATGGATAAAAAAACAGCTCGTCTACGTCGTGCTAAACGCACTCGTAGAAATTATATTGAACAAGGCACAACGCGTCTTGTTATCCACCGCACGCCACGTCACATTTACGCTCAAGTAGTTAATGCTGAGGGTACTGTACTGGCTGCTGCTTCTACTGTTGAGAAAGCTATTAGCGAAACAGTTAAAGGCACAGGCAACGTTTCAGCTGCACAAGCAGTTGGTAAAGCGGTTGCAGAACGTGCGGCTGACAAAGGCATCGAAAAGATTGCTTTTGATCGCAGTGGCTTTAAATATCACGGCCGTGTGAAGGCGCTAGCTGATGCTGCGCGTGAAGCCGGTTTGCAATTCTAGGAGTAGACAATGGCTAACGTAGAAGCAAAGCAACAACAGCCTGATTTAGCTGAAAAGCTAATCGCGGTAAACCGTGTGTCTAAAGTAGTTAAAGGTGGTCGTATCTTTAGCTTCACTGCACTAACTGTAGTTGGTGATGGCGCAGGTAAAGTAGGTTTTGGTTATGGTAAAGCACGTGAAGTTCCAGCTGCTATTCAAAAAGCAATGGAAAAAGCACGTCGCAACATGATCAATGTAGACCTAAATGGCAACACATTACAGCATCCTGTTAAAGGACGTCATGCTGGCTCACAAGTGTTCATGAAACCAGCATCTGAAGGTACTGGTATCATCGCAGGTGGTGCTATGCGTGCAGTACTAGAAGTTACTGGTGTGCAGAACGTACTTTCTAAATGTTACGGTTCTACCAACCCGATCAACGTAGTACGTGCAACGATTCAAGCTCTAGAGAACATGAATTCTCCAGAGTCAATCGCTGCTAAACGTGGTCTGCGCGTAGACGAAATTCTGGGGTAACCATGGCAAATCAAACTGTAAAAGTAACACAAGTAAAAAGCTCTATCGGTCGTTTACCGAAACATAAAGCTACATTACGCGGTCTTGGTTTACGTCGTATCAACCACACTGTTGAGTTAGAAGACACAGCATGTGTACGTGGTATGATCAACCGAGTTTCTTACATGGTTAAGGTAGAGGGTTAATTTCATGCATTTGAATACACTTTCACCTGCTGCAGGTTCTAAAACTGCTCCAAAACGTGTTGGTCGTGGTATCGGTTCTGGTCTTGGTAAGACTGGTGGCCGTGGTCACAAAGGTCAAAAATCACGTTCTGGCGGTAAAGTACGCGTTGGTTTTGAAGGCGGTCAAATGCCTATGCAACGTCGTCTACCAAAATTTGGTTTCACTTCTCGCAAATCGTTAGTATCTGCAGAAATAAACCTTTTTGAAATCGCTAAAGTTGAAGGCGATGTGGTAGACCTAAACGCGTTACAAGCAGCTGGTCTAGTTAAAAAGAACGTTCTGTTCGTTAAAGTTGTTAAATCTGGCGAAGTTTCACGCGCTGTTACCGTTAAAGGCCTTAAGGCTTCTAAAGGTGCTCGCGAAGCTATTGAAGCTGCCGGAGGCAAGGTAGAAGACTAAGGAAGTACTAATGGCTAAACCAGGTCAAGATACACAAAGTGCACAAAGTGGACTTTCGGAATTGAAGCGTCGATTACTATTTGTTTTAGGTGCTATCATTATTTACCGTCTAGGTTCATTTGTGCCAATCCCTGGGATTGACGCCGCTGTACTTGCCGATTTCTTCGAGCAACAAAAGGGCACCATTGTTGAGATGTTCAACATGTTTAGCGGTGGTGCGCTTGAGCGAGCTTCAGTGTTAGCACTGGGTATTATGCCGTACATCTCGGCTTCGATTATTACGCAACTATTAACGCATATGTATCCTCCGTTTATAGAGCTTAAGAAAGAAGGTGAGCAAGGGCGTAAAAAAATTAGCCAGTACACACGCTACGGCACGCTTGTGCTTGCTACTATCCAATCAATCGGTATTGCCACAAGCTTACCGGGCATGATGGACGGGTTAGTTGTTAACCCAGGTCTTGGTTTCTATTTCACCGCAGTGGTGAGTTTAGTAACTGGTACTATGTTCCTAATGTGGTTGGGCGAGCAAATAACAGAACGTGGTATCGGTAACGGTATCTCAGTTCTAATATTTGTTGGTATTGTAGCTAACCTGCCGTCTGCTATTGGTTCGACAGCCGAAATGGCGCGCCAAGGTGATTTGAATGTTTTTGTACTGTTGATGGTTGCGGTAATTGTATTCGCTGTTACTTATCTTGTAGTGTTTTTTGAACGTGGACAACGTCGTATCGTTGTTAACTACGCTAAACGCCAACAAGGTCGTCAAGTATTTGCTGCTCAAAGCACGCATTTACCACTAAAAGTAAACATGGCGGGTGTTATTCCACCAATCTTCGCTAGTAGTATAATTCTGTTCCCTGGTACAATTGCAAGCTGGTTCGGCCAGGGTGAAGGTCCGGTCGCTGATGTGCTACAAGCAATCGCAACAACGTTGACTCCAGGTCAGCCTTTGTATGCGATGGTTCTAGCTGCAGCTATCATCTTCTTCTGCTTTTTCTACACAGCGTTGGTGTTTAACCCACGTGAAACAGCAGACAACCTGAAGAAATCTGGCGCATTTATCCCAGGTATTCGTCCAGGTGAGCAGACATCTAAATACATTGATAAAGTGATGACACGCCTGACATTGGCAGGTGCTTTGTATATAACCTTTATCTGTCTGGTGCCCGAATTCATGACTATGGCATGGCAAACGCCATTCTATTTCGGCGGTACATCAATTTTGATTATCGTTGTAGTAATCATGGACTTTATGGCACAAGTACAGACTCACCTGATGTCTCATCAGTATGATTCTGTGCTGAAAAAAGCGAACCTTAAAGGCTACGGTCGATAAGGTCAGTTTACGGAGTTGAGCAATGAAAGTACGTGCTTCCGTTAAGAAAATATGCCGTAACTGTAAAGTTATTAAACGTGCTGGTGTAGTACGCGTAATTTGCAGTGAGCCTAAGCATAAGCAAAGGCAAGGCTAAGTAAACAGTCGTGCAGGCTGAGATTTCTCGGCCTGTGTTTTTAGTTGTGATTTGGTCTTCGTTTGAGTATCCTTACGGGCTTTTCAAACTTATGATTACCAAATTCAAATATAGGAGATGTGTTAGTGGCCCGTATCGCTGGCATTAACGTCCCTGATCATAAACATGCAGTTATTGGTTTAACAGCTATTTATGGCATAGGTAAGACTCGCTCTAAGGCTATCTTAGAAGCGACTGGTATCGCCGAAACCACAAAAATCGGTGAACTTTCAGACGAAACACTTGACGTACTGCGTGATGCAGTTGGCAAGTACACTGTAGAAGGTGACCTTCGTCGTGAAGTTACTCTAAATATCAAGCGCCTTATGGACCTTGGTTGTTTCCGTGGCCTACGTCACCGTCGCTCTTTACCACTACGTGGTCAAAGAACAAAGACTAACGCGCGTACCCGTAAGGGTCCTCGTAAGCCTATTAAGCGATAAGGGGATAGTATTATGGCTAAGACACCAATTCGTCGTAAAAAGGTTAAAAAGCAAGTTGCTGATGGTATGGCTCATGTTCATGCGTCTTTCAACAACACTATTGTAACGATTACCGACCGTCAAGGTAATGCACTATCATGGGCTACTGCCGGTGGTTCAGGTTTCCGTGGTTCACGTAAATCTACACCATTTGCTGCTCAGGTTGCTGCAGAGCGTGCAGGTACTGCTGCTCAAGAATACGGTTTAAAAAATCTAGAAGTTTTCATTAAAGGTCCAGGTCCAGGTCGTGAATCTGCTGTACGTGCTTTGAATGCTGCTGGTTACCGTATCACCAACATTACTGACGTGACGCCTATACCACACAATGGTTGTCGTCCACCGAAGAAACGTCGCGTTTAACAATAGGTTAGGAGAAATAACATGGCAAGATATTTGGGCCCTAAGCTCAAGCTGAGTCGTCGTGAAGGTACTGACCTGTTCCTTAAGAGCGGCGTAAGAGCTATCGACTCTAAGTGTAAACTTGAGACTGCACCTGGTCAGCACGGCGCTCGTAAAGGTCGCTTATCTGATTACGGTTTACAATTACGTGAAAAGCAAAAAGTACGTCGTATCTACGGTGTATTAGAAAAGCAATTCCGTAACTACTACAAAGAAGCTGCTCGCCTTAAAGGTAATACAGGTGAAAACTTGTTACAGCTTTTAGAGCAACGTTTAGACAATGTTGTATATCGCATGGGTTTTGCTAGCACACGCGCTGAAGCACGTCAGTTAGTAAGCCACAAAGCGATTTTAGTTAATGGTCGTGTTGTGAATATTCCTTCATACGTAATTGCTCCAGAAGATACTGTAGTAATCCGTGAGAAGTCTAAAACACAAGCACGTATCATCGCTGCTCTAGAGTTGGCTGAGCAACGTGAAAAGCCGACTTGGGTTGAAGTTGACGGTAAGAAATTGGAAGGCAGCTTTAAGCGTCTACCTGAGCGTTCAGATCTGTCTGCGGACATTAATGAACAACTAATCGTCGAACTTTACTCTAAGTAAAGTTAAGAGTTAAGAGAGGATAAAATGCAGGGTTCTGTTACAGAATTTCTAAAACCAAGGTTAGTCGATATCGACGCTATCAACCCAACGCGTTCTAAAGTAGTTTTAGAACCACTAGAGCGTGGCTTCGGTCATACTCTGGGTAATGCCTTACGCCGTATACTGTTATCATCTATGCCTGGATGTGCAGTAACTGAAGTTGAAATCGACGGTGTATTGCATGAGTACAGCGCGAAAGAAGGCGTACAAGAAGACATCATTGAAATACTACTAAACCTTAAAGGTCTAGCAGTAACGTTAGAAGGCAAAGATGAAGTTTTTCTGACCCTGACAAAATCTGGTGTAGGCCCTGTGACTGCGGCTGATATTCAGCACGATGGCGATGTAACAATTGCTAATCCAGATCACGTTATTTGTCATTTAACGACAGATAACAGCGAGATCAGCATGCGTATTCGTGTTGAACGTGGTCGTGGTTATGTGCCGGCATCTAGTCGTTTATCCTCTGATGACGATGAGCGTCCAATTGGTCGATTGCTGCTTGATGCATCATTCAGCCCAGTTGAACGTATTGCGTACTCGGTTGAATCAGCCCGTGTTGAGCAACGTACAGACTTAGACAAGTTAATCATTGATATGGAAACAAACGGCACTTTAGATCCTGAAGAAGCGATCCGCCGTGCGTCTACTATCTTAGCTGAGCAATTAGATGCATTCGTAGATTTACGTGATGTAACTGAGCCAGAAGAGAAAGAAGAGAAGCCAGAATTCGATCCTATTCTACTTCGTCCAGTTGATGATCTTGAACTAACAGTACGTTCAGCAAACTGTTTGAAAGCCGAGCAAATTCAATATATCGGTGATTTAGTTCAGCGCACTGAAGTTGAGCTTCTTAAAACGCCTAATCTAGGTAAGAAGTCTCTAACTGAAATAAAAGACGTGCTAGCTTCACGTGGTCTTTCTCTAGGCATGCGCCTAGAAAATTGGCCGCCTGCAAGCCTAGCTGAATAATCTAAATCACTATATTAGTTTAGTTAGAAGGATAGGGTCATGCGCCATCGTAAGAGTGGTCGTCAATTAAACCGTAACAGTAGCCATCGTAAAGCGATGTTCAGCAATATGGCAGGTTCTTTGGTGAAACATGAAATCATCAAAACTACTTTGCCTAAAGCGAAAGAGTTACGCCGTGTAATTGAACCTTTAATCACACTGGCTAAGACTGACAGTGTAGCAAAT
>NZ_CP011028.1:0-132500 GCF_002221525.1 Pseudoalteromonas espejiana DSM 9414 | reverse complement strand
CTAGCTAATCCCACTTGGGCCAATCTAAAGGCGAGAGCCGAAGCCCCCTTTGGTCCGTAGACATTATGCGGTATTAGCAGTCGTTTCCAACTGTTGTCCCCCACCTCAAGGCATGTTCCCAAGCATTACTCACCCGTCCGCCGCTCGTCAGCAAAGTAGCAAGCTACTTTCTGTTACCGCTCGACTTGCATGTGTTAGGCCTGCCGCCAGCGTTCAATCTGAGCCATGATCAAACTCTTCAATTAAAAAGTGTTTATGTTCCGAAGAACAGCTCAATGAATTCTGAATTTATTTAATATCTTTCGATATTGAATTGACTGTGCTGAATAACTACCTAAGTAATTATTCTGTTGGTCACTCAGTTTCAATTGAGACTCTAAATTTGTTTGCCTCACTACCGAAGTAGCTTGGCTGTTAGAACTCAATCTGTACGAGTGCCCACACAGATGATTGCTTTATATTGTTAAAGAACGTTGCGATTAAAGCGTTAAACTTTATCTCGCTAGGGCTGCGCATATTACGCTTTCCTATTTTTTTGTCAACACTTAATTTTGTTAAACTTGAAAGTTTTCAGAACTAAGTTTTACTCGACTCACTGATTGACTCTTGCCTCGCTAAGCGTTGCTGTCTGCCGTCTCAGTGGGGTCGCATTATAGGGAGATCCAAAAACAGATCAACCCTTTTTTGAAGAAAACTTGAAATAAATGACTGTTCGAGTGAAATTAAAGCAAAATGGTCACTTTAAACACTAAAAAGGCCCTTTCGGGCCCTTTATACTAGTTTACGATGAGCTTCCAACCGAGTTTACTTTGCAGTTTAGACTCTTGTTGTAGCTCACTAGCCATAAGTGGATGCTCTTTTAGCCAGTTATTAGCAAACTTTAGGTCTAAGGTGTCGTTTTCAACAGATAACTCTATTTTAGGTAAAACGTCGTCTTGTCGACGCATCGATAAGATTACGGCAATTCTTAATAGCCTTACTAAGTACTGAGCTAATTTGCTATTTGCACCTAATGTATCGAAACTGCCTTTTTGTATATCTGAGCGGTGTGCATTTGCTATGGCAGCAATTACTTTGTGCTCTGATTGCGAGAAACCTGGCATGTCGGTGTTTTCTAAAATATAAGCTGTGTGTTTGTGGTACTGCTTATATTCTATTAATAAACCTATCTCATGTAACTGCGCTGCCGCATTTAATAGCGGTAAAGCGTGTGCACTTTCTAGCGGCCAACTGTCACCGACTTGTGCGGCAAGCTGCATAACTAAACTTGATACACGGCTCGCTTGTTTTTGGTCAACATGATAACGGTCCATGAAACCATCTACTGTGCGCTTACGAATATCGCTGTTATGAAACTCAGGAACCATACTATAAAGCACACCTTCGCGCAGTGCGCCGCCAGCTAATCCCATTTTTTCAATATTGAGTGATTCAAATAGCGCAATTAAAATGGCAAGACCTGAAACAAACACTAAACGTCGCTCTTCACTTAACCCAGGTAGGTCAAGCGCAGCAATTGTGCTGTAAGCTATCGATTGGTCTTTTATTTTATTAAGCTTTTCTAAGGTCAGTAGATCATCTAAATTTTGCGCCACCATGATCTCTTGAATTGCTTGTACTGTACCTGACGCACCTGAGGCAATTTGCCAACCAGCTGCTTTATATTCAGGTGCAATTTCATCAATGACTACATGGGCCGCTTTTATAGCTGCATTAAAGTTTGCTTCACTTAATTGGCAATCTTTAAAGTAGCGCTCTAAATAAGTAACACAACCCATATTTAAACTTTTATAGTGCAGTGCTTCAAAGCCTTTACCTATTACGACCTCAGTACTTGCACCACCAATATCAATAACCAGCTGTTTGCCAGTACACGATGATGTGTGCGCAACACCTTTATAAATAGTACGCGCTTCGAGCTCACCACTAATTACATTAATGGTGTGTCCTAAGATTTTTTCGGCTTGAGTTTTAAAAACATCGGCATTAGTCGCAAGGCGTAATGTGGCTGTTGCTACTATTGTGATATTTTGTTTTGGAATGTCTTGTAGTCGCTCAGCAAAAAGTGCAAGGCACTCCCAGCCTCGCTGCATTGCCTCAGTGCTTAATACATTTTCGTTATCAAGCCCTGCTGCTAATCTTACTTTACGTTTGACGCGGCCTATTGTTTGTAGGCCGCCAGCAATTGATTTAGCAATAAGCATATGAAAGCTATTTGAGCCTAAATCAATGACTGCATACACATTTTTTTGCGGTTTAAATTGCCCCACCGTTCAAAAACCTCTAGTTACTACTACTTATAGTAACGGTCGAATTACGACCGTCCTTTTTGGTAACTATTATTTGGGCGACGTCCGTTATTATTACTACGATTACGTGGGCCTGTAGAATAGTTGCGCTTTCTTTGAATAGTAGGCTTTGTTAAATCATCTAGCAATGCGGTTTTATCATAATGTGATAAAGGAATGCTGTGCTCTATATATTCTTCAATTTCATGCAGGTTATAAGCGTATTGCTCACACGCAAAACTAATTGCATGACCTGACGCACCAGCACGACCTGTACGACCAATTCGATGAACGTAATCTTCACAATCATCAGGTAGGTCAAAGTTAAATACATGGCTTACTTCAGGAATATGCAAACCACGTGCAGCCACATCCGTCGCAACTAAAAAGTCTAAATCACCTTTGGTAAATTGCGCTAATATTGATTGACGTTTTTTCTGGTTTACATCACCCGTTAGTAACCCAACACGGTGACCGTCTGCTTTTAACCATGCATAAACTGTTTCACAGCTGTGCTTTGTATTTGCAAACACAATGGCTTTATCTGGCCATTCTTCCTCAATTAAGGTTAATAACAGCTTAATTTTATCCTCTTGCGAAGGATGAAATAGCTCTTCTTGTATACGTTTGCCTGTTTTTACATCTGGTTCTATTTGCACATGTTCAGGGTTGGTCATGTGCTCAAATGCAAGTTCTTGCACGCGATACGATAGCGTAGCAGAAAACAATAAGTTTAATCTGTCTGCTGTATCTGGCATGCGGCGGAACATATAACGAATATCTTTTATGAAGCCTAAATCAAACATTCGATCGGCTTCATCAAGCACTACAACCTCTATTTCATTGAGGGTGTAGCAACCTTGCTTATACAAATCGATAAGTCGACCAGTGGTGCCAATTAAAATATCAACGCCTTTTTCTAATTGTGCACGTTGTTTTTCGTAATCTTCGCCACCATATACTAAACCTAAGTTAAGATTACAGTGCGGCGCTAAAATTTTTGCATCTTTGTGTATCTGAATCGCAAGCTCCCGAGTTGGGGCCATGATCAGGGCTCTTGGATGTTTACTAGGTGCTTTGCTAGATTGTAATAACCGATGGCACGTAGCTGTTAAAAAAGCTAACGTTTTGCCTGTACCCGTTTGTGCTTGGCCCGCGATATCGCGTCCGTCACAAATAAAAGGTAGGCATTTTGCTTGAATGGGTGTGCAATATTCAAACCCACTTTCGGTTAAACCGGCAACCACTTCCGGTGCGATAGCAAAGTCTGAAAACTTTTTATCGGTCAAATGTGTCTTAGTCATAGCGTTTAAGCATAACGTTTAAACTTGCAATAAGAAACAAGAGTGTTTAAATACGCACTAAATATTTCGCCTAACTAAATCGGAGAGCGCAATGAGCGAGAAAATAATCCAAATTACTGACGATAGCTTTGAAGCTGACGTATTACAATCAGACAAGCCTGTACTAGTAGATTTTTGGGCTGAGTGGTGCGGACCTTGTAAAATGATCGCCCCTATCCTTCATGAAGTAGCTGATGAATACGATAGCCGCGTAACAGTAGCTAAACTAAACATTGACCAAAACGCAGGTACACCACCTAAATTTGGTATTCGTGGTATTCCTACATTGCTTCTTTTTAAAGATGGCCAAGTAGCAGCAACGAAAGTTGGTGCGCTTTCTAAAACTCAACTAATTGAGTTTTTAGAAAACAATATCTAAGTTATATTCCTAAAAAAGGGCTTTTTTGCCCTTTTTTTGTGTTTATTTTGTATAAAGACTGGACGCTATGCCAGTGAACTGCTAGTTTATAAAGCCAACTAATCCTTAGTTATATTCAACAAACCTCACTCAACTATCAAAGCGATTTTGAGTATGACAATTGTAATAAAGAACCCACCAATATGCATTTACGCGAATTAAAAGACAAGTCTATAAAAGAACTTGTAAACTTAGCTGAGTCCATGGGGCTCGAAAACGTAGCCCGCTTAAGAAAGCAAGATATCATTTTTGCTATTCTTAAAGCACACGCCAAAGGCGGAGAGAATATCTTCGGTGGCGGTGTATTAGAGATTTTACAAGATGGTTTTGGTTTTTTAAGATCATCAGAAGCATCTTACTTAGCTGGCCCAGATGATATTTATGTATCTCCGAGCCAAATTCGCCGTTTTAGCATGCGTACTGGCGATTCTATTTCAGGCCTGATTCGCCCACCTAAAGACGGTGAACGATACTTTGCTTTATTAAAAGTAAATGAAGTTAACTTCGACAAACCTGAAAACTCTCGCACTAAAATCCTCTTTGAAAACCTTACCCCACTTCACGCAAACGAACGTTTTCGTATGGAACGTGGTAATGGCAGTAAAGAAGATATTACCGCCCGTGTACTTGATTTAGCATCTCCAATTGGCCGCGGCCAACGTGGTTTGTTAGTAGCACCGCCTAAAGCGGGTAAAACAATGCTACTGCAAAACATTGCGCAATCAATCACGCATAATCACCCTGATGTTACATTAATGGTTTTACTTATTGATGAGCGTCCGGAAGAAGTAACTGAGATGCAACGCCTAGTTAAAGGTGAAGTAATTGCATCAACGTTTGATGAACCAGCTTCGCGCCACGTACAAGTTGCCGAGATGGTTATCGAAAAAGCAAAACGCTTAGTTGAGCACAAAAAAGATGTGGTTATCTTATTAGATTCAATCACTCGTTTAGCACGTGCTTATAACACGGTTATTCCTTCATCGGGTAAAGTACTTACCGGTGGTGTTGATGCTAATGCACTTCACAAACCTAAGCGCTTCTTTGGTGCTGCACGTAACGTTGAGGAAGGCGGTAGCTTAACTATTATTGCTACAGCGCTTATCGATACTGGCTCTAAAATGGATGAAGTTATCTACGAAGAGTTTAAAGGTACAGGTAATATGGAATTACACTTAAATCGTAAGATTGCTGAAAAGCGTGTATTCCCTGCTATCGACTTTAACCGCTCAGGTACTCGTCGTGAAGAGCTTCTTACTAAGCCTGATGAGCTACAAAAACTGTGGATTTTACGTAAGATTGTTCATGAGATGTCAGAAATTGACGCGATGGAATTTTTAATCGATAAGTTATCGATGAGCAAAACTAACGATGAATTCTTTGATTCAATGAGACGCCAATAGGCGCCTTTTAATTGAATGAAAAAAAGCGCCTAAGGCGCTTTTTTTATGTCTAAATTATATTTGTTCTTACTGACCTGTAATACCAATCCGCAATAATACTTAATCATTTTCAGGGGCTAAACGTGTCGCTATCTGCGTTAAAAAATTCTCATTTAGAACAACTAAATAGTGAATTTTTTGCCTTGCTATCAACACGTTTATCCATCCTCAAAATAGATCACTTAATTATGCGGATTGGTATCATCTATTTTATGCTTAACTTTCGTTATATTTTTTAAGTACATTTTGTAGTTCATCTACAAGCTTTTGAATATGTTCTTTGTTTCGGTTTTGCTTATTAAGTAAAGCCATATCAAGGTTTTTAGCTGCTTTTGCTATTTCATCTAAAGCAAACATTTGCGCAGCGCCTAAAATCCGGTGGCTGTCTTTTTGCAATGCATCTAAATCGTTACTATTGTGATGTTGGCTAATAGTTTCGCTTTCAAGCGTAAAGCTTTGCTTAAAACTGGTTACTAAATCGCTCATGTCTATTTTTGATGCGCCCTCTTGCGCTTGCTCGTCTGCTTCATCTAAGTATTTTGATAGTGTGCTGTAAAATGCTTTTTTATCCAGTGGTTTACCTAAGTAACCAGTAAAGCCTAATGCAAGGTAGTCATCCACCTCATGGCTCATCGCGTTGGCCGTTAAAGCAAAAATAGGGCTTTGAAAGCCACACTTTTGTAGCAGTTTAAAGGCAGCTCGCCCGTCCATTATGGGCATTTGTATATCAAGTAATACCAAATCTGGATAAGCCTGCAGACATTGCTCCACAGCTTGTTCGCCATTTTCTACTGCTATAACTTCAAGCCCCATAGAGCGTAAATAGCGGCTTATCAATCTGCGATTATCGGGGTGATCTTCAGCAAGTACCACACGCCCAGTTAGCTGTTTTTGCTGCTGAGGATTACTTAGCTGCTCGTAGTGTGCAGCTTGTTTTTCGGTTTGCACACAAGGCAAAAACAGTGAAAATTGGCTTCCGCGTTTAAACTCGCTTTGCACACTAATGTACCCCCCCATCATAGACGCTAATTGTTGCGATAAGCTAAGTCCCAATCCAGTACCACCAAAGCGCCTACTAATACTATTATCAGCCTGGCTAAAGCATTCAAATATTTGCTTTAACTGAGAGGAGTTCATCCCAATACCGGTGTCTTTTATTATAAAAACAAGGCCTTGATCTGTTTTGTTTAAGGAGACAATTACTTGCCCTGCCTGAGTAAATTTAACCGCATTTGCACATAAATTAATGAGTATTTGTTTTACACGCATAAAATCAAGCTTGGTATAAAACTCATTACCTACTTGGTTATCAAACCGTATTTGTAAGGCCTTAGCTTTGGCTTGTGTAATAAACATTGCATGTACATCACTTACTAATTGCACTACATCAAAGCAGGACATATTAAGCTCTAACCTATTTGCTTCTATTTTACTTAAATCAAGCACATCGTTAATTAAGCTTTTTAAGTGATCGCTATGGCGCTGAATTATTTTTAGCTCATCGTGCAAGTTTTCGGGCTCATATAAACCGTTAATTAAATCATCTGTTTGGCCTAAAATAGCCGTTAGCGGGGTTCTAATTTCATGACTAATATTTGCTAAAAACTGGCTTTTAACATCGTTGGCTTCGCGTAGCTCTTGCGCCGTAGCTTGTAGCTCTGCAGTGCGCTGGGCAACTTGCTCTTTTAGTAAATGTTTAGCGCGTTTTTCGGCGCTTCTGCGGTACAGCGCTGTGCCTGTTACAATCACTAAAAACAGTAAAACAAAAATAAATACTGTTAGCTGAGAGCGCTGACTCATTTTTAACTTTTGCACTTTTTGTTCTTGTTTTAGCTGTTGAATTTCTTGGTTTAGCTGAGTGGCTTTAAATTGATTTTGCAGTACGGCCAATGCATTCACTATGGTTTGGCTACTCTGGTTACGCTGCTCTGCTATAAACTTTTCATGAAGATTAAACGCGTCTGCGAAATTACCTTTACTCGCCTCTAACAATGAGCGCGTTCCGAAGGCATCTCGTGTAATTCGCTCACTATTATATTTTTTAGCTAAGGTTGTTGACCTATTTAGGCTTTTTTCTGCCTCGTTAAGATCGCCTTTTACATACTGAATTTTAGCTAAAGCATGCAATGCATTAAGCTCTAAACTATGGTTTGCTATTTTAAGAGCGTGCTGTACACCTAATTTAGCTTGCTCGTAGGCTACGTCTACGTTATTTAAGATTAGGTTGATGTTGGCTAGGTTTGTGTATTGGGTAGATAGCTTATTATAGTCATTTGTAGATATGTAATAACGCAGCGCTAACTGATAGTAATGCAGTGCTAAATCAAACTGGCTACTTTCATAGTAAGCAACACCTAAGTTATTGTTTATTTGCGTAATACCGCTTGTATCACCAATTTTTTGATACACTTTAAGTACATCTTGATAAATAGAAATCGCACTTTCATAGCGCGAAAGCCTAATATAAACACCGGCAATATTTAGTAAAATATCGGCTTGGTCCTGCGCGCTGCCTTTTTGCTGATAAATGTCTTTTGCTTTTAAATAATACTCAAGGGTTAGCTCCATATTATTCATTTCAAAATACGCTAAGCCAATATTACTTAAAAGATTTGCGAGCTCAATTTGCTTATTGTTTTTTTCAACAATTACCATTGCACGGCTATATTCAACAATAGCTTGCTGAAAATACCCCTGAAAATAAAATACAACGCCTTGCATTTTTATTGCTCTAAAGTGCATGTCGGGCAAATAGCTTAAAGAGGTGTGTTGCTCTAATTGTTTAAAATAATGAAGGGCATTTTCAAAATCGTCAGACGAAAACGCTAAATCGGCAAGTTCTGAGTAAACAGTTACTTTTTGAGAATCGGTGATATTTTTTGCATCTAACAGCGCAGTACCTAAAGTGAGCTTTACATCCCACTGCTGCTCTTTTTTAAATTCGTCGAATAAAGAAACACTACTTTGAGCAAAGCTAGGCAGTATGAATGCACAGCATAAAACGAATAAAAGGCACCTCAATTTGCCTAACATAATATTATTCCTTCAAACTTTAGCTTTGATCAGTGTAATCTTTATTGAAGATACACAACAAAACGAGTGCAAACAATGCTTAACCCACTGATTGATGAGATTTTTGAGCTACTTTTAACAAAGCGAGTTTGGAAAATTCACACTTTAGCATCAGCACTTACTCAGCAAGGGGTTTTAAACACCCTAGACCCTAATATTGAGCAAGACTTATTTAAAAAAAACTTTTTAATAATGAATGCACTATTTGAGTTACAAACACAGCTATTGCCAAAACACTTAGTTATTTCAACACTGCACATTGAATTGGTAGAGCCGAGTAATAATGTGAGCACTCAGTCAGCTTTACAGCATTTTTATTTAGACTGGAAAAACTACAATACCAGCCCAGCTGAAATAACCGCGCTTTTAGATAGTTTTTGGCAACAATTTAAACCAATAGTTAAAACGCCAACAGTAAATATTGAACCAATACGTATAGCCTGGCAATTACCCGCTAACTTTAGAGTTGGTGTGTTACAAAAACGCTGGCGGCAACTAGCATTGCAGCACCACCCAGATAAACAATCTGGAAACGCTTGTAAATTTAAGCAAATAAAAGAGGAATATGAGCAGCTAAAGCTAGCTGCTCAAAATGAAGATGTTAGCGAGTGAGGCGACGAGCGCGAATTTTTCGCCCTTTAATATTACCCTCTGTTAATTTACGAAGGGCTGGTTTTGATGCGTTACGCTCAACGGCAACAAAAGCAACGTTGTCTAACACGTTAATTTTACCTACTTGGCGCCCTGCTATACCATCTTTGCCCGTTAAAGCACCAAGTATATCGCCTGCGCGTACTTTTTGCTTTTTACCAGAGTCGATCATCAAGGTGACCATTTCTGGTTTGTAAGGCGGTTTTTCTAGTAGGCTAAATGCTGGCATTGGCTCTGGTAAAAAATCGCGCTCGTAATGATCGCCAATTTGCGCCACTTTAAATTGCTCTGCATCACCATAAATAGAGCACGCGATTCCTTTTTTGCCCGCTCGGCCAGTGCGCCCTACACGGTGTACATGTGTTTGTGGGTCGTGCGCTAAATGGTAATTAATTACCATGTCCATATCATCAATATCTAAACCGCGGGCAGCTACATCGGTAGCCACTAATATTGACGCACTTTTATTAGCAAAGTGAATAAGTGTGCGTTCACGATCACGCTGCTCTAAATCACCATGAAGCGCTACAGCGCTAAAGCCTTCGTCGGCTAAATCGTCACATACTTGCTGGGTTTCTACCTTGGTGTTACAAAACACAACACAGCTTTGCGGAGTAAATTTTAGCAGTAATAATTTAAGTGTAGAGTAACGCTGTTTATTGTTATCCATTTTGTAGAAGTATTGTTTAATAGTGCTTTTTTCTTGCTCTTCTTCTACTTTAATCATTTCTGGATTTTTAAGCACTCGCTTAGCTATTGCCTCTATTGCACGCGGGAACGTAGCACTAAATAGCAAGGTTTGGCGATTTTGCGGTATGCGCTCAATAATGGCATCAAGGGTATCTTGAAAACCCATATCTAACATTTGGTCAGCTTCATCAAGTACTAGCGTTTCAACATCACCTAAACGCAGTGTACCTTTGCGAATATGGTCGTCTACACGCCCAGGTGTACCCACAATAATATGTGCACCGTGTTCAAGTGAGCCAATTTGTGGGCCAATTGAAACACCACCACATAAGGTTAAAATTTTAATATTGTGAATGCCACGTGCAAGTTTTCGCATTTCTACTGCGACTTGCTCGGCCAGCTCACGCGTTGGGCAAAGCACTAACGATTGAATACGAAAGCGCTTTACATTTAATTTTGCTAGTACGCCCAAACTAAAGGCAGCCGTTTTGCCTGAGCCGGTTTTTGCTTGCGCAATGATATCTTTTCCTGACAATACAGGTGGCAGGCTTTGTGCTTGCACAGGAGTCATTTGCGAATAGCCAAGTGTTGATAAATTATCAACTAAACCAGCAGGTAAAGCCAAAGATGAAAATGCAGTAGAAGTCACAGTTAATTCCAAAATAATAAAAACAACACAGGGCCAAGCCCACAAATATGAGCCACATAATAGCAGAATTCACATTAGGCAACCATTAATACCCAACGACCAATATTATACTGCTTGTTAAATCATGTTAATAAAGATGTTGAAAATGATACTAGTTTTCATTAAGATCCATAAAAATTAACACTATGATGTTGGAAGTAATTAATGAAACTGAACTCTCTTTACGTTGCACTTGTTGCAGCAGTAAGCTCAAGCGCGTTTGCCGCCCCTACTGATTTAGAACGAATTGAAGTTAAAGGTAGTTATTTTAACGACTACAAAGTCGATAATGCTAATGGCGCGATGAGAACATCAGCTTCATTGTTAGAAACCGCACAATCTGTAACGGTTATCTCAGAAACGATTGTTAATGAGCAACTTGCAACCACACTCGGTGAAGTATTAACAAACGATGCAAGCTTAACGGCGGGCTCTCAGCAACGTAACCGTGAAGTATTTAACTTACGTGGTTTTGAGCTTAGCTCATCTACAGGCTACTTACGTGACGGTCACCAACATTGGTCGCATTACCAGCAACCAATCGAAATTTTACAACAAGTAGAAGTAATTAAAGGCCCATCAAGTATTTTATATGGTCAATCAGGTCCTGGTGGCTTAGTAAATATGGTGACTAAAAAACCAACCGCCACTACGTTATTTAATGCAAGCGCCGATGTAGACCAACATGGCTCTACCCGCTTTATGCTAGATGCTGCAGGCGCACTTACCGACGCTGAAGATTTACGTGCTCGCGGTATTTTAGTAAAACAAGATGTTGATTACTGGCGTGAATACCAAAACGGTGAAAACCGTGAACGTGACCGCTTTTTAGGTGCGTTAATTGTTGATTACGATTTAAGCGACAACGCATTAGTGCGCGTACATTACGACCGCACAGATGACGAAGCAGGCTTAGATACAGGCGCGTGGATTGATGATAACGCCAATGTTATTGGCGATGACAAAACCATTCGCGATATGTCTTGGGCATTTACCGACATAACGGTAGAAAACCTAGGCGTAGATTTTGAAGTGTATTTAAACGATCACTGGCAAGTTAAGCTTGGTTACAACGAGCAAACATTTGAGCGCCAGCGTTTTGAATCAGCACCTCGTAAGCCGGGAACTTTTACTGAAGGTGATAGCTATGAATCACGCCCTTATGACCGTTTTGATGATTGGCAGTTTAAAACCGCCTTTATTGACTTTGTAGGCGAATTTGAAACCGCGGGCTTACAACACCAATTTTTAATTGGCGCTAACTCGCTTGATTACTACTACGGACAACGCCGTGTATCAGCTGATTACTTTGACTTTGCAGCAGGTCAAGACGAGCCAAGCCGCCCTACTGTTAGCTACAAAACAGACGACACTATTAGCGAAACAGAATACGACTACTACGGTATTTATGTACAAGATCTAATTAGCTTTTCGCCAGAGTGGCAATTATCTGTTGGCGGTCGTTACGACAAACAAAACAGAGAAGGTGCGGATAACGAGTCATTTGTACCAAAAGTAGGTGTGCTTTATCACCCTAACCCTTCAGCAACTATCTACGCGAGCTACTCAGAAGGTTTTGAACCACAAGGTAGCGATACTTTAGTTAATGAGACTGACGTAAATAACGGTATGAAGCTTGACGCTGTGACTTCTGAGCAAAGAGAAGTAGGTGTTAAGTGGCAGCTGTTTGACGATCGCTTAATGTTAAGCGGTGCAGTATTTGATATTAGCAAAAAAGGCACCTTAGTAACTGAAGCACTTGAAGTACCTGTTGGCGAATTCACCTCAAAAACTAACCAAGTAGGTGAGCAACGTCATAAAGGATTTGAGCTAAGTGCTCAAGGTGCAGCCACAGACCGTTTATTTGTAATGGCATCAACTATGTACTTAGATGCAAATTTTGAACGCGACGAAGATTTAGAAGGCAAGCGCCCTACTGATGCACCTAAATGGTCTGCATCTCTTTGGACACGTTACGAACTAAACGACACTATTGCATTTAATGCAGGTGCATTTTTTGAAGGTGAGCGCTTTGCCGATAGTGCAAACACTGTAGAAAAAGATGCGTATACACGTGTTGATGTAGGTGCAACTTACAAACTTAAAGTAAGTAATACCGATGTAAACCTTCGCTTAAACATTGAAAACCTTCTTGATGAAGATTACTTAGGCGGTGGTGGTTTAAATAACGTAACCGTTGGCGAAGGCACAAATGTGCGCTTAGCAGCTCAATTTAGTTTTTAAGTTATAAAACTTATACTACAAAGCCCGCACAATTATTATTGTGCGGGCTTTTTACTGCCTATTAAAAACACCACTGCATTCATCTCATCTATTTTTTAAAGCCTTAAAAAAGTGCTCTAATACGCTTAATTATAAAAAGGCCTACTCAATATGAAAAAAATTATTACAGCGCTTTTACTAACTAGCAGCTTAGCTGCTAATGCAACTAGTGCAGAATTCACCGCTAAACAATTGCAACAGGTTGATGAAGTGCGCAGTGCTGCGCTTAAAAGCCCTTTAAGCTATGAGCTACTCGAGTCACTTACTACAGAGGTTGGCCCTCGATTACCCGGCACTGAAAATGACAAAAAAGCAGTGGCATGGGCTAAAGCAAGATTTAACGAACTTGGTTTTGATAAGGTATGGCTTGAAGAAGCAACTTTTCCAGAGTGGCGCCGTTACAGCGAAAGCGGAAAAATACTCACGCCAAGTGAGCAACCGCTTCATTTAACAGCACTGGGTAACAGTATTAGCACACCAAAAGAAGGCGTTACTGGCTCCGTTGTTTTATTTGAAACACTTGATGAACTAATCGCTGCACCGGCTAATAGTTTAAAAGGAAAAATTGCCTACATTAATTACCGAATGAATCGCAATATAGACGGCAACGGTTACGGCCCTGCGGTAAAAGCACGTGCTACAGGTGCAATTGAGGCAGCTAAAAAAGGCGCTATTGCCTACATGATGCGCTCAGTAAGCACTGCGCATCATCGTTTTGCGCATACTGGTGGTAGTTACTACAAAGAAGGCGTTAAAAAAATACCTAACGTGACCATAGCCAATCCCGATGCAGATCAAATTGCACGCTTGGTGGCCTTAAATAAAGCGGTATCGGTAAATATTAACGTGCAAGCACAAAGTCTAGGCGAAGGCATAGGCTATAACGTAATAGGCCAATTTAACGGCACTGAAAACCCTGAACAATATGTATTAATTGGCGGACACTTAGACTCTTGGGATTTAGGCACTGGCGCACTTGATGATGGCGCAGGCGTTGCACTAACTATGGCAGCAGCTAAACATATTAGCGATGTAAAACGCCCTAAGCGCAGTATTCGCGTTGTGCTTTTTGCAGCAGAAGAACTTGGCCTGTGGGGCGCAAAAGCTTATTTTGCAAAGCATAAAAACGATTTACACAATATTGTTGCCGCTGCTGAGTCGGATTTTGGTGCTGATGTAGTCTATGGCTTTGAGTCAAATGTAGATGCGGCATCACTCCCTGTAGTACGTGCTATAGCCAAAGAGCTTGCACCATTAAATGTTGAGTATATTGGTAAAAACCAAGCAAATGGCGGACCTGACTTAATTCCGTTTAAAAATGCAGTATCGGCACCTATATTTGAATTAGCTCAAGATGGCACCGATTACTTTGATTACCACCATACAGCTGATGATACACTTGATAAAGTAACGCCTGCAAAGCTTCGCCAAAATACAGCAGCTTATGCCGTATTTGCACTAATGGCAGCTGATGCAAAAACCACTATTAAGCCTAAAGCAGCCACCAAATAATAGCTGACATACTTACTTACAGTTTGTCGCTTTGATTAACACGCTCCTTGGATTACCTTTATATAAATTATATAGGTAAAACAAGGAGCGTGTTTGTATGTTGCTTTTCAATACGAGTCAATCTTTCCCTCACTTTACACAAACACAGTGCTGCCCAAACTGTGAAAGTGATGCCTACCATTTAGTGAATCAGAGTCGTTATTTACGTTTTACAATTATTCCGGTAGCACCTTTAAAGTTACGCTATACAAATGAGTGCTATCAATGTGGCTATAAGGCACCTGTAAAAATCCAGCAGCTCCCTTTAGCAGAAAAGTTAAGCCTGCCAAAATATTTTATAGGTGTATTGCTAGCTTTATGGCTACTGCTATTTTTTTATCAACAACATTTGGATACACAAGCGCAAAAGCTTGGGTATTTAAATAGCCCAAAAGCCTACGACACCTATTTAGTTCATGCCGACAAATTTACCCACGAGCCCTGGACGCTAACCAATTTAAAAGTAGCTCAAGTGATAAGTTTTGATGATCAATTTATTACTTTTCAAATAAGTAATTACAGCTATAAACGTAATAACGGCATTACCAATGCGTTGCGCACAAGCTTATTGGTACAACATGGTTACTTTTCAAAAGAGACTATCACCCTCCCACGTAGCGAAGTGCTGCGATTATATAACGACGATATAATTTATGACGTACTGCGTCCATCTGCAAATAGCCTATATGGCGGCTTTGTGATGTTTCCACCTAAGCCCAAACCGCTATATAAAGGGTTAAAGCTTGATAAAAATAACCAACAAGGTATTACGTATTTTAAAAACGGACAGTATAAAGAAGCCCTTAAAAGCTTTACGTTAGCCGCAAATACAGGCTCTCAATGGGGGCAGTTAAACCTTGCACAAATGTACCGAGACGGACAAGGCGTAACTAAAAATGTGCAAACAGCAAAACACTGGTACGAGCAAGCAATAGCGCAAGGGAACAATAAAGCTAAATATGAATTAAAAGAAATGTGTATAAGTGTTCAGTGTGAATAAATTTAAATGCGCTAATAAATCAGCGCATTCCACAAGCAAACTAAATTTGGGGCATTACTTTTTGAATATTCTCGTATAAATTTGGTGTATTACTACAATAACTAACCCAGCTATTATACCCAGCAAGCCATCAAAAATAACAGGGGCTAACACTTCACCGGTACCATTTAGTAATGACTTACCAATATTAGTTGCTTCAAGCTGCCAATGATGAAGTAGCGCAATACCGTGAGATAAAATCCCGCCACCCACTAAAAACATTGCAACCGTGCCCGCAAAGGCTAAAAACTGCATTAACCTTGGCGCCGCAGCTAACAAACCTTTGCCAAGTAGCTCTTTAAATTTATTACCCGACTCTTTTGATTTATTAAGTAAATACAAACCTGCGTCATCAAGTTTTACAATGCCTGCTACTAAACCGTACACGCCTACGGTCATTAAAATAGCGATTACACATAACACCAGTGCTTGGTTTATTAAGGTTGCTCCAGCAACAGTACCTAACGTAATTACTATAATTTCCGCAGAGAGGATAAAGTCGGTACGTATTGCTCCTTTTACTTTTTGTTTTTCGTACTCAACTAAATCGAGCTTTTCATCTTCATCTGTTACTTCTTCATGATGAGGTAAAAACCGAGCAAATACTTTTTCAGCGCCTTCAAAACACAAAAACAACCCGCCAAGTATAAGCAGCGGTGTAATTAGCCAAGGTAACCACACGCTAATTAATAATGCTGCGGGTACCAAAATTGCTTTGTTTAAAAACGAGCCTTTTGCTACTGCCCAAACTACCGGCAGTTCACGCTCGGCGGCTACACCCGTTACTTGCTGCGCATTAAGTGCGAGGTCATCACCTAAAACACCCGCTGTTTTTTTTGTGGCAACTTTGCTCATTGTGGCAATGTCGTCAAGTAGCGTAGTTATATCGTCGAGTAAAGTTAAAAGGTTAGTACCTGCCATGTTGCTTCCTAGCTAAAAAATAATGCTATCAACATAGCTTAATCCGGTATTTTCACCAACGGTTAATTTTGCTTTGTTATGCTGATTAAAAGTAGCAACATTTGCTCACACCAAACTTAGTTAGGGGATATTAATGAAAGCTCTCGGGGTTATTTTTATAGGTATGTTTTTTTTATCTGCCTGTGACAACGAGTCTACGAGTACCCGCTATTTATGTAATAACCACGCTGTAGAGCTAACAACTCAAAATGAGGCTGCAACTCTTACCTTAAATGAGCAGGCCTATTCGTTAACAAAAGAGCCCAGCGCTTCTGGAGCAAAGTACATTAGTGAACGCGTGTTGTTTTGGTCAAAGGCGAATGAAGCCATGTTATTTATATCTGGCAATAAATACCGCTGCAAATTAACAAACGCTAACTTGCAATAGCGTGATACTGCCTATAAAAGTCTTATTCTACTAATCCTTTTTTTATTACCCTGCGTAATACTAGCCAAGCTTTAACCATCGCCTTTGCTAAATAACTGCGCATGCATTTGCTGTTTAGTTGGGTATAATACTTTAACTTTTTGCTTAATAGCGGCCCATAATGAAATACAAAGATTTACGTGATTTTATCGATTTGCTGGAAAAAAGAGGCGAACTTAAACGCATTACCCAAGAAATCGACCCGTATCTTGAAATGACCGAAATAGCCGACCGTACATTGCGTGCAAAAGGCCCGGCATTATTGTTCGAAAACCCTAAAGGACACAGCATGCCTGTGCTTGCTAACTTGTTTGGTACACCTAAACGAGTAGCTATGGGAATGGGCCAAGAAGATGTCAGCGAACTTCGCGAAGTAGGTAAGTTACTCGCCTTTTTAAAAGAGCCAGAGCCACCAAAAGGGATTAAAGAAGCATTAGGCCAACTCCCTGTTTTTAAACAAGTGCTTAATATGCCGGCCAAAGAAGTTAAAAAAGCGCCGTGCCAGCAAGTTATTTTACAAGGTGATGAGGTTGATTTAACTAAATTACCTATTCAGCATTGCTGGCCAGGTGATGCTGCACCGCTTATTACTTGGGGATTAACGGTTACTAAAGGTCCTTATAAAAAGCGTCAAAATTTAGGTATTTACCGCCAGCAGCTATTAGGTAAAAACAAAATTATTATGCGCTGGCTATCGCATCGTGGTGGCGCGCTTGATTTTCAAGAATGGTGTGAAGAAAACCCAGGCGAGCCTTACCCTGTATCGGTGGCATTAGGCGCAGACCCAGCTACTATTTTAGGCGCAGTAACACCGGTGCCCGATACGTTAAGCGAATATGCATTTGCAGGCTTATTACGTGGTAGTAAAACCGAAGTTGTAAAATCTGTTTCTAACGATTTACAAGTACCTGCAAGCGCCGAAATTGTACTTGAAGGTTATATAATGCCGGGTGAAATGGCACCAGAGGGGCCGTACGGCGATCACACCGGTTACTACAATGAAGTAGACGACTTCCCAGTGATGACGGTTACCCATTTAACTCACCGAAAAGACCCTATATACCACAGCACCTTTACCGGCCGCCCGCCAGATGAGCCAGCCATTTTAGGCGTAGCATTAAACGAAGTGTTTGTGCCTATATTACAAAAGCAGTTCCCTGAAATAGTCGACTTTTACTTACCACCAGAAGGGTGTTCGTACCGTATGGCCGTGGTTACCATGAAGAAACAATACCCTGGCCACGCTAAACGCGTAATGATGGGTGTATGGTCATTTTTACGCCAGTTTATGTATACAAAATTTGTAATTGTATGCGATGACGATGTTAATGCACGCGACTGGGAAGATGTAATTTGGGCTATTACAACTCGTATGGACCCAGCACGCGACACTACATTAATAGAAAACACCCCTATTGATTACCTAGATTTTGCATCGCCGGTATCAGGGCTTGGTTCAAAAATGGGGATGGATGCAACCAACAAGTGGCCTGGCGAAACCACCCGAGAATGGGGCGAGCCTATTGTTATGGATAAAGCGACAAAAGATCGCGTTGATGAAATTTGGCAAAGTCTTGATATTCTTTAAGCGTTTATACCTCAGTATAAACAGGCTATAAAATAACCCCGCAGATATGTTAATATTGCTCCACTTAACTGCATATCTGCGAAAACGCTGCTAAAAGGTAAAAAATGCAAACATTAAAAGCTGAAGTTGTTGCCATCAGCCCACTTACAGAATTTGTTCATAAAGTAATTTTAAAGCCTCAACAACCTGTTACGTTTGAAGCTGGCCAATACATGCAACTTGTATTAGGTGAAAAAGATAAACGTGCATTTTCAATTGCAAGCCGCCCATCACAATGTGACGAGATAGAACTTCACATTGGCGCATCAGGTGCTGACTCATATGCTATGCAATCGCTTGAACACCTTCGTAGTGCCCATGCTAATAATACTCCTATAGATATTGAAGCAGGTTTAGGCGTATCGCAATTACGCCTACAGTGCGAACGCCCAATTATTTTACTGGCTGGCGGCACAGGGTTTTCTTACGCAAAATCAATGGCCGATCATTTAGCTGAAATTAACTGCGACCGCCCAGTATTATTTTACTGGGGTGTAAAAGAAGAATCTGCGCTGTATGCTCACACAGAAATGCAAGCTTGGGCCGACAGCAACGAACACTTTGAGTTTATTCCTGTAGTAGAAAACCCGTCGGCTAAATGGCAAGGTCACACAGGCTTTGTTCACAAAGCAGTGATGGAAGATATTGTATCCCTTGAACCTTATGATATTTATATGGCTGGTCGCTTTGATATGATTGGCATAGTGCGCGATGACTTTATTGCTCACGGTGCCATTCGTGAAAATATGTACGCCGATGCATTTGCCTTTATAAAATAAGCAAAGCAATAAAAAAAGGCACTTAATGTGCCTTTTTTATTATCAGAATAAAATATTCAATTGGCTAAACCTATTAAACTCATCAATATAAACAATTTCCTAAATTCCAATCTATAAACCATACTTTGTATAGAACATCAGCGGGAGAGACCCTAATGCTAAATACAAAAGTAAAAGATTTTATGCAACGTAAGTTGCCACACATTACCCCAAATACAGAAATGACAACCGCTATTAGTGAACTACAAAAGTTTAAATTATTAGGCGCACCAGTATTTGACGATAATAAATCGCTTGTCGGATTTATATCGGAGCAGGAGTTATTAAAACCATTAATGCAAAGCAGCTACTTTTGTGATGGAGTAGTTAAAGTGTCGCAGCTTATGCAAACCAATGTAGTAACCGTAGATGCCGATACCAATATTATTGAGCTTGCCGAACAAATGAAAACAGGAAAGCCAAAAAACTACCCTGTTGTAGAAGGTGACACCGTAATAGGCCTTATAGGCCGAAGTGATATTTTAAAAGCCCTGTTTGATAATTATGTTAGTTGCCAAACAAAAGTAAGCTAACAAATACTAACAATGCCGCTTTATAGCGGCATTTTTACTTGTTTATATTTATAGTAGTTCGAGCTAATCATAACTATTTTAGGTGGCTCAACTAGGCACTAACTGCGTTACAGCACCTTAAATAGAGTAAGTAAATAACAACTTTTTTCCTTATTAACTCCAAATTTTACCGCAATAAAATTAAGCGCCAATTAAACAATAAATGAGGCTTATCGTGTTGCAGCACTCTCTTTTAATGCACTTTTTTCACTGTCACTTAAAAAGGCTATTTCAAGTGCATTTACCTGCGCTTTTTCCATATCGGCTTGCGATAGTCCCGCTTTTGGCGCTGCAACTAAGTACTCGTGTTCAATTTCGATACCTTCAACCGCTGGGTCATCTGTATTAATACACGCTAAAATACCGTGGTCTAAAAATTGTTTAAGCGGATGCTTAGTTAAATCATTTACAGTACTTGTTTGAATGTTACTGGTTAAGCACGACTCTATACCAATATGGTTATCACGTAAGTAATCCATTAATTTAGCATCTTCAATGGCTTTTACGCCGTGGCCTATTCGGCTTGCGCCTAATTCGTTAATTGCTTGCCAAATACTCGGCGCACCTAGCGCTTCACCCGCATGAATAGTTGAAGCTAAATAAGCATCACGAACTTGTTTAAAGTGATCTACAAATAATTCTCCAGGAAAGCCTATTTCATCACCGGCTAAATCAACTGCCACTAAATCATTTTTAAAAGCGAGTAATGCATCAAGCTCATGCTGACACGTTTTAACACCGTAAGTACGCGATAAAATACCAATTAAATTAGCTTTAATATTAGCGCCCTGCGTTGCTGATTTAATGCCATCAACCACAGCTTCAACAACACCTTGCGGGTGCAAACTTTGGCTTTGTGCCATATAGTATGGGCTAAAACGAAGTTCTACATAATCAAGCCCTTGGGCTTGAGCATCTTCTATATTTTCAACGGCTATACGTCTACATGCATCGTAATCACCTAAAACAGTAACCCCCCAGTCTAGCTTTTGTAAAAAAGCCATCAGGTTTGGCTCAGGATCAATCACTTGCACATGAGGAATAAGCGCATCAACGTTATCTGCGGGTAGCTCTATATTAAACTGACGACCAAGCTCTAATATGGTTTGCGCACGTACATTGCCATCTAAATGACGATGGATATCTAGCAGAGGTAATTTTTTATTTATCATAATAGCTACTCGGTTAGGTTAAAATTGCGCGCATGATACGCAGGTACAGTTATTTTTCAAGTGTAGAGCAGTTAAAGAATATATTAGCGGTCATATGTCTGCTTTTTACTCAAAAAGTGAACTAAATTAGCTCGCGCTGCGCTAACTGCGTATTCACTTATTTTTATAAGAGAGGTGGTGCCACAGGGTTTTAAATAACGTATTTGCTTCAATTGGCTTAGTAATATAATTATCCATGCCGCAAGCAACCGCTTTTTTTACATCGTCATCGTGCGCATTGGCCGACAACCCAATAATTGGTAGGTCGACCAAACCAAGCTCATTACGAATCACTCGGGTTGCTTCAAGGCCATCCATTTTTGGCATTTGTATATCCATAAGCACTAAATCGTAAGTATTTTCTGTTAGCTTTTCAATTGCCTCAAAGCCATCGTTAGCAATATCCGCAATGCAACCTTTGGTTTTTAAAATAGCGCTCGCTACATGCTGATTTAATGGGTTGTCTTCTACGAGTAATAGTGTGTAGTTTTCAAACGATAACGTACTTACATCTATATCATCGTACTGCTGCTTTATTTGCTCTGCTTTAGGTAACGGAGAGTAAATTGGCAGGCTAAATGTAAACGTAGAGCCATGACCCTCATGGCTTGTTAAATCGATAGCACCACCCATTAATTCAACCAATTTTTTGCAAATACTTAATCCTAAACCTGTTCCACCATACTGGCGTGATGTAGAGCTATCGGCTTGTGAAAATGGCTTAAATAGTTGTTTTTGTGCCTCTGCACTTATACCTATGCCCGTATCGTTAACACTAAAATAGGTCATCTTTTTAGATTGCCATACTTTGAGCGTTATACTGCCTTTAGCTGTAAATTTAATTGCATTGTTAATTAGATTTAGCAGTACTTGTTTTAATCTAATCGGATCGGTGTCTATTACTAAGTTACTTGATGTATCGTAATCAATATTAAATTCTAGTGACTTAGCCTCAATATCAAACTGCAGTAAATTAGCCACTTCCTCGGTAAGCGAGCTTACCGTTATTGGCTCTTGAATTAGGTCGAGTTTGCCTGCTTCCATTTTTGAAAAATCGAGCACATCATTTAACACTCTAAGCAATACGCCAAGTGCGCCATCGGCTTGTTCAATATAGCTGCGAGCTTGTTGCCAATCACTTTGCTGCAAAGCTAAGTAATGTAGCCCCTTAATACCGTTAATTGGGGTACGAACTTCGTGGCTCATATTCGCTAAAAATTGGCTTTTAATTTGGTTAGCTTCATCTGCTTTTTGTTTTTCTAAACGTAAGCTTTTAGTTTGTTTGGCTACTTGTTCGCGTATACGAATGTTAGTGCTAGTTACTGATATTAAAAACGTAATAAGTAGCCAAACAAAGAGCATACCTACTATTTGCGCTAGCCAATATATAAACCACGACTCCCTTTGCTGTGGTTGATACAACTCGACCTGCCATACTCGCTTACCTACCAATAACTTATAATCTTTTAAAGGAAACATTTGTTGGTGGTTAGCAGTAAAAATAGGTTGAGCGTTATCCTCGGACGTAGTGTCTGTAAAGCTCACTGCAACATTATTATTTTGCTCAATCAAAAGCGATTCAGATAACCGCTCTAAACTAACTACGGCTACTGCAAAACCTTTAAAATCATCTTCTGTTATATTGTTACCAAACACAGGATGAAAAAATAACACCCCTCGCTCAGATTCATTTTGCACTAGATTAATGGGTTCACTTAATACCAACTCATTCAGTACCTTGGCCTTAATTAATGCTGAGCGCCTAACTTTATTAGATGCTAAATCAAAGCCAATTACATCTTCATTGCCCTTAAAAGGATACGCGTACTTAACAGGGTAATAAAAATCTCGCGCAGTAACAGGCTGCCAACCTCCGTCTGCTGCTTTTTCTTTAAGGTAATAATTAGCAAGCTCGGAACCTTTATTAGCCTCCACGTATTGCGTAACGCGTTTATTAGGTAAATATGGAACCCATTCAAACGCCAAAATATCTTGGCTATAGCTAAGTTGTTTAGAGGTAAATTGCTTAAACTCCGTAAAGCTTACATCATCACTGCTAGAAAAAAATGTAGCTAAAAGCGCTAGGTGCGCTGTTATTTCATTAATTTTATTATTTATCGCGTCTTGCGTAGCTAAAATTTTAACTTCTTCTTTTTGTATGTTTTTTTCTTTTTTTACACTGGCCGCACCATAAAAGCTAATGCTAATTAACACATAAATTAAAAGAGAAGGGAGTATCACCTGCAAGCGGTAATTTACTTGAGAATAATTAAATGCAGCCAGCATAAGAGGAGTAAATACAAGCACGCCAATACTGTCGCCAATCCACCATGCCACAAAGGTATCCCAACCAGCATAACTTGGGATCACGCCATTAAAAAGTAATAAGCTTGTGCCTACACCTGCAGCTATAACACAGCATAATGGTCCGGCAACAACGAGGCTTTGAATACAGTGTTTTAAAGAAGATAAATCAAGTGGCGCTTTAATCACTTTAGTGACTAATTGGCTACCTATCCATGCCTGAAAAGTAGCCGCAAAGGTAACACCCGCAGCGTGCATAAATACACTTAACTGAAATAATGCTGAAGCGTTTTCTAGGTGAATTAAATTCGTTAAAAAAGCACCTAAAACTAAGCCTAAAAGAGACTTTCTACCCCAAATTAAAAAGCTCGCCAGCGCAATACCCGAAGGCGGCCATGCAGCAACTGCATAGCCGTCGATTGCTAAAAGAGAATTACTAAAGTATCCGGTAAAAAAATATGCACACGCCAAACTAAAAGTAAGAATAAAAAAATGTTTCAACGCCTATGCTCCCGAACATCAAAGCTGCTAAATAATGAGTGTAGCCTTTATTGATACAAAACGAGGGCTTTATCAGCTTGGGCAGTATTTTTGTAGCTTAATGCAGCTTGCTCACTAAATTGCTTTTTATTATCGCTATTCAGCGCTTTATCAAACACTTTTGCGGCTAGTTCGTAATCCCTTTGTGCATTAGCTAAACAAGCAAGCGAAAGTAAAAGTGCATTGTTGGTGTCGTCTTTTTTCAAGCGCTCTTGAATACTTGTTTGCAGTTTTACCGCTTCGGCTGTTGTAGCCTTGCTTAAAACACTGGCGAGCTGTGTGTGTTGGTCGTTGTGCTTAACCATTTTAATTAAATCACTTTCTATAGCCGCTAGCTGCCCTACTTTAGCCATTTGCATTAAATAAGCAGTATGCGCATGAACCTGTAATTTTTTAGGTAACTGCTTGTATTTTTCGGTTAGTTTATCGCTGTTTTGCGCATTAAAATAAGCGCTAAATAACTGAATCCACTGCGGCTCAGTTAATGCTTTTTTGCGCAGTAAGCGCGGTAAAAACTCTTCAAGCGCACTAAAATGCTGCTGCTGTACAAGTATTTCAGCGTATAGTTTGAGCTCAAGTTCAGTGGCTTTTTTTGCCTCTACGCTGGCACGCATTTGCGACTCTATTGCGCTGCTATCGCCACTGGCTAACCATAACTTGGCGACTTTTAATTGGTTATCAGGGCTAATTTCAAACAAACGCTCCAGTGCTTTATCGACTTGGTTATTTGTAAGCGCTGCTTTTGCAAGTAATGCTAAGCGAATGTCTTCAAACTTACTTGGCACGCTATTGCCCGATAATGCTTTTTCTACGTGTTCATAGTCATCGTTAATTGCACTCCACAAAGCTTGCTCTATGGCGGCTTGCTTACGCTCTTCGCTACGCGCAAAAAAGCCGTGTTTAGTATTATGATAAATTGATAATAAATAGCGCACGAGTTTATAGGTTAAGTATAAAACGGCCGCGATAATTGCCGCCATAATACAAAACGACACAATAGTGCCTTCAATCGTGGTGTTGTTAAACGAAATTAATACATAGCCTTTTTCGTCAAGTACAAACGGTGTAACCGCAAGTACTAAAACAATGGCAACAATTGATATGATAAGCCCTATCATTGTGCCCACTCCTTCACTTGCTGAGTGCTTTTAAGGTCAACTTTAGGATCAAAGTTTAACGGCTCTTTTTCAAGGCTAGTAAGTGCTTTAATAACTACTTTTGTTGCATCATCATCTTGCTTAAAGTACTCAGTAACTAAACGTTTAGCTTCGCTTAAGGCATTAAAATAGATACTTGCTTGCTTGCTCATAAGTGCGTCTTGCGCTTGAGTTACATTAAGCTTTATACGCTGATTAATTAAGTGGCGCTCTTGATCGGTTATCAACGGCTCTATAGCGACCCCTTCGTGCTGGCGAATGGTGATAAAGCTGTCGACTAGTTTATTCCAACTATTGCTAAGGTTTTGTTGCCAGTCATTTACATCATCACTTAATGCATTTTCATCAACTTGAGTAGCTTCTTCAGGAATGTTTACCGCATTAAAAGCTAAGTTGTCTATATTGGTTAAAACGCTATTAAGTTTTAAATAAATAGCCTCTGTTGGAATTGGCTTTAAGCTATCTAGCGTTTGAATATCTTGCGTAATTGCTTGGCGAACTTCTACCGTACCTGGGTGCTCACTTAGCAGTGCGTCTAATCGCTTAAGTACAGCACGTGTGCCTTGATAGTCTTTTTCAGCCCATAGTTTAAATTCAGCCATACGTTGCAAGCTGGTAACCTCTTGCGGGTTAAGCGATGCGCCTTGTTGTTGAGCTTGCTGCAAAGCCGCTTTTAATTGCTGCTGATTATTCTCGGCACTTTCACTAAGCGCAGCCGCCACTTTTTGCTCACTATTGAACAGTGCTTGCTGCAAATTAGATTGCGCAGATTTAAGTGCTTGTAGCTCTTGGGTAAGCAGCTTGTTTTGCTCACTTAGCTCGTTAACTGCAACATTTTGCGCCTTACGTGCGTTTAACTTTTGGTAAAATTCGTAACCAACACCACTTGCCACAATAAGCGAAATAATAAGCGCAACAACCGCTACTTTACTTATTTTTTGCTTGTTATTATTTGCCACACCCGCTGCTTTTGCAGGTTCTTTTTTATTTGAAGGTGCAGCTGGTTTAGCTGGGGTTTTATTATCTGCCGTTACTGGCTTTGATTGTTCGCTCATGTTGCTACCTTGCTGTTTTATGCAGGAAAACATAGCGTCATCGCTTGCCCCTGCTGCAATGTGTATATTAGCCAAACTTACCTGTTGCTGCTGTAAATAAGCGGCTATGCGCTCGCTAGCAACATAAAATCGGCACTGTTGTAACCACTGTAATTGCTTTTCAGTTAGGTTATTAAATATTGCATCTACTGCTGCATTACTGGTAATGACTATACCTTGTACTTTCAGGCTTTGCCAGTGGTCTGTCCAGTTGCTTTTTTCAGCGGCTATTGGCTCGCGTTTATACACCACACAATTATTTAAAAAAGCACCGCGCTCTTTAAGTGTTTTTGCAATATCGGGGCGCCCAGCCTGGCCTTTCACTAATACTATGTTGCTGCCATCAACTTCGGCTAACGACTTTAGTGCTAACAACCCTTCAGAATCGTACTGCTTAGGTACAGCGGCTCGCACACCAAATTGCTCATAAATGGTATCTGCCGTTTGCTGGCCTACCGCATAAAATTGCGCTTTAGTGTTTATATTCGGTTTTAATTGAGCAAGTGCAACTACCGCATCTTGCGATATAAAAATAATTTTATCAGCATTTAAAAGCGGGCTTAACTCGGCACTAGAAGGGGTGAAATGCGTGATTTTTAAAACAGGAAACAACGACGCCTGATAACCCGCTTGCTCAAGTTGCTGAGCAAGGGCTGCGCCTTTTCCTTCGGGCCGAGTTATCAGGATATGTGTCATTTATGCGTCTCTATAAACTTCGGCTAAAATTTTGTCGGCGCCTTGAGCTAATAATTTTTTAGCAAGCTCAACCCCTATTTTCTCTGCATCATTAATATGGCCGGTTACTTCGTCATGTAAAATTGTGCTGCCATCAACGGCGCCCACTAAACCACGTAAATGAACTTGCTCACCATCAACTAATGCATAAGCACCAATTGGTACTTGGCAGCCGCCTTCTAAGTGACGGTTCATAGCACGTTCTGCATTTACTTGAATACGTGTTTGCGTATGCTCAAGCGGCGCAAGTAATGCTTTTGTTACGTCATCGTCAATACGACACTCAATACCTACAGCGCCTTGGCCATTGGCAGGCAACGATACTTCTGGCTCAATATAATCGGCAATACGCTCGCCCATTTCTAAACGAATAAGCCCTGCAGCCGCTAAAATAATAGCATCGTATTGGCCGTCATCTAATTTTGCTAAACGTGTATTTACATTACCGCGTAAGTCACGAATTTCTAAATCTGGACGCAGCGCTCTCACTTGACACTGACGACGAAGGCTAGAAGTACCTACAATGGCGCCTTTAGGTAACTCGCTCAAATTAGCAAAGTTATTTGAAACAAATGCATCGCGCGGATCTTCACGTTCACAAATAGTATGCAGCGCTAAACCTTCTGGAAATTCAACCGGCACATCTTTCATAGAGTGTACGGCAATATCGGCACGTCCATCTAACATAGCTTGCTCAAGTTCTTTTACAAACAAGCCTTTGCCACCAATTTTAGCCAGTGGTGTATCTAAAATAATATCCCCTTGAGTCGACATAGGGACTAACTCTACGCGTACATCATCATGAAAATGCTCAAGCTGTGCCTTTACAAATTCAGCCTGCCAAAGTGCTAAAGCACTTTTACGAGTTGCAATGCGTACTAACTTTGTTTTTTCTGTCATAGGGGTATCCAAATAGTTACTGCTGAATAGCTAAGCTTAATCAGCTAAAATTCTAAATTCTTTTTGAGCAATTAAATTACCTTGCTCATCAACAACATCTACACGCCAGTGGCCTGTTTGTGTGTCCATAATATTTTTAGTTGAGTACGTTCTGTAACGAGGCGAAGTTACATTGAGCGAAATTTCAGCCATGGTTTCGCCCTCAAAAGACCACACATGCTTAACCTGCTGGCCTTGTAAATTTTTAAGTTCACTAAAAAACGAAAGTGCTTCTTCAAACTGATTTAAACGAATGTCAGCAGCAAATACATTAGTTGGCTCACGCTTACTTACTTTACGGGTAAGTACCGCACGGCTAATTTTACTAGTATCAATTTGCGCGCCAAGTGCAACGCTTGCAATGTGAGCATTAGCTGAAAACCCTTCGCTACTCGTAAGTACACCATCATCGCTTTGTATTTCTGCAAGTAGTTCACTAGGAGAGGCATTTAGCGGTTGATTACTAGGTTGTTCATTAACTTGCTCACTAGCAACATTACTTTGCTGATTATTGATAACCTCAGCACTGTTATTATCTATTGCTTCAATCGACTCGGTTGGCGCTGTATTTGTAGATAGTGGAGCGTTATTTAAAGGGGCATCATCGGTTGCTTGTGGTAGCTCGGTTAAAAGAGCAGTGCGCGCTAATTCACTTTCGCTTACTTGCTCGTTACTATTAACAGCTTCGTCATTTGGTGCCTCATTAATAACAGGGTCACTAATTAGTGCATCATTATTTTGAATGTTGTTATCGGCAAAGCTTAAGTACTGCTCTTGCTCATTAGGGTGCTCGCCCTGCTCTGCGTTAACCGATGTGGTAAGCCCATAAACAACAGCTGCCGAGGTCATTGCTACCAACATAGAAACACTCGCAATACGACGCCAATGCCACTCGTAGCTTACATTAGGTACACTATTTTGTGGTTCGCGTTTTACATTTGCTTTAATAACTATTTTTTGACTCATATTGACCTCAGCGGCTCCAAAATTAGCTTAAGCGGGCAATTAACCATTGGCGAATAGCTTGCAGTTCTTCTGCGCAAACTTGGTGTGCCATTGGGTATTCTTGCCAGCTTACATCCATGTTATGTGCTGTTAATACTTCAAACGCACTTCTTCCCGCACTATGCGGCACTACGTTATCTTGGCTACCATGCGCCATAAATACATTTAAATCGGTATGCTTTGCTTCATGAGTGAGCTTTTCAGGCACACACATATAAGTAGAAAGCGCCATTACACCAGCGAGCTTTTGCTCAAAACGCGGCGCCAAATGTAGCGACACTACGCCACCTTGCGAAAAACCAGCCAAAATAATTTTATTTGCCGGTATACCACTTTCAATTTCTTGCTCAATAAGGGCTTCTACTTTTGTTGCAGAATCTCTAACACCTTGTTCATCGGCACGTTTATCTAATTCTATAGATTTAATGTCGTACCAAGAGCGCATTTCCATGCCACCATTTATGGTGACCGGTTGAATAGGCGCATGCGGAAATACAAATCGTATACCTAGCTCACTCGGTAAATTAAGCTGCGGGGCAACTGGAGCAAAACCATCCCCCGAATCACCTAAACCATGTAACCAAATTACCGTTGCTTTGTGCTCTGATTGTGCTGGGTATTGTACAAATTCCAAACTCATAAACTTGATTGCCACTTAACTTCTTGACCAGCTTGACGAGTAGACGCTTGGTTCATAAATTCCCAAAACTCAGCGCCCGAGCGGTTGTCAATCCACTGGCCGTCGCGCATTTCAAAGTGATGACCATTAAATTTAGTTGCCACCCATACTTGGTGCAAAGGGGCTTGCTTGTTAATTACAATTTTACTTTTATCAGCAAAAATAATTTCTAAAATACCCTCTGCCGATTCATAATCTAAATCTGCTTCGCAATCATCAACTTGCTCTTCAATAGTGAACATAAGAGCTTCGGCTAATTGGTGATATTCGTGTTCAGTCATTGTAATTTTCCTTTGCAGGCGAGCTGCCTAGTATTGGGTACGGTTTATATACAGCTAGTGTAACAGGAATAAAATCATCCGCGAATAGCTGCATTTTTTAGATATTCTGTTACTCTGCGATTATAAAGCCAGCAACCGTATTAATCTAATGAAAGCGACACATACCTTACAATTAAAACGACTATCTATAAGTACTTTACTACTAAGCGCATTAGCTGGCTGTGGCCAAAGCGGCCCTCTTTATTTACCAGAGCAGCAGGCTGAGCAAAATAAACCACAAAATACAGCTCAACCAACGCCATCAACACAGGCCATTAAACAGCAAAGTCAGGAGCAATAAATGGATTATTTTAACTACCAAAACAACCAATTATTTGCCGAAGACGTGAGCGTTGCCGCTATTGCCCAACAATATGGTACACCGTGTTATGTGTATTCTCGTGCTACTTTTGAGCGTCACTATTTGGCATTTGCTAATGCGACTAAAAACCACAAAAGTTTGGTGTGTTACGCCGTTAAAGCAAATTCTAATATTGCAGTATTAAATATTTTAGCGCGCCTTGGCTCAGGTTTTGACATTGTGTCAAAGGGCGAGCTTGCGCGTGTAATAAAAGCCGGTGGCGATGCCAATAAAGTGGTTTTTTCAGGTGTGGCTAAAACCGCTGACGAAATAGCTTATGCACTAAAACTAGGCATTAAATGTTTTAACGTTGAGTCGGTATCGGAGCTTGAGCGTATTTCTGAGGTGGCTTGCGAGCTAAATTTAGAAGCGCCTATCTCTATTCGTGTTAATCCGGATATAGATGCTAAAACGCACCCGTATATTTCTACCGGTTTAAAAGAAAATAAGTTTGGGATTGATATTCAAACAGCTGTGAGTGTTTATCAACATGCAGCGTCTTTACCGGGCTTAAAAATTACCGGTGTTGATTGCCATATAGGTTCGCAACTAACAGAAGTAAGGCCATTCTTAGAAGCGCTAGATAAATTAATGGCACTAATTGATGAGTTAAAAGCCTGCGGTATTGAGCTTACGCATTTAGATATTGGTGGTGGCTTAGGTGTGCCGTATAACAACGAGCAACCGCCACACCCAAGTGAATATGCTGCACAAGTAACTGAGCGTTTAGCTAATTACAAACACCTTGAGCTTATTTTTGAGCCTGGCCGCGCTATTGCAGCCAATGCTGGCATTTTAGTAACCCAAGTTGAATTTATTAAACAAAACCAAGATAAGTTTTTTGCCATTGTAGATGCAGGTATGAACGACATGCTGCGTCCTTCGCTTTATCAAGCATGGCAAAAGATTATTCCGGTATCGGTGCGCAGCGACGACACCCCTTCGCATAACTTTGATATTGTTGGTCCAGTATGTGAAACCGGCGACTTTTTAGGTAAAGACCGCGAACTTGCTCTTAAGCAAGGCGATTTACTCGCCCAACGTAGTGCGGGAGCATATGGCTTTACAATGAGCTCAAACTATAACTCACGCCCACGTGTTGCAGAAATAATGGTAGATGGCGAGCAGCATCACCTTATTCGCCAACGCGAAACAATAGAAAGTCTTTATCAAGGTGAAAAAGTTTTACCATAAACGTTTTTGTCAACTCCTGCTCTGTGGCATGATTAGCGCAGAGCAAACCCGAATTAGAGCGCTATGTTAGTTAATTTTTCCAAAATGCACGGCTTAGGCAACGACTTTGTTGTAATTGATAACATTACACAAAATGTATTTTTATCACGAGATCAAATAAAAAAACTGGCTGATCGCCACTTTGGTATTGGTTTTGACCAATTACTCATGGTTGAAGCACCTTATTCTCCCGATCTCGACTTTCATTATCGTATATTTAATGCCGATGGCACCGAAGTAGAACAATGCGGAAACGGCGCACGCTGTTTTGCCCGCTTTGTACGCATGAAGGGCCTAACCAATAAGCATAAAATTAGCGTGTCGACTAAATCAGGTAACTTAACACTGTATATTGAAAAAGATGGCCAAGTTACAGTAAACATGGGCCACCCTAATTTTGAGCCGGCCAAAATACCGCTCAAAGCCAGCAAGCGTGAACTAACCTATATTATAAGAGCGCAAGAGCACACTGTATTTAGTGGCGCTGTATCTATGGGTAACCCGCATTGCGTGTTAGAAGTTGACGACATAACAACCGCACAAGTTGATGTGCTAGGCCCACTACTAGAAAACCACGAACGCTTTCCAAATCGGGCCAACATCGGCTTTATGCAAGTAGTGTCGCAAGATCATATAAAACTCAGAGTATGGGAGCGTGGCGTTAGCGAAACCCTTGCTTGTGGTACTGGCGCATGTGCAGCGATGGTTATTGGCCATATTCAAAGCAAACTAAACACCACGGTACAAGTTGATTTACCTGGCGGTACATTGCAAGTTCGCTGGAGCGGCGAAGGCCACCCTGTACGCATGACCGGCCCAGCCGAGCATGTATTTGATGGGCAAGTAGCATTATGAACGAGCTAACCAAAGCACAAGTTGCTGAGTATTTGACACAGCACCCTGATTTTTTAATTGAGCAACCACACTTACTTGCAAAGCTTGAGCTTCAACAAAAAGAGCAAGGTGCTACTTCACTGGTGCATATTCAGCAGCGCCAGCTACGTGAGCACAACACACTGTTAAAAAATCAAATAGAGAGCATGAGCAAACATGCAACACAAAACGAGCTTGTATATAGGTTATTTAGCCAATGCCATAGCCAGCTTTGGAGCAATTACGACTTCAATACACTTGCCAGTAACTTAACCAATATAATTTGTACAAGTCCAAACATAAGCAACTGTAAGTTAGTTAAATATACAGCACAGTATGAAAGCCTTATTGAGCACCGCCTTACACATTCTACGCATTATTTAGGGCGCATTAATCAACAAGAACGCGAGCTACTATTTAGCGATGAAACCCAGTCGGCAGCTATTTATTTAATTGGTGATAGCAAAAAGCCAGTGGCTATTTTAGCCTTTGGTAGTAACGATGCTAACCACTTTGAACCCGCACAAGACAATCTCTTTGTACTTGATTTTGTGCGTGCCCTGCAACTAAGGCTGTTGGAACTGGCATGAGCGAAGACGCTACGCCTAATACTGAGCAGTTAAGCGATAATTGGCGTACGCCCATTCATTTATTTAGCGAATATTTAAAGTACGAAAGGCAGTATTCTGAGCATACGGTAAATCAGTATGTGAGCCAGCTTAATTTTGCCGCACTTTATTTTAATAAATTATGTGACGATTGGTTTGGCGTACAAGGCGAGCATATTCGTCGCTACAGTATGGCCCTTAGGTCAAAGCAATTAAGCGGGCGAACAATTAGCTTAAAATTAAGCTGCATCCGTAGTTTGTACAAATTTTTGAAAGCCAAAAACATTACTCAACAAGCACATTACCATAACCCCGCCCAAGGCATTAAAGGACCAAAGTTTTCAAAGCCTTTACCTAAAAATCTCGATGTAGATCAAATGGCAAGCCTGCTAGAAATTAACGATGACGACCCATTAGCTATAAGAGACAAAGCCATGATGGAACTAATGTACTCATCGGGGCTACGCATTAGCGAGTTAGTTGGCACCAACTTACGCGATATTAACACATCCAGTGGTGAAATATTAGTTAAAGGTAAGGGGAATAAAGAGCGCTTAATTCCGGTTGGAAAAAAAGCATTAAGCGCACTTCAAAATTGGCTTAATATACGCGGTCAATTTGCAAAACCTGACGAAACAGCCGTATTTTTAAGTAGCAAAAAAAACCGTATTTCGGTGCGTCAGGTTCGCCTACGTATGCAAGAGTGGGGAATAAAACAAGGTATTAGCTCGCAGGTTCATCCACATAAATTACGCCATTCATTCGCATCTCATATTTTAGAATCCTCTGGCGATTTACGTGCCGTACAAGAGCTATTAGGGCACAGTAGTTTGTCGGCTACACAAGTGTATACGCATTTAGATTTTCAGCATTTAGCCAAGGTGTACGACAACACCCACCCGCGCGCTAAAAAGCAAACTGATTAGGAGAATAACTATGATCCGATTTAATCGTGCTCTTCGCCCTTTTTCTGTGATGAGCTTTGATTTAGACGACACTTTGTACAACAACCACCCAATAATAAAAGCGGCGGTTAAAGCGCAGCAAGATTACTTAAGTGCACTGCCAAGCTACCTAGAGCAAGGCCCAAAATATTGGCAGCAATGTCGTAACGAAGCAGTATTACAATCACCTGAGCTTGCCGATAACGTGACCAAATGGCGCCAACATACGCTGCGTTTAGCGCTTTCTAAATTAGATTTAAACGCCGATGATGTAGAGCACCATGCAAATGCAGCGTATAACGCTTTTGCTGACGCACGTAGCAAAATAGTAGTTAGTGACGACGTACTAAAACTACTTGATAACTTAGCTCAGCATTTTACGCTTGTTGCTATCACTAATGGTAATGTGGAAATAGAACGCTTTAATTTACACAATAAATTTTCGCTCGTGTTACAAGCAGGCATGCACGGTAAAGCAAAGCCTCATAAAACATTATTTGATAAAGCCGCGACGCATTTAGATATCCCTAAAAGTAAAATTTTACACATTGGCGATAGCCTAGATACCGACGTACAAGGCGCTAATAATGCTGGTTGCCAATCGGTATGGCTAAACGATCAAGGCGCTACCTATGCCTACAAAGGGCTTGCCGATGTTGAAATTGCGAATATTCATGCCTTAGCACATTTTATTAAATAACCTAGAATACAACGACGAGGTTGCAATGAGCCATTATACCAAGCTAATAACCTTACTATTAATTGGCTCACTTAGCCTCAATGCTTACCTGCTATGGCCAGAACAAGTCGCGGTTGTTGGCAAACAAGAAATCCAAAAAACCTCTGCAAAACCAATTAAAGCGCCTAATAATGAGCTACTTACTAAGGCTAAACAACAATTTGAGCAACACCAATTTGACGAGGCGTTTAATACTTACCAGCAACTAAAGCAACACTCCCCAACCCTTGCTCGCACACTTTACTCTTCGTGGGTTTTGCAATTAAAAACATGGCTAAATACTAACTTATTTCTTAGCGAACCATTGTTAAACACACTATTAGATCAAGACCCTTACAATACAGAGCTACTTACACTGCAGGTCGATTACTTAATAAATAGTGGGCAAATACAAAATGCAATTATTGCTTTATTTGAACTATACCCGTTGTTAAATGAGCCACAGCAACACACCGAAAATGTGCGGTTGGAAAATTTGACCAAAAACGAGCTTCACAGTTTAAGTGAGCAGCAAAATTGGCAAGCAATTATCGAACAAACCCTAATTTGGCTCGATTATCAAAACGACAATAGTCACTTTTTATACGCACTTGCTTATGCCTATTACCAGCAAAATGACTTTATAAGCGCAATAACCACTCTTGAGCGTATGCCACGTAATAACCCTCTTAAAACAGACGTAAATACACTAAAAACACTAATTAATAAGGCGCAATCGCAAGATGACTTTATTACCCTAACCCCTTACGGCGCGCATTATTTAATTAGTAGCGAGCTAAATAACTCACTGCAAAGCGAACTAATGATAGATACCGGTGCAAGTATTACTTCTCTTTCGAGTGATGTGCTTAGCCAACTTTCACCAAGGCCACTTTATTTAGGCGATGTAACCGTAAACACTGCAAATGGGCAAATTAAAGTTAAGCGTTATCAAATTGAGTCGTTTAAAGTGGGGATGCAAATTATTTATGGCTTTGAAGTGCTCAGTATCGACAATACCCGCAGCCAAGGTTTGTTAGGAATGAACTTTTTATCGCGATTTAAATTTAATATAAATCAACAAACAAATGAGTTAGAGTTGAGTGCTAAATAAACAAAAATAATAAAAGGAAGTTTATGCGTGCACTACTATTTACACTACTTTGTTTTTGGCAATGTAGTGCTCTGGCAACAAATTATTTTGTAAAAGACAAAAGCTGTGAGGCTATTTCAGAGCAATTTACAATTAAGACTCAAATGTCATTATTTCAGCTAGATAGTGAAGTTGAAGCACAGAAAAACTTAAGATCCGAAGCTTTATTTGAGTACAAAAAAGTTAAAAAATCATTAGCTGCTAACTCTCAAATCTATGTTAAGGAGAGGTTCGTTATGGATAGAGACGTTAACCAAGAATCGACCTCTTCTAACTCAATTAAAAAACGTTTATTTTATACCGCTCACTTCACACCTTCCAAAAACTGCAATAAAAACCAAGCAATGTCTGAAGCTACTTTTATTACAGGGGAGCATACCTTCAGAGTTTTGAAATCAAATGAAAAAAAGATAACAATTCTTTCAAATAATGATGACCGACCTGCATTCAAAAAATTTGATAGTAAGTTAATTATATCAAAGTACTTTTTTGGCACCAAATTTGGACAAAGCACACAAGAAGTAACTCAACTGCTGGGGTTACACAGCCTTGAACTAAAAAATGAAAGCAAAAGAATACGTGTATATGGTAGGCACCATGCTTTTCACTTTGTTAATAATCAACTAGTAGGCTATCAGTTCCATTTAAACTTATTACCCATGCAAATTAATAATGTGCTCACGTTGGAAAATAAAAAGCTTAAGATCAAACTTAGTAATAATGAGATTGTAGAAGCAGCCACCCCTATAACGCCTTTACAAATAACGGCATTAAATAAAGAGTTTGCAGATATTGAAACCGCATATTATAAGTCATCAGACACTGAAGTAGATCAAAGGCTAATAGGAATTGCTCAAGGGCAGCTAATAGACAAAATCGCATTTAATAAGCATTGCATTAAAAGCTTTATCGCCAAAACTGATGGTAATCTTAATAAAAATATAAATATATCTTTAAAGCTAATCAGTTCATCTGAAGACAATATCAGTGTTACTCCATGCAGCGAGTTCTTATATGAAAAAGCTGACTTTATTGCCAAATTAAAACTTTTTGAACCTATCTCTACTAACAATATAAAACTCTCGGCATTAGCCAATTACTTTAAGCAAGGACACAGTTGGGATTTTTCAGGTGTGAAATATAACGACCCTGTTTCAAGCCTTGCTAAGTTAGGCAATTACGATGAGTTTTTTGATTCAGCAGAATTTACATCACAGTACTGGGATGGTTATTTTTATATTTATGATGGAAAGCTTTTAAGTGCAGAGCTTACTAGCAACGATTACTAATCCCTTATATTTTTATATTAAAAAGGATAAAAATGTTACTACTAGATTTTTTACAGCAACTTGCAGATAACCCAAAAAGCATTCAATTTACCGACACAATGGCGGTGATTGAAGCTAATTACAATTTTACTGCATGTGGCTTTAATAACCACGGGTTGCTTAGCTCAGCAAGTGAAAACAACGGTTCATGTAAAATTTTTGCGTTTGCTAAATTAAACGATTTAAGTAAACAAAATACATTAGATTGCTTTGGTAAGTTTTACCGTGAAGACGTACTACAAAACCCTAAGGGCGATGATCACATGAACATTCGCACGTTTATGTTAGCGCCAGAGGCAACGCCATTTTTAGGGGTTACTTTTGAAGGCGAGCCGCTAAAAGCAAAATAGTCAGCAAAAATTAAAGCGACTTTTCCATAAAGTAGCGCGTACCAGAGCGCGGGTAGTTATTAAGTTGATACTTAACCACATACCCGCGTTTTTCGTAAAATGGCTTAGCCTGAAAATCAAGCGTATCGAGCTGAGCGGTCGTTGCACCTAGTTCAACAGCTGATTGTTCAAGTGCCGTTAGTAACTTACCTGCAAGCCCTTGACCTCGCGCTACATCGCTACACCAAAGCCAACTAATCATCAGCCAATTTCCAAACACACACCCACTAATACCTGCAACAACCTTACTTTGCTCATCAACAAATTTATAGCCTAATGGCACTCTTTGCGCATCAAAGTGCTGCGCGTTAAATTCAACTATTTTAGTGCGAAGCGCTGAGTTTAACGCATCGGTATTATCTGCTTTAAATTGATACATGTACCGCCCTTAAAGAAGCAGATACTAGCAAACTAACTTAATTAAAAAAGGTTATTTTTACCATAAGGTACTTCTAGTAAATTGCTGCTTGTTTTTTCGGGTTGGCCGCACATTTCGTCGTAGGCACTCGTGTGTCGTAGCACCATTTCGGCGTAGGCTATTTTTTCAAAACGTTTTTGAATATGCAGCGGGCTGAGCGCTTTTACAAATTCGCCATTTTCTTCAGTAATATAATACTCTACGTTATTTATAATGACAGACACCTGATAGAGCGCCATTTCTAGGGAGTGCGCCACCACTTTTTGTAATGGTTCGTGTTTTTTTAGTTCAGAAAATTTCATACCCATAACAATCGCCTTTTTATAAAAAGTAACTTTATAGATACGCACCTTTGCTATAATCGCGATCAAATTATTACATCACTGCCTTTTTAAGCTTATGAGCAATAAAATTCGACTCGCTAAATACATTGCTCACGCCGGTGTTTGCTCACGCAAACAGGCATCGCGCTTAATAGATGAAGGGGTAGTAACGGTAAATGATCGCCCTGCTAATCATATTGATCACGTTGATGAGCAAGACTTAGTAATAGTTAATGGCCAAGCAGTTAAAGGCGCAGCCGAGCTAGTTTATTTTGCGTACCACAAACCTGTAGGTATTGACTGCAAATTAAATAAAGATGACCCTGCCAGCCTTATTCACCATTTGCCTACACTTACCCGTGTTTATCCTATTGGCCGATTAGATAAAGACTCTCGGGGCTTACTTATTTTGACCAACGACGGTGATTTTTGTAATCAACTTATTCACCCTGACTTCCACCAGCCCAAACGTTATTTAGTGACGGTAAATAAACCTATTAATAATGAGTTTTGTGAAATAATGGCCGCTGGGGTGCCTGTAGATAAGCAAGTAACCTTGCCGTGTGAAGTAACTAAAATAGCTGACAACCAGTTTAGTATTATTTTAAAGCAAGGGCTTAACAGGCAAATACGTAAAATGGCGCATTACTGCGGCTTTAAAGTAACTGATTTATTTAGAGTGCAATTTAGCGAACTCGCTCTTTCAAAACTAAACCTCCCTGAAAACCACTACATACAAATTAATAAAACTGATATTTCAAAAATCTAACCTTCGTTTAAATAGCGCATAAAAAAGTTAAAAAATAACCTTGCAAAAATAGATTACAGGTGTAGTCTTAAATTAAAGATTACATTTGTAGGCAATAAAATGATTGAGTTATCAAAAGCAGAATTTGAAGTACTTGATGCACTTTGGGTTAATTACCCAGCAACCGCCAACCAAATTATTGAGCGCTTAAGCGATGATAAGCAATGGCACGAAAAAACCATTAAAACCTTACTGGGTCGATTAGTTAAAAAAGGCGCACTGTCGTTTGAAAAAGACGGTCGCCAATATATTTATACCCCCTGCATGGAGCGCGCCGACTACACCCTAAAAGAGAGCCAAAACTTTATTGAGCGCTTTTTTAGTGGTCGCATAGCCCCGCTGGTAAGCGGTTTTGCTAAATCGGAGCAGCTTTCTCAGCAAGATATAAACGAGCTTAAAAAAGTCATTGATGACTGGGAAAAAAACCAAAAGTAAGGGATTAATATGGTTATTCAAACTGGGTTTAATTGGTTAATTGAGCAACAACTACTATTAAGTATTTTGTTTTGTGGATTTATTTTACTCGAGCGATTTGGTTTAAAAATCCTTGGCGCGCGGTTTGTATACAAGTTAGCGTGGTTATTGCCTGCGGCATTAGTTATCGCTAATTTACCCAATGCGATTAAACCACTGCAAAATAGCAACATTAGCCATTACTTAATTACCCCTAACCAGCCTTTTACACATGAAATGGGTATTAGCTGGGCACTTATGTATGTACTTATTACCGCGGGGTTATTAATAGCCAGCTTTATTACACATACTCGCTTTGTTAAAAGCCTGCAGCTAACAGAGCTAACACACTTTAACCATACACTTACTACAAGTGCTAAAACTTATATCAGCCAACATGTAGCCACGCCAATGGTGGTGGGTATTTTAAACAGTAAACTAGTGCTGCCGAGCAACTATAATACCCAGTTTGATAGAGCCACATTGGCGCTTATTTTAGAGCACGAAAACGTACACATTAAACGCAAAGACAACTTAACAAACGCATTCATGCTACTACCCACTATTTTACTTTGGTTTAACCCACTTGCTTGGTTTTGTTACGCAAGCATGCGCCGATTACAAGAGCTGACTTGTGATGAACGGGTACTTGCCAATAAAACCACACACCAACACATTTTATACAGCAAAGCCTTAGTTAACTGCGCGGCAGCAACTCCCGCAGGCCTAATGGCTTATTCACACTACGGAGATAAAAAAACCATGTTACAACGACTTACCAATATAAAGCACAGTGGTAATCACTCTCGCTTTGCCAAAGGTGGCTTACTGCTAATAGCGGCAAGCATGCTTAGCGGTTTAGCCATTGCAAAACAGCCCCAAGCTGAAATAACGAAAGAGGATCATATTTCACCAACAATACGCATTGAACCTGTCTACCCTGCCCAAGCAGCTAAGCAAGGCATTAGCGGCTCGGTAGTATTAAAATACGATATTGCCGCCAATGGCAGAACAAAAAACATTAGCGTAATTCAATCTAAGCCATCAGACGTTTTTGATAAATCAGCGAAGGAAGCCTTGGCAAAGTGGGAATATAAAATGTCTGAGGCAGGCTTTAATGATGTACTCGTACAGTTAGACTTTGCTATAAACAGCGAGGTTGCTAATACCGATTTAATCGAGCGAATTAAAGTATCGCATTAATACTATTGAGTTATGCTATTAAGTTATACAAGAGCACAAAGCAAGCGCCCTTTTAGGCCGCTTGCTTTGTGGTTTTAACAATAAATTAGATACTCACTATAATAATGGCAATGGCAGTACCTAAGCCAATAAACCATACAAGCGAACGTATAATATCTAGGTTCAACCAATAAAAAATACAATACAAAGTTCGCGAAACTATATGAGTAACCGCCAAGGTTTCGGTTACTGCATTTACTGAGTTAGTACCAAGTACAGCAGCAATAGCAATGGCAAACACTGCAAGTGATTCAAAACAATTTTGATGAGCAGCGAGCGCCCGAGCACCAAAACCCGTTAGTTTTGCTTGTTGTGAACGTGGGTGTTTATTGTCGTACCGTCCAAGCTTTGCCATCGCAACGGCCACGGGTACTTTTGCAAAATAAGGCATTAATACAGCTAATAATGCACACACCACTAATGTTGTCATAATTTATTCTCTTATTATAAATCCTGATTATTTGAGCAATACATATAACATACACGCATAAAAAAAGCCGCCCAAACGTTTTATGACATACGCTGGCGGCTAAACAATAACATCATATTGACTATAGCTAAGTTTACTCATAAAGCAGTGCGGCATAATATCGCAGATGATGAATATTCACTATCACCCTTAATGCATCGCATTAATAACTAAAGATTGTTAACTTAAAGACCTTATTTTTAATCGACGAATACCATGACTTGGATCTTTTTCACTTTTTTAGCCGCCTTTATGCAAGCCTGGCGTAATGCTCTGCAAAGTAAATTAAGTAACAATGTAAGTGTTGCTGGCGTAACCCTTTCACGTTTTATTTTAGCAGGCCCCATTGCTGCAGTTTATTTATATGGCCTTTATCAATATCAAGATACAGCCATGCCTACATTTAATAATGCCTTTTGGGGATTTATTTTTGGCGCAAGCGTTATGCAAATACTTGCCACGAGTTTAATGGTAAAGCTATTTAAAATGAATAATTACGCCGTAGGTGCAGGACTTGCTAAAAGTGAGGCGTTAGTCGCGGCTATTTTAGGGGTATTATTTTTTGGCTCTGCGCTTAGTGTATTTGGTTGGTTAGGGGTATTTTTAGGGGCCATAGCAGTGCTTTTACTTAGCGGTATAACCAGCGTAAAACACTTTGATGCTAAAACAGCGTTACTTGGCCTTGCCTGCGGCACAAGCTTTGCTCTTACATCCCTTTGGGTACGTGAAGCGAGTTTAAATTCAGGGTTATTATTTCCGCACTCGGCTGCATGGGTTTTACTGTTTGTAATAAGCCTACAAACACTTATATTACTTGGCTATTTATTACTAAAAGAGCCGCATACTCTTAGTAAACTTTGGCAATATAAAGGCATTACAACAGCGATTAGTATTTTTAGTTGTGTGGGCTCTATTGGCTGGTTTAGTGCAATGAGTTTACAGCACGTGGCGTATGTTAAAACGCTTGGGCAGGTTGAAGTATTTTTTACTATGCTAATTGCTGTACTTTGGCTAAAGCAACCACTCAAAAAGCCAGACACCGCAGGCTTAATCCTAATAGCCATTGCCGCTATTTTAGTGATGCTGCCAAATTGAGAATATAAAAAAGCGCAGGCTTTTAATCCTGCGCTACTATAAAGCTGCTTATAACTTTTAAAGCGAGTTTTAAGCGCTCTTTTTAAGAGCTAATTTTTAGCGTTATCACACCGCAAATAATCATGAGTACACCTGCAATACGGCCAAACGTGGCTGCATCACCGTAAAATAATATACCCACTAAAAACGTTCCTGCAGCGCCAATGCCGGTCCATACTGCGTAGGAAGTACCCATTGATATTTGCTTTTGTGCAAGCCACAACATAAAGCCACTGGCTGTTAAAAACGCCACAGCCATTGCAATACCCTGCCAGCGAGTATCGGGTTGTTGTGAAATTTTTAAACCAATTGGCCAGCCTATTTCAAGCAGGCCTGCAATGACTAAATAAACCCATGCCATTAAACATCTCTCTTTTTCAAAATTACGTCGTATAAATCTTCGCGGCGATCTTTTAAATTGCGCACCGTACCTTCGCTATGAAGAATTTTTAGTTTATCCATATCAAGGTCGCTAAATAATAACATTTCGGTATTAGGTGTGGCTTCATTTAATGTTGCATCGTGCGGAAAAGAAAAGTCAGACGGGGTCAATACTGCCGATTGCGAGTACTGTACGTCTAAGCTTTCTACCTCAGGTAAGTTACCCACTGAGCCTGCAATAACCACATAACATTCGTTTTCGATTGCGCGCGCTTGCGCACAATGGCGAACCCGTAAATAACTATTTTTAGTGTCGGTCCAAAACGGTACAAAGAGTATATCAAGCCCTTGCTTAGCTAGTATGCGCGAAAGCTCTGGAAACTCTACATCGTAACAAATTTGAATACCTACACGCCCAGCATCGGTATCAAACACGGCAATTTTGTCGCCGCCTTGAATAACCCAATCATTTTGCTCATGCGGGGTTATGTGTATTTTGCGCTGCTCGTCTATTTTACCGCTACGGTGGCATAAGTAACTTACGTTATAAATTTTATCGTCTTCGGCAAGCGGCATAGAACCGGTAATAATATTGGCGTTGTATTCTATTGCCATACGCGACATCGCGTTTTTAAACGTTTCGGTATATTCCGCTAAATAGCGGATTGCTTCGGTTTGATTATTTTGATCGCCTAAGCCCATAAGTGGCGCGTTAAAAAACTCAGGAAATAATATAAAATCGCTTTTGTAGTCAGATACCGTATCTACAAAGTATTCAACCTGCTTTAGCATTTCTTCAACCGACTCAACGCAGCGCATTTGCCATTGCACCGCGCCTATACGCACGATTGATTTAGTAGATTCGAGCACCGTATCGGTTGGCTCATACATTATGTTATTCCACTCAAGTAACGTGGCGTAACCTACAGACTCTTGATCCTCCGGCAGATACTTTTTAAGTAACCGCTTTACCTGAAAGTCGTTAGAAAGCTGAAAGCTTAAAATTGGGTCGTAAAGCTCTTTTTGGTCAACCTTTTCAATGTATTCCATTGGCGTCATTTCACTGCTGTGATTGTAATAACGTGGAATACGGCCACCGGCTAAAATAGCGCGTAAGTTATATTGGCGGCACAATTCTTTACGGGCATCATAAAGGCGACGCCCTAAACGCATGCCTCGGTGAGTTTCGCTAATAGCAACATCTAAGCCATATAAAGCATCGCCATCGGTATCGCTAAATACGCGATCATGGCCATCGGCTATGTCTTCGTAGGTATGTGGGTTTGAAAAACGCGTGTAGTCTACTTGTACGCTCAGCGCTAAGCCCACAAGCACACCATCATCCACTATGCCTATTTGCCCTTCAGGGAACTGATCTATCAATCTAAAAATAGTATGGCTTGGCCATGCGCCACCTAAATCGGGATAAGCCTGATCCATCAAGGTTTTAATTTGCGGATACTGCTCTTTTGTTAAGTTACAAATTTCTAGGTGGGTTTTTTCTGCCGACATACACAACTCCTTTGGGCATAATAAATAAAAGCCGAATGTACGCTAAAGTACACTCAGCTTTGTATCATGTTTTTTACGTTACGCGTACTACTTTAAGCTGCGATAAAAAAGTGTAGTCACTTTCTCTTTTGGCAACCAGCCTGCGTATTCAAGGCCAAGTTCTGCCAATGGATCGGCTTTAATTACTTGCTCTAGGCTTGCGTTATTTTGCATTGCATTTAACATTAAACCTTTAGCTTTTTGAACAAGTTTAGCATACGTTACTAGCCCTGAACGGTCACTTACCGGACCATGCCCGGGTATCACTATGGTGCGCTCGTCTATTTGCTTAATAACGTCATTTACGGCTGCTAGTATTCCGTCAACACTGCCACCGCTATCTACATCAACAAACGGCAAGCTGCCAAAGTTAAAGTAAATATCGCCCATGTGTACTATGTTATCGTTATTAAAAAATATAACCGAGTCACCATCGGTATGTGCATGCGCATAATGCACTACATGCGCATGTTCGTTATTAAAATGCAGCTTTAAATCGTGGCCAAAACTAATACGTGGCAGGTAATCTGAGTTTGCACCGTGTTTTTCTTCTAATCGCTTATGCACGTTGTCGTGCGCAATAACATGCGCACCGGCTTTGGCAAAGTTTTCGTTACCACCAGTATGATCGCCATGATGATGCGTATTAATTACAAACTCTGCGCTACCGGGTTTTAAATCGCTAATGGTTTTTTTAATTTCGTCTGATAACTTGGCAAATTGGTCGTCAATAATATAAATACCATCGTCCCCAACACTTGCTGCAATGTTGCCGCCTTGCCCAAATAATACGTATACGTGGTCACTTAACTTTTCAGCGGTTACTGGGCTTTCATCTGCATGCGCTGTACTACTTAGTAATAAGCCTGTGATTAATGCGGGTAGTATTTTTTTCATTATTTTTTACCTGTTATATGAATTAATAAATAAAGAACGTATTTAGCTATATTTTAGTTCATTGAGCGGACTCTATTATTATTTGATGTATAAGCGTTTGTGGCAATAAAGGCGTGTGTTTACCCTCTACATAATCACTAAAGCCTGCACGGTAAAACTCAGATAGAGGATGCCCCGATTGCCCACCCGGTACTGTCATAATGGCATTTTCTAAATGCCCAGGCTGGGCAATAAAGCGCTGCGATGCACCAAAGCTTTTACCTTGCACTGCGGGCATGTAGCTATCGCCGAACCCAGGCGCTATTGGCATATTTAAAAACTTAGCCAGTATTGGTATTTGTTTAGCAAACGGGTGCTCAATGTTAAGCGCATTTACTTTGCCCCACTGCCAATTTTGTAAGTTATCTCCATACTCTGCCCTAAGCGCTGTCACTGTTTGGTTAAATGCACCTGATAACTGCTCATCCCAACTTTTATACTCAGGGTTTACCCACGAATCGGGCCGTGTATTAATAAGCTGCCATATTGCCGGCTCAAGATCGCGTTTTACGTATTTAAGTGTACCGCTTTGCTCATTGAGCTTATTCTCCATGCTTGCAAAAACAGTATTTATTAATGCACTTCTATAGCGCTTAACTAAGGTATAACCTACAGAGCTTGCACATGCGCACTGCTGCCAGTTTTCAAGCTCGCTAATGTATTGCTTATTTTTGCTTTTATCTTTTTTAAGCTGATTAAGTACTAATGTATGCCAAGGCATTAAAAAGCGGGCTTGGTTATCAAGCTGTAGCGCGTAAAAGTCGCTTTCAGCAAAGGTTTGTTTTTCAAATAATCTATCGCGTATTTGGCTTGAACGTGCCCCTAGTGCATAACCACCGTTACCAAACCGGCTGTTATCTATGGCCGATACAACACGTGAGTTACCTGTCCATAATCGCCCATTTTGCGGGTTTTTAACAAACGGGCGTTCATTTTCATTTTGCTCAAAAAGCGTAGAATATTGTTTTGTGTTTACACTTAATTCGCTTGGGGTTTTACGTGCAGGTATGCCGCCCATATGCTTCCACGCTGCACTGCCTTTATTATCAACCACCATTAAGTTTTGCACCGGAATACCCACACTGCTCGCTATTGCTAATGCATCATCAACCGTATTTGATTGTTCAAGTTTTACTAATTCCATATTAACGGCGTAAGGCTGATGCGCCGCCCAACTAAGTGCGTAGGGTTTTTTATTAATGTATTTTACTGGGCCGTATTCGCTTAACGTTAATGGGTAGTTTTCAACTTCATCATTTGGCAACGCTATTGGCTCATTTACCTGCCATGTTTTACTCTCATCATTTAGCGCTATCCAATCAGCGGTATCTATGTAGCCATTAGTAAAGCCCCAAGCAATTTTATTATTACTACCCACCACAATAGCGGGTGCACCAGGCAGCGATACGCCTGTTATTTGAAATTCCTTAGTATTTTGCGTGTAATTAAGCTGTGCTCTGTACCAAATAACCGGCACCGCCATCGATAAATGCATATCGTCAGAGAGCATTGCTGCACCCGTTTGCGTATGCGCACCGGTTACGGCCCAGTTATTACTGCCGCGCTCTTCGTTTGCTTGAATATTTTTAACCGGGTGTTGTGCTTGCGCTGGAAGTGTAGGTATATCATCTGTAAAAGGCGTAAGTTTACTGCCATCAAGCGCCGCTTGGTATTGGCTTGGTTGCGTTAAAAACTCAACCATTTTTTGCCCGTAAGCTTGCTCAATCTGTATTAGCGCTTGGTCACGCTCAAACGTTGCACTTTGTAAATCAAGATACATGCTAAATATAACCAATAAGCTGTCTTCACTTTGCCAAGGTTTTTGCACACCGCCTGTTAGTAGGTATTCAAAGCTTGCATACCCTACTTGTGCCAACCCTTCATTCACGCCTTGTGCGTAGCTTGTTAATAATTGCTTATCGGCTTTTGTGAGGGTTTGTAAAATAGCGCGGCTGCGTTTGCGTAATTGATGAAAGCGCATTTTTTTATCAAGCCCAAGGGCCACTTTGCCAAATAACTCACTTAGCTCACCTGCGGCGTTGCGCCTTAATAAATCCATTTGAAAAAATCGATCTTGTCCGTGCGCATAACCTAATCCATAAGCGGCATCGTTTCTATTATTGGCATTAATAACAGCCTGGCCTAGTAAGTCGCGCGATATTTTAACGTTATTACTTACGTGACTACTTTGACCTTTGCCATCAAGTGCAGGCAGGCTCAAAGTCAGCACACCATATACTACCGCTGTGCCTGCAAGCGCTAAAATCACAATTAATAACAATAACCGTTTGATTACTCTAAACATCAACCTTCCCTATAAAAATTTATACTACGCAGTATGAGCATATAATAACCACAGTTTTATTAAATAATAATGTTCTTGCTCACAAAGGGTGAAATAAACATCAAAATCCACGATAATGTCGCTTCCACATCATGTGCAGAACTAGTTGAGATTAATATGACTGAAAAAACATTTATCAAAGGTAAAGACCGCGACCTAGAATCGTCAATCTCTACCATGCAAAACAAGCTTAAAGCCCTTAACATTAACGTTGAGGAAGCGCTTTGGCTTAATCCTGTAGCTAACTGTTATTCGGTTCATATTAAAGACAGCGACTGCGGTGTTATGTTTACCAATGGTAAAGGCGCAACCGATAAAGCATCTATTGCCTCTGCGCTAGGTGAATACTTTGAGCGTTTAAGCTGTAACTACTTTTTTGCTGACTTTTACTTAGGTGAAGAATTTGCCAACGGCGAGTTTACTCATTACCCAAGCGAAAAATGGTTTAAAGTTGAAGGTGAAGAAGTGCCTGAAGGCATAATGGACGAAAGCCTGTGGGATTATTTTGACCCAGAGCGCGAACTTAACGCATCACACCTTTTTGATTTTAACTCAGGTAATAACGAGCGCGGCATTTGTACATTGCCATACACGCGCCAACGCGATAATCAAGACGTGTACATTCCGGTAAACGTGATTGGTAATATTTTTGTATCTAACGGTATGAGCGCAGGTAACACCAAGTTTGAAGCGCGTGTACAAGGTTTATCAGAAGTATTTGAACGCGCTATAAAAAACCGCATCATCGCAGAAGGTATTTGTTTACCAATCGTGCCTGAAGACGTTGTTAAACAGTACCCACAAATTCACGAAGCATGTGAAGAACTACGCAGCCATGGTTTTCATTTACGTATTGCCGATGCATCACTAGGCGGTAAATACCCAGTAATGAGCGTAACGCTGATTAACCCAACAGATGGCTCTGTATTTGCCTCGTTTGGTGCTCACCCTTCATTTGAAGTAGCCCTTGAGCGTACTGTTACTGAGTTACTACAAGGTCGTCGCCTTGATCAGCTTGATGTGTTCCAACCAGCCACGTTCGATAACGACGAAGTAGCAACGCCTGAAAACATTGAACTGCACTTCATTGATTCTAGCGGTTTGATTTCGCATGATTTCTTCCGTGCCGAAGCAGATTTTGACTTTGTACACTGGGACTTTAGCGGTACAACAGAGCAAGAATACAACTTCTGTACAGATTTAATTCATAGCATGAACCACGACATTTATATTATGGATTACACGCACCTAAACGTGTATGCATGTCGAATTTTAGTACCGGGCATGTCAGACATTTACCCAGTAGATGAGCTTATTTGGCGTAACAACAACGAAGGCGCTAAATTCCGTGAAGCATTCCTATCGCTTGATCAGTACGATGCTGAGCAATGGATGGATATTTACGACAGCCTAGAAGAAGCCGGCCACAGTGATATTATTCGCGCAGCAGAGTTTATTGGCCTTGCAACTGATGCCGATACACCTTGGCACACACTGCGTATTGGTGAGCTTAAAGCGCACCTATGTTTAGCCGCAGGCAGCGAAGAAGCAATCGATTGGGTTGATTGGATACTACATACAGGCCAAGTAAACGAAGAGGCAATGCGCCATTTCCGCTGCTTAAAAGCCATTCTTGAAATTAAATACGATGACGAGCGTGAATACGCCGACTACCAAGATGCACTTGGTTTAATGTTTGGTAGCGACAACGTAACGCTTGCAATTGAAATTGCCGAAGGCCGTAAATTATTTAATGGTTTAACCTTCCCTGGTTTATCGCTTGAAGGCTTTAAAAAGCACGCAGCTTTACTTGATGGCTACCGTAAGTTACATGTAGCTAAGCAAAACCACTGGGCACGTGAAGTTGCCGATAGTTAATACTAATAGTTGAGCTAATATAGCTAAACTACTAATTATAAAAATAAAATGGCGCTAATTTATTAGCGCCATTTTTATTTGTGCAATTAATTGGCTATAGTTAATATGCCTAAAATAACAGCACGATACCTATAAATGCCGCCAGAGAATAATAAAAAAAATAAAGTTGATAACTTTAAGCTAACCTTTTGGCTTTCGCTTACGCTAATAATATTAGTCAGTATTGTATTGGATAGGATTAACTATAATCGCGCCAAAGACGCCCACCGCCTACAAATTTTATCTGAGGTCAGCACCTACCGCGCTCAACTAGAAGCCACCTTGGTCTCTAATATTCAACTTGTAAGGGGCTTAGCTGTGGCTGTTTCAGCAGAGCCAAATTTACAACAAGATCGCTTTGAGCAAATTGCCGAGCCTTTATTTAAAACCTCGAACGAGCTTCGCAATATTGGCGGCGCACCCGATATGGTAATTCGTATGACCTACCCGCTTAAAGGCAATGAAAAAGCACTCGGCTTAAACTTTTTAGAAGCAAAAAACCAACGCGAAGATGCAATTAGAGCGCGCGATACTAATTCAATAGTCATGGCTGGGCCGTTAAAGTTAGTACAAGGTGATATAGCTTTAATAGCACGGGTACCTGTTTACATACCTCCTGAAAATCGTTTTTGGGGGTTGCTCTCGGTAGTGCTTGATATTGGAAAAGTATATAAAAACTCAGGCATTAAAGAGCTCGAAAATGAATATAATGTTGCCTTACAAGGGCGCCATGGTTTAGGTAAAAAAGGCGAGTTTTTTTATGGTTCTCAAAATATTACAGAGCAAGAACCACTTGAATTCACCCTGAGCTTTCAAGGTGGGAACTGGCAATTATACGTAGCACCAAAACAAGGGTGGGACCCAGCCCCTTCTACAATATGGCCGTTACGTGCTGCTATTTTTATTATTTGTGGGTTACTTGTGTGGGCTTTTTTATTCTTTTTAAAAATGCTCAATCGCCAGCAGCAAAATGAAAAAATGCTAGAAGCGATGAGTGATCTCGCACAAATTGGTGCTTGGTCATTTAACTTAGAGACGAAGCAAGCATATTGGTCAGAAATGACTAAAAAAATATTTAAATACCCATTAAATAAACAACCTTCTTGGCCTCTAAATTTAAACTATTTTAAAGCCGGTGAAAGCAGAAACCTCATAACAAAATTGGTCGAACAAGCAATAAAAGAAGGTAAAAGTTACGAGGCAGAACTAGAAGTTATAGACTCTGAAGGGCATGAAATGTGGGTGCTTGTTCATGGTGAGGCAGAGCAAAAAAATGGCCGATGCATAAGAATATTTGGCTCACTACAAAACATTGATGCCCGTAAACGTATTGAGCTCGAAAATAGTAAAATAGCATTACATAACGAAATTTTGGCCTCGCTAACAGCTAATGAACTCATTTTAAGTGGCCAACTAAGTCAGTCTAAACAAATAATTACTGAGTCTATTTGCAATGCTTTAAATATTGAACAAGCAAGTATTTGGTTTTTTAACTCTGCCAAAAGTAAACTTAGCCCCATAGCCTCACATAATACTCATAACGCCGTGGGTAATAACAATGCAATTTGGTTAAGAGAAGACGCCCCTGACTTTTTTGAAGCCATAGAAAAACAAGCTGTTTTTAGCGTTACAGATGCCCAAAAACACCCTTTATTAAAACCACTACGAGCGAGTTATTTAGCACCACTAAATATAAATGCCATGTTGTGCGTTATTATTCCAGCAGGCAACGGCACGATAGGTATTTTATGTGCTGAGCAATGTAAATCTATGCGCCCCTGGTCACGCAATGAAGAAAGCTTTTTAATTGCAGTTGCAGCCCTTATTGGTAGCTTGTACTCCAGCCAACAACGTATAGAAACCGAGCAGCAGCTAGTTACCGCCAAAGAAGCAGCCGAACAAGCCGTTATGGCTAAAAGTGAATTTTTAGCCAGCATGAGTCACGAAATAAGAACCCCTATGAACGGTGTGCTTGGCATGCTTAATATTATTAAACGCACCAAGCTTGATCAGCAACAAGAGCACCACATCGAGTTAGCGCAGTCATCGGCGCAATCGTTATTAAATATTATTAACGATATTTTAGACTTTTCTAAAATTGAAGCCGGTAAGCTCGATATTGAAAACGTACAATTTAACTTACCTAAATTACTTGGTGAGGTTGTTGAATCGTTTGCCTTAAAAGTTGAGCAAAACAATACCAACCTTATTTTAGATGCCACACAAATAACGGTTAGCGAAATAATTAGTGACCCTAACCGATTACGCCAAATACTAAACAACTTAATTGGTAACGCAGTTAAATTTACCTTAGATGGGCAAATTCTTGTTACAGCACAAATTGATGAAACCACCGATGGCAGCTTTTTACTTTGCTCAATTATAGATACAGGAATAGGAATAGATGCTCAAAAGCAGCAAACATTGTTTGATTCATTTACGCAAGCTGACACCTCAACAACGCGACAATTTGGCGGCACAGGCTTAGGGCTTGCAATTGTTAAGCAGCTTTGTGAGCTTATGGAAGGCGAAGTAAATGTAACCAGTATGCTTGATGAAGGGAGTACTTTTTCGTTTTCAATTAAAATACAGCCACGCCTTACTAAAGCGCAAGATTTACCAAGCCATTTAATTAACAATAAGCATATTTTAATTATTGATACGTGTTCACTTAATGCCAATATTGCAGCAAAACAATTAAGAGTATGGGGTGCGCACGTAAATATTTTAAATGATTACAGCGATATAATTAATTATTTTGATCACTGCGATAACCCACCAGATGCATTACTCGTTGATTATCACTTTTTTGAACAGGCAGCTCATCCTCAAGTTAACGCCCTAAAAAATAGAGTAATTAGCAAGCAGAGTAAACTCGTTGTTATGGCACCTATGAGCTATTCAAAAGAGCATAACAACATAGGCATAAATATAGATTGCCTCATATTTAAGCCGTTAACACCGTCTGATTTATTTGATTCTCTCACCAATGACAAATACATTGAGCAACAACAGCGCCAAGCGCAATTACAAAATAAGTTAACTGAAGCAGAAAAAGAAATTTCAGCGCAAGCACAAGTGCTACTAGTAGAAGATAATAAAGTTAATCAGGTAGTTGCATCTGCATTATTAAAGCAAATTGGACTTACATTCGATATTGCAGAAAACGGCAAAGACGCCATAGATAAACTCAACAGTGTTCAAGAAAAAAAATACCAGCTGATTTTAATGGACTGCCAAATGCCCGAAATGGATGGCTACCAAGCCACACATGCTATTAGAGAAGGCAAAGCTGGCCAACATAACAAGCACATTACTATTATTGCCCTTACTGCCAATGCCATGCAAGGAGACAAAGAAAAATGCTTAGATGCTGGTATGAATGACTATTTAACCAAACCGCTTGATTTAGCTGCACTTGAACCTAAATTACAACAATGGCTTGGCACACAATAAAGGTGTAAGCTAAAAACACTGTTTATTAATAAAGAAAAGCCATGCAATTATCAGCAAATCAGCAGCGCGTTATTGGCTGCCTTTTAGAAAAACAAAGCACAACGCCAGAGCATTACCCGCTATCGTTAAACGCATTAACTAACGCGTGTAATCAAAAATCTAACCGCGACCCAGTGCTAAGCCTTAGCGAAAGTGAAGTTCAATCGGCACTAGATGAGCTTGTAAGCTTGCGTTTAGTAACCCTTGATGAAGGCCTTTCAGGTCGTGTAAATAAATACGACCACCGTTTTTGCAACACCGAATTTAGTAATTTGCAGTTTAGCAGTCAACAACGCGCTATTATTTGTTTACTGCTATTGCGCGGCGCACAAACTCCAGGGGAGCTTAGAACGCGCAGCTCACGCCTAGCCGAATTTAACAACGTAAGCGAAGTTGAAACCGCGCTTGATGGTTTAGCAAACGATGATTATGTAATTAAACTAGACCGCGAACCAGGTAAGCGTGAAAGCCGCTATATGCACCTTTTTGCCGATTTAACCATTGAAGCCACTAGCCAACCCACTACTGCAGTAGAAGAAATTAAAAATGATGAAATTAACGAACTACTTGCAGAAATTGAGGAGCTAAAAGCCGAACTAAGCCGTATAAAAGCACATTTAGGGCTTTAATAAATAATAACGAAACCAGATAATATAACTGTATTTAAACCAGATTATTAAATAATGAGGAGCTGGCCATGCGCGCCGAAATTATGGCTGAAATGAAAGTTCAGCCAACTATAGATGTAAACGCCGAAATTACCCGTCGAGTTAGCTTTATCAAAGCACGTTTAGTGGCAGCTCATTCAGTCTCGCTTGTGCTTGGTATTAGCGGTGGTGTTGACTCATCAACCTGCGGGCGTTTATGTCAGTTGGCGGTAGATGAGCTAAATGCCGAACAAAGTACCGACAAATATCAATTTATAGCGGTACGCTTGCCATACGGTATACAAGCCGATGAAGATGAAGCGCAAATGGCCGTTGATTTTATTAAGCCAAGCAAACGTATGACCGTAAACGTAAAACCGGCTGCCGATGCGCTTCATGAGCAAGCCATGGCCGCGGTTGTTGGTAGTGGCGAAAGCTTGCCCGACCAAGCTAAAGTAGATTTTGTTAAGGGTAATGTAAAAGCGCGCCAACGCATGGTAGCGCAGTATGAAATAGCAGGCTTTTGCCAAGGCCTAGTTGTAGGTACCGACCACAGCGCTGAAAACATTACTGGCTTTTACACTAAATTTGGCGATGGTGCCTGCGATTTAGCGCCGTTATTTGGCTTATCAAAACGCCAAGTACGCGCACTTGCGAGCGCTTTAGGTGCACCCGACTTACTCGTTACAAAAGCGCCTACCGCCGATTTAGAAAGCGACCGTCCAGGCCTTACTGACGAAGAAGCCTTAGGCTTGAGCTATGAACAAATAGATGACTTTTTAGAAGGTAAACCTGTATCTGCCGAGGTTGAGCAAAAGCTTACTGACATATATATACGCACTCAGCACAAGCGCCAGCCAATACCGACTATTTACGACGAATTATAAACGCGTTAACAGCAAGTGCAGCCCTGCACTTGCTGATCTAATTGTTACTTAATTACGTAAACCTATTGAATTGATTTATAGTTAAATTTAACGCCTGCCAAAGAGATAACAGCATTACATGACATCGCCTATTTTAATAACGGGTGCAGGACAACGCATCGGCCTTGCACTTGCTAAACATTTTTTATCGCAAGACCAAGCAATTATTATTACCTATCGCACGCGCCACCGCGCTGTTGATTTACTCGAGCAACAAGGTGCGGTATGTATTTATGCCGATTTTAGTACTGATGCCGGCATTTCTACTTTTATAGATGCACTTAAGCAACATACGGATTCATTGCGCGCGATAGTACACAACGCCTCTAGCTGGGATTGCGAAGCAAATAACCCTGACTTTGAGGCGTTATTCGATAACATGATGCGCATTCATGCCAAAACACCGTATTTAATTAATAACAAATGCGCAGATTTATTACTTGCTTACCAATTAGCGTCTAAAGCCCCTGCTGATATTATTCATTTAACCGATTACGTAGTAGAAACAGGCAGCCCTAAACACATTGCTTATGCCGCAAGTAAAGCTGCGCTCGATAACCTCACAAAGTCATTTAGTGCTAAATATGCGCCTAATATAAAAGTAAACTCGGTAGCACCATCATTAATCATTTTTAATGAACATGACGATGAAGCTTATCGCGCTAAAACGCTGAAAAAATCATTAATGGGTATTGAGCCCGGTTGCCAAGAGATTATTAATAGTATTGATTTATTACTGCAAAGCCACTACATCACAGGCCGCGCTTTGCCCGTAGATGGCGGACGCCATTTAAAGTAGAACACACTAGACTGAGAAATTTATGCATGACGAATTAAAACAAAGCTACCAAAACATTATTACTGCTGTAGGCGAAGATGCTAATCGTGAAGGCTTATTAGACACACCAAAGCGCGCAGCCAAAGCAATGGAATATTTAACTAAAGGCTATCGTCAAACGCTTGATGAAATTACTAACAATGCGGTATTTACCTCTGACGCTGATGACATGGTACTGGTGCAAGATATAGAACTTTACTCTATGTGTGAGCACCATTTATTGCCGTTTATTGGTCGCTGCCATATTGCTTATATTCCAGATGGCAAAGTACTTGGTTTATCTAAGTTCGCGCGCATTGTTGATATGTTTGCTCGTCGCTTTCAAATTCAAGAGCAACTTACTCACCAAATTGCCAAAGCAGTTGAAGAAGTAACAGGTGCTAAAGGCGTGGGTGTTATTGTTGAAGCTAAACACATGTGTATGATGATGCGCGGTGTAGAAAAGCAAAATTCAAGCATGCGTACCTCTGTAATGCTAGGTAACTTTAGAAGCGACTCTAAAACACGCAACGAGTTTTTACAGCTTATTAAGGGCTAACTAATTATGGCTAACGCAATTATTAACGTAACTAATTTACGCCTGCGTACATTTATTGGCTTTAACCCTGATGAACGTGAAAAAAAGCAAGATGTAGTGATCAACTTAGAGATTCATTACCCTGCTGACGATGCGTGTAAAACTGATGAAGTAGAGCAAGCGCTTAACTATAAAGTGATCACCAAAGAGGTAATTAACTTAGTAGAGCAAGGGCACTTTTTATTACTTGAAAAGCTCGTTGCGGAAATTCTTGCTGTTTGCCATAAACACCCAAGCGTGCATTACGCCAAAGCACGTGTAGATAAGCCACATGCGCTGCGTTTTGCCGATTCGGTATCACTCACGCTTGATTGGGTTAAATAACTTAAATTATTTTATCTATACCTATGGCAAGGGCTATAACCGCTAAATAGCGTGCGCCTTTGCCAAGTGTTACTAGTAATAAAAACACACTAAAACGTACTTTAAATATGCCACCAATCACGGTGAGTGGGTCGCCCACAATGGGCAGCCATGCAAACAGCAAACTATACACACCGTATTTATTAAACTGATTTTGCGCTTTTTCAAGCCCCTTAGCCGATACCGGAAACCACTTTTTATTTTTAAAGCGTAATACTTGCGTACCCAACCAGTAATTCACACAACTGCCCAATACATTTCCAAGCGTAGCTGCACACCATAAAAGCCAAATGTTTGCTTTTGCTTGGGTAATCATCGTTATTAAAACAACTTCTGAAGAGCTTGGTAATAAAGTGGCCGATATAAACGCACTAATAAATAAAGTTAAATAAAGCATAATGCCCTTAGGCTAAACGTAAAAACCCAGCTTATAGCTGGGTTTGCAGAATAATAGCTGACGCTTTATTTTATCAAATTTAGGCTAAACGGGTAGTTAAACTCTTTACCTTCGTTGGCTTTAATACTTGCTAACACAACCATTATAAAAGAAAAGATAGCCACTAAAGGTAATAAAACTAAGCCTATTACGGCAAAGACTAGTAAAAAACACACAAAGTAAGCTATAGCCATAGTAATTTGAAAATTAAGCGATTTTTTACCATGTAAGTCCACTATTGGCATTTCATCTTTTTTAATTAGCCATACCACTAATGGCCCAAGTATAGAGCCAAAGGGAATAACAAACCCTGCTACGGCGCTTAAATGACAGAGCATTGCCCATGTTCTATCATCTTTATTAACTGGTTCAAGCTGTTGATTTTCGTCCATAACATTCTCCTTTTTAGTTTTAATTATAGTGCCTGCAAAGGCAGCAACTGTCCATAAAACAAACATATTATAAATTAAATCGCGTTCAAAACTGCTGTGATAAAAAAGTGATAACTTTGTGAGAGTTTCTTGAGCTCGGTATTCAATACTTACCTTGAATCATCACTTACAGGAAATAATAATGAAAGCTTCAGCATTTACAGTTGCAACCCTTTTAGCAGTCGCTAGCCAATCAACAGTGGCAGCAGAGCTAGATGTAGAAATTACTAACCTTACTCAAGGCCTTTACTTTACACCAGTACTAATAACAGCACACGATAGCGAAGATAAACTTTTTGAAGTAGCAACCGAAGCCTCTGCGGCATTGCAGGCAATGGCTGAAGGCGGCGATATATCAGCACTTGTTACTCAAGCGTCAGCGTCGAGCAGCGATATCGCAGAAAATCCAGCTGAGGGCTTATTAGCACCAGCAGCGTCTGCAACAGCAGAATTAACAACTACCGATGGCAACGAATACCTATCTGTAACGGCTATGCTACTACCAACTAATGACGGATTTGTAGGCCTAGATAGCTGGAAAATCCCAACAGAAGCTGGCACCTATACTGTTTACTTAAATGGCTATGATGCTGGTACAGAAGAAAATAACGAACTCGTTGTAGATGGGTCTGGTGCACCTGGTGTATTAGGTATTCCTGCAGCACCAGGCGGCCAAGCAGGCACTAACGGCACAGGCATTACAACTGGCGATACAAATACTATGGTGCACATTCACCCAGGTGCCCTAGGCGATGATGACCTAGAAGGTGGAAATAGTGATTTAAATAACACTGTACACAGATGGTTAAACCCAGTTGCAAAATTAACTGTGACGGTTAAATAGGAGAGTTAATTATGTCATCTCTTTCTAATTTTAAAAAAAGCGCCCTTATTTTAATGTTAGCCGGCTCATTAGCTGCATGTAGCGACAACGACAATAGCGACCCTATTGAAGATCAAGAACCTGTGGTGGTGGTTGAGCCTGAGCCTGTTGTTTATGAATTTACTATCACTTTTAGTAACTTAACGGCCGGTCAACCGCTCTCTCCCCTATCTGTAATTGCATTTGATGAAACCCCACCATGGATGTTTGGTGAGTCGGCTTCTGTCGGTTTAGAAATGATTGCAGAAAGCGGCGCTAATGAGCAGTACTTGAGCGACGAAAATGCACTTGCTTCAGTCTCGGCTGAAGGCGGTATTGGCCCTGGCGAAACAACCTCTGTAACGCTCTTAGTTGATGCACAAGATATGCTTAATTTATCTTTTGCTGCAATGCTTGGGAATACAAATGACGCTTTTACCGGTCTTAGTTCTGTAGATGTATCAACATTGGAAGTAGGCAGTTCAATATCAAGAACAACGCCTGCTTACGATGCAGGTACGGAAGCAAATACAGAAACAGCTGACACTGTGCCTGGTCCCGCAGCTGGCGGCGAAGGGTTTAACGAAATACGCGACGATATTGCCGATATAATCACAATGCACCCAGGCATTGTGTCTAATCAAGATGGCTTATCAACCTCTGCACTAGGTGCTGAACAAAAGTTTGATAACCCAGTATCGAAAATCGTGATTACTCGTACACAGTAAAACAGCTTGTAATGGGGAAGTGAGGCGACACGGATGTCCCTTTTTTACGAGGTTAACTATGCGGCACGAAAAAATACTGGTAGTAGAAGACGACAGAGAAATAGGGCAATTAATAACAACTCAACTTGCTTCGTTAAATTTGCATGTTGATCATGTTGTAAGCGCTGAGCTAGCACTAAAAAAAATATCAAAACAACCATACGGGCTTATTTTACTGGATATAAACCTGCCACTAATGGATGGCTTAAGCCTATGCCGTAAAATTAAAGAGCACTACCCTACCATCTCCGTTATTTTACTTACCGCGTTGAGTAGCGATATGGACCGTGTAATTGGCCTTGAAATGGGCGCTGATGACTATATTTGCAAACCTTTTTTTGCTCGCGAACTGCAAGCCCGCGTTAAAACACAATTACGCCATCGCTCACAGCTTCTAGCAATTCAAAATAACGAAAGTGACAGTCCATGCAATGAACAAACGCTAAATATAGGCTCACTCAATATTGAATTTAGCTCACACCAAGTTTATTTAGACGAACAAGCGCTTAACCTCACCGCCACTGAATTTGATTTACTGGTTTATTTTGCTCGCCATCCAAACCATGTTTTTAGCCGCCAGCAATTACTCGACAAAGTATGGGGGTATCAACACAGCGGGTACGAGCATACCGTTAATTCGCATATAAACCGCTTACGCGCCAAGCTTGAACAGCACCACCAAGCGCCATTTATTGAAACCGTTTGGGGTGTAGGCTACAAGCTTAACCCAAGCCAACTTGGGTAATATACTTAATGAACTTATCGCTGTATCAAAAGCTTGCGCTTTCTATTATGGTTATTTTTGGCATTATTTGCGCCTTAGTTTATAGCTGGAGTAAACAGCTTGAGCTTACCTCGCAGCATCATGGGGAGCAAAACCTCCACCTGCAACTTGCCGAGCATCTGGTTCAAGATAACCCGTTAATAAAAGAAGGTGTTTACGATTACAAAGCACTGGAAAATCTATTTCATACTTTAATGTTACTAGGCCCAGCGTTTGAGTTTTATTTTGTAGATGAAACCGGAAAAATATTAACCTACTCTGCAAAACCCGGAAAAGTAAAACGAAGCCATATTAATTTAGACCCACTTAAACAGCTTATAATTAATCCTAAAAGCGCTCCGGTTTATGGCGACGATCCGCGTAACACTCAAGGTAAAAAAATATTTTCTGTTGCACCGGTTTATAACCAAAAGTCCCTGCAAGGTTATTTATATGTAATTATTGGTGGTGAAGCATACGATACATCTTTAAATACAATTAAAAACAACGACCAGCTTTGGCTTACCGCACTGTGGCTTGGGGCCGCCTTAGTTTGTTTATTGATTGCTATGCTAATTTTACTGCGCTTTTTTACTAACCCGATTCAGCGATTAGCGCGCGATGTAAGTAAAATTGAAGCGGCTAATTACAGTATTACCGATACAAAGCTCAGTAACTATTCAACCCAAAAAAGCAACGAAGTGCACAGTTTAGGCCGCAGTATTCAAGCTATGATTACCCGCATTGACGAGCAATTTAAAGCACTAGAGCAAAGCGATAAACAGCGCAAAGAGCTACTTACCCATTTATCGCACGACTTACGTACGCCCCTTGCCTCTTTGCAGGGTTTTTTAGAAGTGCTTAATCAGTCAGGCGCACAGTTAAGCGCTAAAGAACAACGAGAGTACTTGCATGTTTCTCTTAATAACTGCGATCAACTTAAACAGCTTATTGAGCAAATTTTTGAGCTTGCTCATTTAGAAAACGGTGAAATAAGCATACACAAAGAAACCTTTAATTTAGGTGAGCTTATTTACGATTGCATTGCTAAGTTTTCTCTTACCGCCGAGAAAAAAGGCCTCAACTTAACAGTAAAACCGGCAATTTGCGATTTCCCTGTTGTAGCCGATATTGCAAAACTTGAGCGTGTATTGAGTAATTTAATTGATAACGCAATAAGGCACACACCTAAAGGCGGCAGTATAGCGGTACACGTTAAGCATATTGATAAAGCGCAGTTATTTGTGCAGGTTTCTGATACTGGTGTGGGTATTAAGCATGATGAGCTAAACGCTATTTTTAATCCGCATTATCAGGCTTCAAACTCTAATAACGAAGGCCGGCAACAAGGTGGCTTAGGGCTTGCTATTTGTAAGGGCTTATTAAAACTTATGGACAGCGAAATAAATGTACAAAGTGAGCTGGGCAAAGGCACTATGTTTAGCTTTAACTTGCCACAAAAAATAAAGGTATAGCCATTGGCTATACCTTTAAACATTACTTAATTTTATTGTTATTAGGGCGGGTTATCTAGTTTTTAATACCCGCTAAATCAAGCATAAAAGCATAATTAAACGCAGTATCTTCTAAGCGCTTAAAGCGACCCGATGCGCCGCCATGCCCTGCTTCCATATCTATTTTAAACAGCAGTTTATTATCATCTGTTTTGTAATCACGCAGCTTAGCAACCCATTTAGCTGGCTCAAAGTATTGAACTTGTGAGTCATGCAAGCCGGTTGTCACTAACATATTTGGATATGCTTGCTTAGATACTTGGTCGTATGGCGAGTACGAAAGCATATAGTCGTAGTACTCTTTTTCATTTGGGTTACCCCACTCGCCATATTCATTGGTGGTAAGCGGAATGCTGGCATCAAGCATGGTGGTAACTACATCAACAAACGGTACGGCGGCAACCATACCTTTATAAAGCTCAGGAGCTTGGTTTGCTACCGCGCCCATTAATAAGCCACCAGCACTACCACCATAAGCAAATATTTCATCTTTAGCGCCATAGCCTTGTGCCACTAAAGCTTTAGTTACATCAACAAAGTCATTAAAGGTATTCTTTTTAGTTAGTAATTTACCATCTTCATACCAAGGGCGACCTAACATTTGCGAGCCGCGTACATGGGCAATAGCATAGACAAAACCACGGTCTAGCAAACTTAAACGCGAGCTTGAAAAAGTAGGATCCATGGTGGCGCCATACGAGCCATAACCGTATTGTAGTAATGGGTTTGTGCCATCTTTTTTAAATGCATCTTTTCTATAAACTATGCTTACCGGTACTTTTATGCCATCGCGCGCTTCTACAAAAATACGCTCAGACGCATAATTATCGGCATTAAAGTCACCTAATACTGCCTGCTGCTTAAGCTGTGTTTTATCACCTGTTGTAAGGTTAATATCGTACGACGTGCCTGGGGTAGTCATGCTGGTATAGTAAACGCGCAGCATGTCGGTATCCATTTCGTTGTTACCATAACTTGCAATGGTGTACGCACTGTCATTAAAGCTAAGTGTTTGTTCATCGCCGGTTGTAAGGCTTCGCGCTATAAGACGAGACTGACCCATTTCACGCTCTTGGTAAACGAGGTAGTCTTTAAATAAATCAATGCCTTCTAGCTTAATATCATCACGCGGGGCAATAACCGTTTGCCAGTTGGCTTTATCATGCGCTTTATCAACATCTACCTTCATTAGCTGAAAGTTAACCGCGTTTAAGTTAGTCACTATGTAATACGTATTACCAAGCTTTGAAACACTGTACTCAAGGTCGTCCTCACGCTCAATTAAGCGCTCAGGTTTTGCTTTGCTATCATCAGCATTTAGTACCGACATACCCGATGCATTTGTGCTGCTGTGCCAAATATAAATCTGTGAACCATCTTTGCTTTTACTAATCCCCGTGTAATAGCTGGTATCGGTTTCTTCGTAAACTAGTTCATCATCACTTTGTGGTGTGCCTAATGTATGGCGGTAAACTTGATAGCCTAATAACGTTTGCGCATCTTTTTTAATGTAATAAAAAGTTTTATTATCGTTTGCCCAAATAACACCACCATTTGTGCCCTCAAGCGTGTCTTCTAATAATTTACCGGTGCTTAAATCTTTTACTTTTATGGTGTAAATTCTACGGCTAACCGTATCTTCACCGTATGCCATTAAATTATTATTTGTACTTACTGATAAGCCACTTACAGCAAAGTAATCGTGCGCTTTTGCCAACTCGTTCACATCTAAAATAACTTGTTGATCAGCGCCTTTAAAGTCACTACTGCGTACGTAGGTTGGATATTCGTTATCGCCACGGGTTTGTGATGAGTAAAAATAGTCGCCTCTTTTTACTGGTACTGAGTCATCATCTTTTTGAATACGCTCTTTTAGCTCTTCAAATAACTCACTTTGCAGGGTTTTAGTATGCGCGAGCATGGTGTTTGTGTAAGTGTTTTCAGCTTCTAGGTAACTAATAACCTCTGGCGCTTTGCGCTCGTCATCTCGTAACCAGTAGTAATCATCAATACGCGTGTCGCCATGAATCGTCATTTCGTGAGGTACTTTTTTAGCGATAGGCGCCACTGCATTAACTGTTTTAGGTGCTTGCTGTGTTTGCATAGTGTTTGTTGTTGAAGTGTCGGTAGATGTACTTTGTGGTGCTTTGTCACACCCAACTAAAACAGCTAGTGATAATGCGGCTAGTGTGAATGAAGAACGGATCATGTTTAAACTCTCGGTCATTTTTATTATTTGTACTGTTAAATATACCTAATAAAAAAGCGTGGTGAAATTTAGTTTGTGAAGCTATGTAAAAAGGGAGCCGAAGCTCCCTTTAAAATAACTAAGTAGTTATAAAATTACTTTTGTTTACGACGACGCATAAATGCAAACGGCGCAGCAAGTAAAGTTAACCATGCTAGTGAACCAGAAGAGCCATTGCTTTCAGGCTCTGGCGTTGGAGTCACTGGTTGAGGGTCGGCAATCGTATCGTTAACAACGATTGATACTGTTGTCTCCTCTGCAGTAGTTCCCGATGCTTCACGTACTGTGTATGTAAAGCTATCTTCACCAGAGAACTGTGCATTAGGTGTGTAGTCAATAGTGCCATCTTCTTTTACTGCTGTTGAACCATTTGCAGGTGCAGATACAACTTCAACAGTCGACGCTACAAGACTCCCCTTAATTCTTACACCTTTATGCGCAGAGAATTCCGCATTTTCTGTTTCTGATGATGCAACTGCATCAAACACAAAACGAGATTCAGCCATATCGTTAGCTAACACATCAATATTAATAGTTTGCTCTTCATCAACTTCCACTGAGTCTGCAGCAGTATAATGGCTACGATCTTTTGCAAAAGCTTGGTACTGAATATCAACAGTTCCGCCTTTAATCTGATCAACTAGGTAACCACTACCAATACCTGTTCCTGTAGGGACAGTGTCTAGCATTGCGCCGACATTACCATCAGCAGACTCCACACCCGCAGAATACGGCGCTGGTAAAGCAGGAACATCGATGTAATTTATACGTACTTCATCTGTACCTTCTTTGAGAATTACTTGGAACGTGTACTTATCGCCAGTAGCGCTATTCCAAAGCTCAACATCATGCCACTCAACTACTACGTAACCACTCTCAAACTGCGCAACATATATTTCACCGCCACCAGTTCCACCCGCTAAGTCGAAGTCAGCCCATAATGGAGCAATTACACCACTTGGTGATTTTGAGTTTGGCATTGCTTGGGGCGCATAAGATCCATCAGTATTTACATCTGCACCAACAGCTATAAAGCCATTATCTGAGATTGTAAATGCTGAGTACTCTTTACCATCAAAAATAAAGTCAGCTTCTACAGTAATCGTTATCTCATCACATCCATCAGGGCAAGATTGTGGCTCAAAGCCTTCATCTGCAAGTGATAATGTATCTAAAAAGTCACTACTGTTAATAGCAAATTCTTTTGCCCCAAGTGTACCAGTCCAAGTTAACTCTTTATTGTCTTCACTTAATGTTACCTCACCAGCACCATTTGTTACTTCAACTACAGGAGCCGCACCAGTTAGTAACTCAGCATTTTCATCAAGCTTCACATTTACTGATAGCTCATCGGTAAATAGAGTATTATTAAATCGCACACCTACTTTTGCAGGAGTAGAAGAGTTTAAAGAATCTGCATCTACTGTTGCGCTAAATACACTGCTATTGGTTGCTTCGTTATCATAAACAGCAAATGGTAAATGCGCTACTTGTCCTGTCTCACTGTGAGTCCATACCACATGACCAAAGTTCCAGCCTTTAACATCATTAAACGTTGAGTCAATATCAAGGTTAAACTCAGCTACATCAGTACTTGTTTCTGTACCTTCTGCATCTGTTGAAGTAGAACCATGTGCGCCAAGCATAACAGTGCTAGGAGAAACTGTAATTTCAGCCCCTTCCATATCGGTTACTACTTTTGCAGTCCACTCGCCAGCAATGTCTGTCATATTTTGAACTGTGTTAGAAAAGCTACAAACACTTAAACAACTCGGGTCAGCGTAAGAGCCATGGCTAAATGTAAGTGCAGCGTCTAGTGCACTTGGCATATCTAATCGGCCAGCACCTACATCAAAGGCATCAGCTTTGGTGACTAAGTCCTCTTTATGTAAACCATCCATTTTAGATGAGCTCATTAGCGCTGTTTTAATTTGTACTGCATTCCACTCTGGGTGAGCTTGTTTCATTAATGCTGCTGCACCTGCAACATGAGGGCTTGCCATACTTGTACCCGAAATTGCATTAAAGGAAATCCCATTACCTTCATCTGGAGAGTACGCAGAAAGAATATCGGTACCTGGCGCTGCAATATCAGGTTTTAAGAAGCTAGGCTCTCCATTAGGTCCGCGCGAGCTTGAAGAATTTACTGCATCAGTAAATTTCTCTTGAATAGTTCTTTTAACACTCGGATCTAAAGAAGCAATAATCGGCTCTTCAGCATCAGTTAAAAGTTCAACTAAGCTTAAACCATCTTCTTGGCTAATTGCTGAGGCTGGGATTGTAGCATCATCCATAGACATGCCCATTGCGCCACCAGCAACGTTGTTGTGGATAATTACTGCTGTTGCACCTGCTTTCTCAGCATTTGCAACTTTAGCTGAAAATGCACAGCTACCACGAGAAATTAATGCTACAGAGTCAGCAAATGATATATTTTCTGCAAACTCTTCACAGCCTTCAAAGTTATCAGGGGCAATCACCTGCGCAGAAATAATAGGAAGTGAAATAGGGTCTGTTAATAAACCATTGCTCCCTTCAAGACTTAAATATGTTTCGCCAGCAACTTCAACTTGCTGAGAAAAGAATCGACCCGTTTGCGTATTCGCAACTGTTATCCCAGATTCAATACAGCTAGGACAACCAATAGTTTGTGCGCCGTTACCATCATTACCTGCAGCAGTTACAACTACCACACCCGCTTCTTCAGCTGCGGTGAATAAATCACTGTATGCACTGCTTGAAGGGTTACCACCAGCACCGCCGCCCCACGAGTTATTAATTACGTCTGCGCCATCTTTAATGGCCGCTTCTAATGCCCCCATTAGTGCAACAGTTGTACCGCTACCACGGCCATCGGCTGTGTGCCAAAGCGCTTTATAAGCCATTAACTGCGCCGCTGGTGCAACACCTGTAATTGATACGTTGTTATCTTGATAAGTAATTTCAATAGGATTACCAACTGCAGTACCCGCTACGTGAGTACCGTGGCCGTCATAGCCTAAAGGAGATCCAATGTATTCATCTGGGTGAACATCATTAGGAGTTGGACCAAATGCACGTGCTACAATTAGTTTGTTATTACAAAAATTTGCTTCACCGCCTTCAATACGACAGTAATCAGGATTTTCAGCTATATAAGCAGCTTCTTCTTCACTAAATTCTGCAGCTGTAAAACCAACATCTGAAAACATAGGGTTTTCTGGGCGAATACCCGAGTCAATAATAGCAACTTTAATGCCTTTACCTGCTTCAGATTGGCCTCCTAAAGCCTGCCATGCTTGTACGCCTTTAATAACGTCAATAGAGGCATCCATTAAAGTATGGTACTCGGTATCTAAAAATACTTTTTTTACGCCCGAAAGCTTAGCAAGCGCTTCGCGTTGACCTTGCTCGCCCTCAATAACAATACCGTTAAACAACGTGCTAAACGAATGTGATACAGAGCCACCACTTACTGATGCTGCAACTTGCGCTACGCTTTTTTGTTTCGCTTTTAAGTAGCTGCTATATTTTAAAGCTGGCGCTGAAGATAGTTTTATTTTGCTATCACCAGTTACTGCAGCAGATGTTGCTTCAAGCCCTGCAATCCCACCTTTGTAAGTTGCTAGCGGCTCGTCTTCAAGCTGAATGATATAACGTGCTTTAGTAGAAATTGTTTTATCTTGAGAGTACGTTTTAACACTAGATGTTTCTGGCACGTAACCTTTAGATAAATCAGGTGCGGCAACGGCACCGTATGACATCATGGCTAAACCGATAGCTGATGAAAGAGCGGTTCTTTTCATTGTTATATGAGACATTATTTCCCCTAGGATGAGTTTTATATTATTGTAATTACTCAATTCAACATTGTTAGAATTGCAATTTTAATATAAAACTTCAGCACCTATGCTAGCAACAGTGGGATTACAAGTAATTTACAACTAGAGATATTAAAGCCCTTATAAAATCGTAGGGTTATGTATTTAAAAGACTTTTATTTAAATTTGCATTTGTAAACAACTGTAAACCAAACCCGATTTTCTATGGAAAACTCATGAATAACGACGTTATAAACATTTTAACCATGGCCAAAGTTATTCAAACAGCCGTTGCCCCCGTATTTTTAATTACCGGTATTGCCGCCACCTTAGGTGTTTTGTCAAACCGTTTAGCCCGCATCACTGACCGAGCTCGCCAGCTTGAGCGAAAGCTAAAAATAAGTATCGATGAAGATTTTAATAAGTCGCTTGCTACTGAGTTAAGGGCACTGTTAAAGCGCTCTCGCTGCATTCATATCGCTTTTAGTATGAGTGTGCTAAGCGCCTTACTTGTATGCGCTGTAGTTATGCTGCTGTTTTTGTCCCATATTCAATCTATTAATTTAGGGGTAACTATTGCAAGCTGTTTTGTTGCTGCCATGGCTTTATTAATATGTGGTTTTATGTCGTTACTTGGCGAGGTCTTTTTGGCAACCCGCAGTATGCGCCGAGGGATGATATTTGCAGATATAGATTCAAACGATTAACTTTTGATTAATTTTACCGTATTCGCTTGAATAAAAGCAGTGGCTAAGATACAAAAGCAGTAGTCGAGAAATAAATTACAGAGATTAACAAACATGAAATTAAAACAAATTTTAGCTGGGGCTGCTTTCGCAGCATGTACACTTAGCGTATCTGCTAATACTGCATTTAAAGAGCCCGGCGATGCTATTGAATACCGTCAATCTGCATTCTCTATGCTTTCAGTACAAATTAGCGACATGGGCGCAATGCTAAAAGGTAAAGTACCTTTTGATGCTGAGCAGTTTAAAATGCGCGCTAACAATGCAGCTGCGCTGTCTAAAATGCCATGGGAAGCGTTTTACGAAGGTACTGATAAAGGTGATACTGCAGCACTTGCTGACGTATGGGCTGACAACGCAACTTTCGTTAAAAAAGCCAATGCCTTTGCTGCTAATGCCGATAAGCTAGCGCTAGCTGCGCAATCGGGTGACAAAGCTGTAATTGGTAAAGCGTTTGGTGCATGGGCCAAAGGTTGTAAAGATTGCCATAAGCAATTTAAAGACTAATACCTTTAATTTTAATAGTTACAAAAACGGCGCTTATTTAAGCGCCGTTTTTATTTTTCAGCATACTTAACTTAACAAATAGCTAAGTGGCTCTTCACCCCAGGTTACGGCGAGTAGTGCCAAAAGAGCGAAAAAAACAATCCACGCTAACCAAGGTGATTTAGTGTTAACTTGGTTTGTGCTCTCATGGTGCGACTGTTTACCGGTGATCATTGCTTTTACCAACGGCTTACCTTTAATTTTATACACTAAAATAGCAGCCACATGCAGACAAATTGCATAAAACAAAATATCAAAGTTTAGGTGGTGCAGCCAATTGGCAAAATCAACTGTATCACTCGATACATATTCAACTAACGGTCCGTCAGTTAAAATTCCATCGCTACTCATAAGCCCTGTAACTAATTGAATAATAATGAGGGTAAAAAACAATAACACCATATAACTGCCAGGTGCGGAGTGCCCTATATTTTTACTTGGGCTTTTAAACTCTTTAAATACTTCTTTTGGGGAATGAAACAGCGCACTTAGTTTTGCCGTTCGGCTTCCTATTACACCCCATATTAAACGTGTCGCAAGTAACGCAATGGCAAAAAAACCAGCTACAAAATGTAGCTCAATCATGCCCTCTTCAATGCTAAAATACAGTACAGCAATATTAATCACCAACAACCAATGAAAGCTTCTTATAAAGCCATCCCATACTTTTATATTTGCCATACAATTCCTCAATTTACGCTTTTTAAAACAACACTCAGCATGCTCTTTCAATGACTTGACGATACTAAAAGCTATTATTCCAAAGTTTTACTACCACTGCATTAATGATATTACATAATGCAGTATTTATGGCACACTAAACACACACATTTTTAACACCTATGTATAAATGAATATAACTAAACGCGCAGTTTTAAAAGGCTTTTTTGATATGCTTCCGCTTTGCTTAGCGGTCGTACCTTGGGGAATTTTATGTGGCTCTTTAGCTATTCAAAATGGTTTTAGTGCTTTTGAAACACAAGCAATGTCTTTACTTGTGTTTGCAGGTTCAGCCCAATTAGTTGCTATAGAGCTTATGGCGGGTAACACCCCATTATTAACCATTTTATTTACCACATTTATTATTAGCTCTCGGCATTTTTTATATGGTTTAGCTGTGCGCCATAAAGTTATTAACCAGCCATTAAGGTGGCGGTTACCTATTAGCTTTGTACTTACCGATGAGCTATTTGCGTTTTCTCATCACCGTAAAGCGTATAAAACCACACCACGATTAATTTATGCACTCAGTGCGGGCTTTAGTTTTTATATAGCGTGGAATCTTTGGACTCTGATTGGCATAGTTGCAGGTAGCGTATTGCCTGATTTAACCAATTTAGGGCTCGACTTTGCTATTGCCGCTACGTTTATTGCGTTAGTTGTGCCGGGTATAAAAAATATTGCCTCACTTGTTACCGTTATCGTGGCTGGGGTAAGTGCTACATTGCTAAAAAGTACCGGCTTTGAGCTTTGGCTTGTATGTGCAGCACTGCTTGCTATGACCTCTGGTTATTTTACTGCAAGAGCAACAAATAAGCAGGAGCACTCAGTATGATGTTAACTATACTATTGATGGCCTGTATCACCTTTTTTACTCGTTATTTATTTTTACATCAACGTCTTGGCTTTAAAGTTGGCCCTAAAATGCAACAGTTTTTAAGTTTTAGCGCACCAGCGGTGCTAACAGCTATATGGGTGCCGATTATTTTTTTAAATGAAGGCAGTATCAACTTAAATTGGCATAACCCTTATTTAAGCGCAGCCATTGTGGCCATTATAGTTGCTTATAAAACACATAATATTTATTACACAACACTTGCTAGTATGGGGCTGTTTTTAATTTTAAATTAAAGCTAGCTTAGGGCGTGCTAACCTTTAGTGGTTGATTTTACAGCAGTTTGTTTGGTTTTTAGGCAAGACAGAGCTTATGAAGTGTGGTTATTCCCCATAAATAGGCGATAACGCAGCATAAATGCCAAACATGCGCTGCCCTTTGGATCCTTTCTAGGGACGATTAACTCTTTGTTGCTCGGTTTTTACTTAGCCCACTAGGTTACAAACCTCGCGCCGCGATTAGATCGCCCCTAGATTGAACAAATTTCAATCCACAAAGGTCAACACGCCCTAGGGGTTGTTGATCTTTGTTTGTATTTTAGTCAGGTATGCATCGATAACCACATAATAGCGAATGCTAATGAAACCATTGATGCATAGTTCCTTTCTAATTTATCGTACCGAGTTGATACTGCTCTGAAGTGCTTTATTCGTGCAAACGCATTTTCAACTAAGTGTCGATACTTGTATAGATCCCAATCCATATCATTGTTTTTCTTGGTGTTATCTTTACGCCGAGGGATTAGTGGCTCACTTCCATGCTCAGTTACATAGTCACGAATTGATTGGCTATCGTAGCCCTTATCAGCAATCACATAGTCACTTTTAGGCGAATGTTTTATTAGGCTTTCTGCCATAACAAAGTCATTTCGCTGACCACCTGTTAATTCAAAGTGTACTGGGTATCCATAGCTATCAACGGCCAGATGAATCTTAGTTGAAAAGCCACCCCGACTTTTACCTATCGACTCATCTTTGTCGCTCTTTGCACCACTACTATGTTGATGTGCTCGCACAATACTGCCATCAATGAATAGCCATTCAGAATCAGTGATGAGGGCTAAATGTTTAAAAATAGTATTTAAAATGCCTTTCTTAGACCATAAGTTAAAGCGCCTAAACACAGTACTCCAAAGCCCAAAGTGTGGTGGTAAATCTCGCCAAGGAATTCCTGTGCGCATTCGATACAAAATACCTTCTAGCGTCATTCGGTGGTCAAATTTATTATAAACTCGACCACTATTGAGCATTAATTCTTTGAGCTTTAACCAGCGTTTATCTGTTAACATTGTTCTTGGCATAGCAACATCCGTTCTCGGTGGTATGTTTGATTTTTGGCGAAACCAATTATACCTTGTTGCTATGCCGTTTACTTTTTCAACAAAGATCAACACGCCCTAGTAGCACTGCAATTACTAACAGCAATAACCAGGTTAATAATTAGGCTTTTAGTAATACCCTACAACGGGTAGAATGTTGCTAACAATAATAAAAAAGCCTCTATCATGCATGAATTTCATCAATTAAGCGCTACCTCCTTACAAGGTAAACCAATTAACTTTAGTGATTTTGAAGGTAAGGTTGTGCTTATCGTTAACACAGCGAGTGAATGTGGATTTACAAAACAATATGAATCACTACAAGCGCTACATACTAAATACGCGCAAAGTGGTTTGGTTATTATTGGTTTTCCGTGTAATCAATTTGGCAAACAAGAGCCGGGCGACGCGAGACAAATACAACAAGGGTGCTTAATTAACTTTGGTGTGAGCTTTTTAATGGCCGCTAAGGTAGACGTTAATGGCGAGCACGCACACCCAGTATTTAGATACTTAAAGTCTGCACTACCTGGGTTTTTAACCCGAAAAATAAAGTGGAACTTCACTAAGTTTTTAATTGCGGGCGATGGCACACCTATAAAGCGTTATGCCCCTTTTACTAAACCAGAAAAGCTAGAAACCACCATTCAAAAAGCACTCAATAAATTAAGCGCTTAAAAGTAATAAAGAGGCAAATAGCCCCTTTATTGCCATTATTTAGCTTTTTAACATGCTTAAAAGCACATTAAAGCCCTCATAGTGGCGCGTTATTTTTACTAGCACAATTTAGTCTATGTAATCGTTTAAGTCGTCTTCGCCTAGATTTTTACGCAAACGTTTTTGCTCAAGGTAATCTTCAAGCTTCTTTTTTACCTTTTGCTTTTTTTTATCATGCTGATTACGCCCGACCATTTCGTACTCGTCTTCAACAAAATCATCATCTAGCGCATCGTAACTAAATGTTTTACCCACAACCCACTCCATAAAGTGTTTGAGACCAACTCAGGTTATTTGCTGTCGTTGGTGAAATTAAAAATGTTCAGCACTAATTTAGGTATAAATAAGCGCCAAAATAAAGCCACGTGACTATCGTAAATAGCCTTCATGTCAGTATTGTGAATAAATAGCGCTAAATTAAGAAAGTGGGAAGTGAGAGTTTTTTATCGTATCGACAAATATAATTTATCATTTATTTATATTTAGTAAATTTGACTAAAAATTAGCTTAATTATTAAATTACGCACGCAACCAAAAACCATAAGCATTTGTAATTTAACAAAATAAAATAATGGCACCAAACTTGTTAATACATACCTGTCATCAACAATTATTCGAGAAAAACATGAAAAAATTACTTTTAGTGAGCGCTTTAATTTGTACACCGGCTGCAATGGCACATAACGATAATGATTCTGGCATTTCGTTTAGTAATGAACAGTGTAATGTAGAATTTAAAAACGACGTGCGCATTAAGCCTAGCGAGTTAGAAATTTTCACTGCATCTAATCAATTTATGCGTTTTAACAACAACGGTAATTTAACTGTAAATGGCGAAGAAGTTTCAATTAATAGCGAACAGCGCCAGGCCCTTACCCAATACTCAGACACTTTACGTACACAATTACCCGAAGTCGCTAATATTGCCTTAGACGGGGTAAAAATAGCAGGCGTAGCGCTAGAGGAAGTGGCAAACGCATTTAATATTGATGGCCTCAATGATTTATCAGGCCTAATGGACGGCATAAAAGTTGAAGTAGAAAATACATTTTACCAACAAGGTACATTTGTTATGGGCCAGCAGAGTTTTGATCAATTTGGCGAAAACTTTGAGCAGCAGTTCGAACAACAAATAGAAACTGTTGTTGAGTCTGCCGTTATGCAGTCTATGGGCAGCATTTTAGTTGCGCTAGGGTCTGAATTAATGGGTTCGGGTGGCGATATGGATGCATTTGAGCAGCGCATGGAAAACATGGGTGAACAAATAGAAGAAAAAGTAGAGTTACATGCAAATAAGCTTGAACAACGTGCTCACGCCTTGTGTGATAACTTTGCCGATATTGCCCAGCAAGAGCAACAATTAGTAGCACAATTACCTCAGTTAAAAGGCTATGAGCTATTTACCATTAAACAAAACTGATACACAGCACTATATTTAACATCCCTTTGGCAGCACTTACTGTGCTGCTTTTTTATTTTAAGTTATGGGCAAGTACGCCTAATTGAGTAATAGCCTGTTCAATTTCATCGCTCCATTGCACACCATAACTTAATCTAATACAGCTTTTATACTTATTACTGGCTGAAAATATAAGCCCAGGCGTTATGCTTATTCCAGCCTCAAGAGCGAGTAAAAAGAGTTTTTGGCTATCTACACCTTGTCCAAAGTCGAGCCAAATAACACACCCACCTTTAGGATCACTAATACGGGTATTGGCAGGCATGGCGTTTAACAAGCACCAACGCATGCGCTCTTTATTATTACGTAAACGTTGTCTCAGCACTTTTAAATTCCGGTCGTATTCTCCGCTGGCTATAAATTCAGATAACGTCCATTGATTTATAAGCGAGGCTGAACAGCTTAAAGCGCGTTTATGCCTACGTGCCTGCCCTGCAAATTTGCCAGCTATTAACCATCCTATTCGATAACTGGGTGCTGCCGTTTTTGAAAACGACGCACAACTTATTACTAACCCTTTTTTTGAGTAAGCGAGTGCGGGTGTGCCACGCTTAGGGGTAAAATGCAGATCGCCATAAACATCATCCTCAATAAGCACAACATTGTGAGACTCAATAAGATCAACCATTTGCTGGCGACTGTCATTACTCATGAAGCTGCCAACTGGGTTATTTATAGCCGTAGAGAATAAACACGCTTTTATATCGTGTTGCTCAAGTGCATGCGCTAAATCGTTTAACCAAATACCGTTATCTGGACACAGCGGCACCTCTAGCGCTTTTAAACCCAAGCTTTCAATTAGCTCAATAATGCCGTGGTAACACGGAGTTTCTATTGCCACTATATCACCAGGCTTAGTTACACATTTAAGTGCTATCGCCAGCGCTTCTTGTGCTCCGTTGGTAATTACAAGCTCGTCTATGTTTACTCCTATGCCAAACCCTAAATACCGATGCACTAGCTGCTTTTTTAATGGCGCAAAACCATCTATTGGGCCGTAATTTATAACGCTTGAGCCTGCAATTGTCATTACTCGGCGCATCGTTCGCGCTAATGCTTTATCGGTGGGTGCGGCAGCAACAGGGTTTGCAATACCAAAAGGGATTATATTGGGCTGATGTATGGCACTGTAAACTTGTTCTATTAATTCTTGTTTATTTACAGTAACGGGCTCACGGCTTAGCTTTACGCGCTTTGGCAAACTGTAAGCGGTATTTATTACCTTTAAAAAATAGCCCGATTTTTCACGTGCCTCTACTAACCCCTGATCTTCAAGTGCCTGATACGCCTGCTTAACCGTAGGAATACTTATATTTAAATTATCTGCCATTTTACGCAGCGACGGTAGCTTTTCACCTGGGAGCAATACTTGCTGCGCTTGCATATCTTTAATTAGCTCAATAACTTGCTGATATAAAAATTCGGCCTTTTGCTTGGTTACTGTTTGCTGCATAACACACCTTAAATCTGTACAGGTTACATTTATACTTTTCTGTATATGGTAAGTATACAGATAGACTTTAAAATAACCACTTAATCTATTTTTAGAGGTTTGCCATGAAAAGCGCAGCGCTATATCTCACCACCGTTTTAATTTGGGGCTCTACTTGGCTCGCTATTTCTTTTCAGCTAGGCGACATAGCTGTTGAGCTATCATTATTTTATCGTTTTGCCATAGCCGCAGCATTTATGTGGTTATTTGTTGCGATTAAAAAGCCCGATATGCGATTTACATTACTCGACCATGGCTTTTTTGTTTTGCTGGCTGCATCTAACTTTGGCTTAAATTATTTATTACTATATTGGGCGCAAAATTATCTCTCTTCAGCAATGGCCTCTATCGCATTTTCAATGTTGCTAATAATGAACATAGTAAATACTCGTTTGTTTTTTGGTAAGCCAATTGCGAAACGAATATACGGCGGCGCTTTAATGGGTGTTTTGGGTATTATTTGTTTGTTTTGGCCTCATTTACAGCAATTCGACTTGAGTAATGGTGCGTTGGTCGGGTTACTACTTGCCCTTGGCGGTACCTTTGTGGCTTCATTGGGCAACATGATTAGCGTTCGTAACTCCAATCAACAAATTGGTGTTGTACAAGGTAACGCTTGGGGCATGTTATATAGCGCATTAGGTTTGGCTATTTATGTGCTACTAAACGATATAACCGTAAGCTTTAATGCACCTACTAGCTACTGGCTTTCATTACTTTATTTATCGGTATTTGGAACTGTTATTGCCTTTGGCTGCTACTTTGCGCTACTTAAAAATATAGGGCCTGAAAAAGCAAGCTACGCCATTGTGTTATTTCCACTCGTAGCCGTAACCCTAAGTAGTTTTTTTGAAGGCTTTGAGTGGCATGCAAATACCTTTGCCGGTTTTAGCTTAGTGTTACTAGGTAATGCCATTGTACTTACCCCAACAAAAAGAATTAACGCCTATTTAGCAAACCGTTTAATCGCTAAAAATGGCTCCATCCCCAGTTAGAGGCGTTTTTAACGCACTAACACAAAAGCGCCTACCCTACTGTAGGCGCTTTTTTATTGGCTTATGAAAAGCTAACGCGTGTTTTTTAATCGTAACTAAGGCCGGCGTCACACCAACTAGCTCTCCGTCAGCCTCAATAATTAAGTTTGGTGTTTTAATATGTGCTGTATCTAATTGGCTGTAGGTTAATGTACTTATTGCGTGGTGGCGCTTAAAAATTAATTTAATAAAGCTAGCAAGGTTATTAAATAAGTTACCTGCCGGCATTTGGTAGCACTCTAATAAACCATCATCAATTTTAGCTTTAGGCGCTATTTTTAAGCCACCACCAAAGTATTGATGATTGGCAAATACAGTAATTAAATTTTTATATGTATACGTTTTATTTAAAAACACACCTTCTAACGTACTGGCTTGGTATTTAAAAAGCGCCTTAAAACTTGTCCAGCTGTAGAGCCAAGCTGATAAGTTTTGTACGCAACTTAATTTATTGATTACATGCGCATCAAAGCCCACACCCGCAATGTTTATAAAATAACGCGTATTAACTAAACCTATATCTATTTGCTGCGCAGGTGCATTAAAAACAGCGTCCTGCCACTGTTTAGCTGTGCAATTAAAACCACGCGCAAAGTCGTTTCCTGTGCCACAAGGCAATATTGCTAAACTACAACGGCTTTGCATTAAACCATTTACAGCTAAATTAATGGTGCCATCACCTCCAATCGCAACCGCAATTTGACTGTTTAGCGCAGACACTTTAATTTTTGAAAGGTCGTATTCAAAATTACCTGTCGTTTTAATTGTTTTACATTCGATATTTTTAATTTTACAGATTTTTTTTAGCCAATTAACATGCTTTACTGCTTGTTTTTTTACGCTAGGTTTAACAATTATTAACAACTGCAAGTAATATCTCCCTAAATAGCCAACCTAAAGCCATAAATTTAAAGTTAGTTAAAAATATTTAATCTGAATAACTAGTCACATAAACGATTATAAATTTAAAAGTTTCATTTAAATAAAGGCTAAAACCAATAAAAATAAGGTTTAGCATAAAAAGTACTATTAAATAATTATGCATATCTCACATTTTATAAATTTAGCTAAAACTAAAAATTATAATTTCGGATAAAAATAACTAATAGCTAAGACTCAATTTATATTGTTTTATTTTTAGACAAATAACATGCAAAATGCTCGCGTTTTAAACACATTTACCTTGGAGCAAAAAGATGAACCCTATAAATACCCTAAACCAAAATGCAGCCTCTCACGTGAGCGTTAAACCAACTAACCGTAAAGCTAAAATGCTTGCTAAATTAAATCGCATGGGTAAAAGATTAGCGCTTAATAGCGCTGCTCAATACAAATAGTCATGTAAGTTTTGAATACTTTGCAAAGGCAGTAAAAATAAAACACTATTGAAAGCACTTCTTTAGCTCCCTAAATTTACTGCCACTGCTTTATTTTTAGTTTAAATCTGCCTAATTCCCCTATATTTACAAAAAAAACCTCAATTACGCCTACTTTTTAAGCAAACAGTTTATTTGCTATTTACACGACGGTATCACCTAAGTATTATTCTGCGTCACGGAGAGATGGCAGAGTGGTCGAATGCACCGGTCTTGAAAACCGGCATAGGTTTGTAGCCTATCTAGGGTTCAAATCCCTATCTCTCCACCACTATTTAAATTAATGGTGTGAGTTTATTACCATTAATACAATCTGTTATGCGTTGGAGAGGTGTCCGAGTGGCCGAAGGAGCTCCCCTGCTAAGGGAGTATAGAGTTTGTAGCTCTATCGAGGGTTCGAATCCCTCCTTCTCCACCATTTCTAATTTAGAAACCGCTTAATTGCGGTTTTTTTATGCCTGAAATTTAAAAACCGATGTACCCAAGGAGGGTGAGCATCCTCAATTGGCTTAGAAGTAGTGTGCCCTTAGCCTAGGTATAAAATATCTACCACACCAAAATTAACTCATACTTATAGTGTAAATAGTTAAGCTAATTCTTTGTTCACTTTAAAACACATTGAACCGCCTCGTTAGTTGCGGCATTATTAGCCTAGGTTTAGACTAAAATAAGTTTAATTATGATCCGCTCATTTGTAGCACTTGCGTGTTTATTGTCGTTTAACACGCAGGCCGCTGAAGACATCACCGTATACAAGTGCACAATTAAGGGCATTGCTACCTTTAGCCAAACTCCTTGCGCAAAAAATGCAGAAGTAATTAAGCTCAAGCAACCACTTATAGCCGACAAACAAAGTAACAATGGCTCAGCTGCATCGCTACCTGGTACATCTTCAGTTGATAACTATATAGAGATACAAAAAATTGAGCGCGAAATTAAGCGCCACCAGCTCTCAATAAAAAATTATAAAGAAGATTTAGCTCACGCAACACAACAAGCGAGTTATGTTAACCAAGATCAGGCTAATCGTATGGGCGCTGAATCTATAGCTGATGCTATCGCAACAAAAACAGCTGCAATTCAAAATCGCTATAACGGCTTAATTTCTGCTGTTCAGCAACAGATAGATATTTTACAGCAACAAAAAAGGCAACTTAGCTCACAGCCGTAATAAGTACACCAAGCAGAACCGCTATTTATACCTCTTTAAATAGCTTTTTCTTACCTCTTAAAATTACACTTATAAAAAATACCGCAAATAACTTACTGTTCGCTATACTGATATTTAAAATTACGCACTTTTAAAAAGTCAGGGAGCTATGTGAAAATTTTTAACTCAAAATATCATTCAGTTATCTTTTACATAATTTTTTCTTTAGCGTACTTTTTAATTGGTATTTCACTTACTAAGCTCGCCTTTAACTCTCAAATTATTCCGGTATGGATCCCTGCGGGTATTGCCCTAGTTGGCTGCTTTATATGGTGGTGGCGTTTTATACCCGCTTTATTTATAGCTGCCTTTGCGTTTAATTTTAATATTTTTGATAGTACCGCTCACGATATGGTGCTTGTTGGTAGCACATTTAATCAAGCTATGTACATTGCTATAGGCATAGTACTTCAGGCCATGGTAGGAGCTGGTTTACTAAGATACTGGTTAGGGCACCCGCTGCGCTTTAAAAAGCGCGCGAGCATTATTTACTTTATTTTGATTGTTGGGGTTGGTGTTTGCTTAATTTCAGCAAACTTTGGTGTGTTTGCACTCAGTCAGTTCAACCCTGCATATGCAATTGAAGATCATTGGCAAAATGTTATCTATTGGTGGTTAGGAGACTCGTTAGGTGTAATTATTGCCACACCATTTTTATTAATTTTATTACCACTAAAAGAGCAAAATCATGCCATTACCCCTTTACCTACATTGGCTGTATGTAGCATTTTGTTTGTATCTGTCGCGCTTACTACACAACTATATGACCGAGAGAACAGACAACATACTTTTAAAATAGCAGAACGCGAAAGCCATATTATAGAAAACAGCTTATATCGCTACATTAACCAAAGCCTAATTGCAGTTCAAAGCTTAGCAAGCCAAGTTCAATCGAACCCTAATTTAAACCAACAAGACTTTTACGCTTATGCCAGCGAGCTATTAGCACAGCATTTCTTTATAAAAGCGCTTTCGTGGAACAAAAAAATTGAGCAGTCTGAGCGCGAATCGTTTACACAAGAGGTTGCCAATATATACCACTTAGACTTTGAAGTAGTGGGCGAACCATTGGAAGCAGATGACCCTATGGTCATTGTTAAATATATTGCTCCTTTTAACGGTAATCAAAAAGCGGTCGGATTTAACGTTTACTCGAACCCTGACAGAAAAGCGTCATTAACCGACCCTTCAATAAAATACCAACCAGTAAGTACTAAAATAATTCAGTTGGTGCAAACAACCACACCAGAACCCGCCTACTTATTATTTGCGCCTGTTTATAAACAAGAGCAACAAAAAACAATTATTGAAGGTTATGCTACAGGTGTATTTTTGGTGCGTAGTATTATTGAGCAGGCAATTAATGAGCAGCAATCTGAAATGTTTTCGATTGCGCTATATGAAGACGTAAATAAGCCCGCTTTTTATAGCAATTATGCCAAAGACCTCGATATGGCTCACGGTAGCCGCATTATGCCCTTGAAACTAAGTTTTGGGGGGCAAACGTGGAATGTATCTCTTGCCCTAAAAGAGAAATTTTTAGCACCACATAATAACCAACTAACGTTGTTTCTTATGGCATTACAGGTTGCAGTGTGCGCATTAATTTTAATTGTACTGTTACTATTTAACCAACAGCAAATCGCGCTTACCCGTAAAGTCGCAGAGCGCACACACTCACTTGCTCAAGCCAAAAAGCAATCAGATTTAGCTAATCTGGCTAAAAGTCGCTTTTTAGCTAATATGAGCCATGAGATACGCACCCCATTAAACGCAGTTATTGGTTTTTCATCGCTAGCTCGTAAGGAAGACAACGCCCAAACACTCATAGGTTATTTAGATAAAATAAATTCTTCGTCCAAAAGTTTACTTAGCCTCATAAACGACATACTCGATATTTCTAAAATAGAGTCGCATAAGCTTAAATTAGAAAACACCGCCTTTGACCTACAGGTCATTATTAAACGCATTAATACAATGTTTGAAACTAGCGCGTTAAATAAAGGAATTAACTGGCAAGTAAATAGCCACCTGCCGGTTGATACTTGGTATATGGGCGACCCAATGCGATTTGAGCAAGTGGTATTTAACTTGTGCAGCAACGCGATTAAGTTTACAGATAAGGGTGAAGTTACCGTTTCCTTTAATGGCGAGTTTATCAATGCAGAAAATGTACAAATAACTGTTACGGTAACCGATACAGGTATTGGCATTGAACCTTCTCAACAAGGAAAGTTATTTAGCGCCTTTACACAAGCCGATGACTCTACCTCAAGGCGTTATGGTGGCACAGGCCTAGGATTAACTGTTGTAAAAGAGCTAAGTAAACTAATGGGCGGAAAAGTCACATTAAAAAGTGAACCTAATGTAGGCTCTACCTTTTCGTTTAATGTGCCTTTTACTGCAGCCTCCGTTCAAGAAAGCGCGGCTTTAGTGTATTCAGGTACTAAGCTTGCAGCCTTAAAAGTATTAGTTGCAGAAGATAACCCAGTAAACCAAATGGTGATTAAAGCCATGCTTGGCTCACTAGGCATTATTGCGCATATTGTAGAAAACGGTGAAGCCGCGGTAGAAGCTGCAAAAGCACAAAGCTTTGACTTAATTTTAATGGACTGCCAAATGCCAATAATGGATGGTTACCGCGCAACCGCTTTAATTAGGCAATTTAAAAATAAACTAGAGCTTCCTATTATTGCGCTTACAGCCGATGTAATGCCTGAAGACAAAGCTCACGCACAAGCTGTTGGCTTTAATGAGCACCTTGCAAAACCGCTTGAACTAGTTAAGCTAACCGAATGCTTAGCTTTGTATGTTGAAGATGATGCACACTAGCACCACTTAATTAAGCATAAAATTTTAGCACCTTAAATATTTAAGGTGCACCTCCTCCTTAAAGCAGCCCAAGGTAAGCAGTAATGGCAACTTTTACCCACCAATGGTTTAATAATATTAACCAAATAGACGCTAATGAATGGACTCGTTTATTTGGCAATGAGCCCTTTACACGCCATGCATTTTTATATGCTTTAGAGCAAAGCCAATGTGTAAACGAGCAAACCGGTTGGCAGCCTCACCATTTAGCCATTTACGAAAACAGTAAGCTTATAGCGCTTGCGCCCGGTTATTTAAAAAGCCACTCGTATGGCGAATATGTATTTGACTGGGCATGGGCAGAAGCATACGAACAACATGGACTTGCCTATTACCCTAAGTGGCTAAGTGGTGTACCTTTTAGCCCTATTGAAGGTAAACGAATTGCTATAGAGCATAACGATCACAACTTGGTATATCACTACATAAAAGATCAGCTAAACACACACAGTATTGAGCAAGGTTGGTCTGGCTGGCATATAAATTTTTGTGACCAAGCACAGGTAGATTCACTTTGTACAGATCAAGTAATGCAAAGAGTGGGTGTGCAATTTCAGTGGTTTAATAAAGGCTTTAAAACCTTTGATGACTTTTTACAAACCCTCACTGCGCGAAAACGAAAAACACTTAAAAAAGAACGCGCTAAAATAGCTCAGCAAAACATAACTATTGAATGGCTTAAAGGCTCGCAAATAACGCCCGAAACCATGCAGTTATTTTGCGAATTTTATCAGCGTACTTATTTAAAACGCTCTGGGCATTTAGGGTATTTAAATATGGAGTTTTTTATACTGTTACATGCGCTAATGAGCGAACAGCTCGTTATTATGCTCGCCAAAAAAGACGATAAAGTAATAGCAGCAACACTTAGTTTAATTGGTGAAAGCACACTTTACGGGCGATACTGGGGCGCAAACGAAGAGGTAGATTCACTGCATTTTGAGCTGTGTTATTACCAAGGTATTGAGTTTGCGATAAAGCATAATTTAAGCTGCTTTCACTCAGGGGCTCAAGGCGAGCATAAAATAGCGCGCGGGTTTGAGCCCGTACTTACCTACTCTGCTCACCACATCGTTGAAGGCGACTTTAGTAATGCTATTAGTGATTACCTTAAAAAAGAACGCCAACACATTCATATCTATAAAGATCAGTGTGCTGAGTTACTGCCGTTTAAAAACGAGTAACTGGTTATTGGCAGGCATAGCTGTATCGCTAATAAGCACAAGCCCTGCCTGTTTAGCTAATAACTCCACCGCCTCAAAATCGCGAATGCCACTGTGAGGGTCTCGCTCAGTTAAAAATTGATTAAACTCATTATTACTAGCGCTGGTAAATTGCCCTTGGTATTTGAAAGGGCCGTAAATACACACTACACCTTGGCTTTCTAAATGCGTGGCAACGCCTTTAAAAAACGCCTCTACCAATTCCCAGCTTACTATATGAAACGTATTAGCCGTAAAAATGGCATCTACTTTATTAATTGGCCACGTATAGTTTAAATCAAGTTCTAGCGGTGCATGCAAATTACTGAGATTCGCCTCATTGTGCCACAAACTTATACCTTCATGGTTAATTGCTCTGTCGCTGGTATACCACTGCAAGTGAGGTAACTTCTTGGCAAAAAACACACTGTGCTGCCCCGTACCAGAGCCAACCTCAAGTACAGATTGCGTATTTTTAAAAACAGCTTTAAGTACCTCTAAAATAGGTCCCTTATTGTTTTCACATGCTTGAGAGAAAGGTTTGATCATCACCGTGCACCATAATTGAAATTTATTGCACAACATTAACGCAAAAAAATGATGCAAGACAATTAAAGTTTCACTCAATTTAAATAAACACGCAGTAATTCAGTGCATTAGCGTCAACTTAATACAATGGTATGTATTATGCTTTAATAATATTGACCTTTAGGGTTAGCTAATAATTTAATTAAGAGGATAAAATTATGCATACTCCCCCGTATACCGCCGTAGACGCTGTTGTCTCGGTAACCGAAAAAAACATCGAAAAGCCAAGTAGCACCTGTGATAGTAGAGCCACTGTAATCGACTTACTTTCTCACTGTAACCAAAATCAACAGGCGCTAAAAAAACATGAAACGGATCAAATATTCATTCTTGGCTACAATTGATATTAAATTTAAAGCCGTAAATAATTTTTATAATAACTATTTACACTGAAACCGATTAAATGTAATGATAACTATTATCGTTAACTTGAGTCGGTTTTTTTATGTCTCCATATCAGGCATTACAGCCTTATCATCATGAACTTGCTTGTAACTGCTTACGCCCAGGGCTTCATGCGCCTATGGTTGTTGCACAGTACATAGAAACCGCCTTAAACGTTGCAAAAAGCTTTGAAAAACAACGTAATCCTCTACTTCAAGAACTATATTTATTACGCACTCACCATGAAATTATCAATAAAATGTGCGACCCTCTTATTCATAATGCCATTAGAAAACAATGTTTAGAGCAGCTTTATAAGCCTCTATTGGCATTAAAACGCTTTTATTATGCACATAACGATACCGGTAAATTTTTAACACTAGAGCGCGAAGCTCGCGTACTCAGTCACGAATTCAACCCTTTTTAAGGAGTCAATTATGAGCAAATTTAGAACCGAATCAGACAGCATGGGCGAACTTAAAGTCCCAACCGATGCGCTTTACCAAGCACAAACACAACGTGCAGTGAATAACTTTGCCATTAGTGGCCTGGCCATGCCAAAACAGTTTATAACCGCCCTTGCTTATATAAAACAAGCTGCCGCACAAAGTAATTACGAACTAAACCACTTAAGTAAAAGTAAAGCTGATGCAATTGAACAAGCTTGCCAACAAATTATTGATGGGCAGCATTACGAACACTTTCCAGTCGATATTTTTCAAACAGGCTCAGGCACCAGTTCAAACATGAACGCCAATGAAGTAATAGCAACCCTTGCTAGCCGTATTGGCGATGAACCAATACACCCCAATGACGATGTAAATATGGGGCAAAGCTCCAATGATGTTGTACCTACGGCAATTGCCCTGAGTAGCGCTATAAATGTGGTGTATGAGCTACTACCATCACTTGAAAAACTTTCGCAAAGTTTAGAGCAAAAAAAATCAGAAGTTGGCGCAATAGTAAAAACTGGCCGCACACACTTAATGGATGCAATGCCTGTTACGTTTGAGCAAACCCTCAGCGCATGGCAATCGCAAGTAAACCATGCAGCCTCTGGCATTCGCCATACTCTTGAGCGCGTGTGCGAGCTTGCGCAAGGCGGTACAGCTGTAGGCACAGGCATTAACGCTGACCCAGAGTTTGCGAGTCAGTTTGCTAAAAACTTAAGCGCTAATGTAGGTATTGGCTTTAAACCAAGCAGTAACTTTTTTTACAATATTGGCTCACAAGATGCCATAGTCGCGCTATCGGGGCAGTTAAAAGTACTTGCTGTAGCACAAATGAAAATAGCCAACGACCTACGCTGGATGAACTCAGGCCCACTTGCAGGACTTGGCGAAATAGAGCTTGAAGCACTACAGCCTGGCTCATCTATTATGCCTGGTAAAGTAAACCCGGTGATCCCAGAAGCGGCAGCCATGGTTAGCGCTCAAGTAATCGGAAACGATGCAACAATTACTGTTGCTGGCCAAGCCGGTAATTTTGAGCTTAACGTTATGTTGCCTGTTATTGCGCATAATATTTTACAAAGTATTGAGCTACTTGCTAATAGCGCCCAAGCACTTGCAGATAAAGCCATTGCCAGCTTTAAAGTAAACCAAAGCAATATAGATAAAGTATTAGCTAAAAACCCAATTTTAGTAACAGCGCTTAATCCGGTAATCGGTTACGAAAAAGCCGCAAAAATAGCTAAGCAAGCTTACAAAGAAGCTCGCCCTATTATTGATGTAGCAGAGCAAGCAACCGATTTACCGCGCGAAGAGCTCGAAAAGCTATTAAACCCAACAAAACTCACCCAAGGCGGTTTATAAAAGCAAACCAAATAACGGCTTTAATTACTTGATATTATAGTTTTTATTGCCGTTAAAAATGCACCGTGTATGATAGTGATGAATAATTCATCACTATCAAGGTTTGTTATGCGTACTCCACTATTAGCTCTACTTCTTCCTCTTTGTTTAACTGCATGCCTAGAAACAGCATCAAACAATGAAAAGCAAACCACGGAAAATCAATTAAAAGAAGTACCACAAGCAACAGCGCTGCCTGAGAATAAAAAAGCACACACCAAAGATACTGTGCAATCGCTTACAAAAACTGACTCAAAAAGCGTATCTGTAGAGGATATAAAATCAGTTAAAGCCGAATTAAATTCACTTGTTGCTAATAATCAGTGTGATACTAACGAACAGTGCAAAGTTACTCCTGTGGGTAGCCGTGCGTGCGGCGGCCCTAGTAGCTTTGTTGTTTACTCAACTAAAACCGCTAATGATGCTGACGTTTTGACATTAAGTAAAAAAATCACAGCCCTTGAAAGCAACTACAACGCACAGAATGAAATGATGAGTATTTGTCAGCATTTAACCACACCAAGCACGCAGTGTGTTGAAAATAAATGTGTTAAACTTGAAGGCTCAGCGGTAAGTGTATTTTAAGGATAACATTATGAGTTGTTTGCCATCAGCAATTAAGCTATCTATTGCCAGTTTAGCCACCAGTATTTTATTACTTAGTGGATGTGCTAGCACGCCAGCTTCAAACAATAATCAGCAAACGGATTTATCAGGCTTAAACAGTGAGTTAAATAGTATTGTTAGCGATAACAGCTGTACTGCAAGCTTTCAATGTAAGGTTTTAGAGGTAGGGGCACGCGCATGTGGTGGGCCAAGTAAATATGTTGTTTACTCTACACTTAACACCTCGCAAGAACGAGCCGAACAAGTAGCCCAGCAAATCACCGACGAGCAAAAGGCAAAAAACAAAGCACAAGGCCTAACCGATTGTTCGCCAGTACTTGAAGTGCAATCGCTGTGTATTAACCAGCAATGCCAATCGTTTGATATAAAATAGCGATACGGTTAATCAGTACAACAGAGCGTTAATTTAATAACGGAATTAACGCTGAAATAATCACGACTAGCACCACGCAAATACCTGCTTTAACAATGTATTTCATTGGCATTTCTTGTTTTACCCAGTACGCATAAATAAAGCGCACAAAGTAGCTAGCAGCCGTGCCAAATAAGGCAAAAATAATTAGGTGGGTGATCAGTATTATATTCAAAACAGTACTTCTTTATTATTGTTGCTCTTAGTGTAAGGGCTTAATACAAAGAACGCAAAAGCACTGCTTTTAACTAGTTAATACTTTTACTCATATAATAAAACGCCAACCTATTTAGCTTTCTTAGTATGAGCAATTAATAACTCTGCCACTTGTTGCTTTACCGCTCGTTTATCATCGCTTGGTACATCAAACCGCGTGGCTAGTTGCGCTATTTCTTCGTCATTTAAATTAAACGACAAACGCTGACGCGTTTTTTTAGACTTTACATCAAGACCTAAAATTTTACGGATCATGTCTGAAGGTGTGAGCTCTTGATCGATGGCTTGTTTTTTTATCGACTTTTGCACTTCGCTACTTAAATCAAATGCCATTTGCGTGGCCCGCACAGCTTGTTCTTGCCGTAACCACTTATCTTTAGCATCACTCACTTCGCATCTCCTGGAAATAAATCGACGATATCGGTTATTGGACGCGTAAGCGTTAGTGAAACCTCTGTTTCGCCACCATCCCATATTTCGATATTTAAACCATGCCCTTCGTCAGGCGATGCTAAGCAAATCATTTCACATGGCTCACCACCTTCTTGCTCATAGCGCGGTAATGACTGACCACGAAAGTCTTTATTATGAAAGTAACACACGTATGGCGATTCAGTTTGTTGATAGCTTTTAGCTAAAAACTGTGTAAAACGCTCGGGTGTGTTTTGTACTTGAATATTAGTTAGTGATTCTTCATCAAAAATACGCGCAAAGTCATCTAATCCAAATATTTGCTCTACTTCATCACGCTGAATTTTTATTGAAAAGTTAGCAAACTGCTCACCATCATCTTGCTCAATTTGTAAAAATACAACCTGTCCGCTGTTCGTCTCTAGTACAAACTCAGTGTCGCTACTGTGCTGGTACTGATATGTTTGAATATCAATAACACGCAAGCTTTGCCCTTTTAACCACGACGGGTAAGCAAACGAATCTATAACGGTAAACATATCGCCTTTTTTAAGCTCGCTCGCATGATTAAGCTGACGTTCTGGTTCTTTTTTAGATTTGAAAAAATTAAACATAATGAGGCATCCCTAAGCAAAAAAGGTAACTAAGCTAAGCTTAATTACCTTTTGTAATTAATGTACTAATTATTAGCCGTTTTGCTTGGCTTTAATGCGCGCTAAAATATCAGCGCTTTTTGGGCTTGTATCGCCAATACCGGCTTCAGCCATTTTTGCTTTTAAGTCGTCGCCATTTACGTCTGACTCAAGTTGCTTTGCAGCACCTAGTTGATCACTACGATCTTGTTGGCGTTGCTTAATACGCTCAAGCGACTGACGAGCCGATGTCATTGACGAGCTATTAGTATTAAGCGTGCTGTTAACAGCCATAGTTGCCTGCTGTACGCTTTCTGTGGTTTTAACCATAGTAAGCTGACGTTGGTTTTCTTTAATCGACTTTTCAGCGTCTTTAACTTGTTGTTTAAGCGCTACAATGTGATTACTAAAACCTGCTAATACTTGCTCGTTTTCTACTTTTTCAGCTTCAAAGTCACCAATTTTTTCGGCAATTTCTAATGCTAAGGCTTCATTACCTTTTTCTAGTGCTTGGCCTGCATACGCTTCGTGCTCAGCAATTGATGCATCTACTGCGCTAATTTTACGCTTAGTTTGCATTTCTTTAGCCATTACTTCTGTAAGGCTTTTTTTAGCACGGTGTAGTGCATTTTGTGCATCAGCAATTTCTTGTTCAAAAATGCGAATACCGTTTGCATCTACAATTGCTTCGCCTGCTTCACGAGCGCCGCCACGTACTGCTGTAAATAATTTTTTTAAAATACTCATAATCTTAACTCCGCTAAGTAATTACTAATCGTTTAAATACAAGGTCACGGCTTCTAGTGCATCTATCGCGTTGTCAGCTAATGTCACTAGTTCGTGGGTAACGTCATCTAATGATGAGTTTACCGACAGTGCACCAAAAATCGCGTATTTGTTATCGATTTTAGCAAATGCACTCAGTGGAATTGGCACGTTTAAACGTAATAGTGTTTCGTTTAATTCGTTGCGTAATTCACTTTTTACTTCGTCTTCGCCAAACAAGTAGCTAATACATAACAACTGCTCTTGAGTTTGCGTAACAAAAATTGGAAGCTCATCATTTCCATCAACAATGACTTGTAAAACATCTTGCTCACCTGGATTGGCAATCAAGAAAGACTCAAAGTTAGCGCCTTCAGTTTCAAAAGAAGCTAATTTAATTGAAAGTTCGTTTAATTCCATGTCTCTGCCTTTTTGTTGTTTGACATATTATGTCTGAGTTAAGATTCGCATGGTCGACATATTATGTCAACCATGTTTTATTAATTTTTATACAATTCACTTTCTATTTGCCATGCATTTCGATAGTAATCGTACAATTGACCAGACCCCAACCTGTTGATCTCAATACTTTTCACTTGCTCAAAATATTGGCTTGGAAATACAAAGCTGGCTAGTAAATATTTTCTGCTTATCCACCTAGACTGTACCGGCATAGTCGTCACATCGTTTATTCGCCCACTTGCAGGTTGGCCCATTTTTGTGGCTATGGTCCAGCCCCATTGGCCAAACGAGGGGATGTTTTGTTGGTACTGCTCAACATAATCAAACCCTGCTGCTTTAACCGTTTTAGCGATACTCAAAAATGCTTTTTTAGCATGATAAGGCGAGGTAGATTGCACTGCCATTGCCCCATCAGGTGCTAACAATTGACGTACATGATTATAAAAATAATCGCTGTACATTTTGTTAAGATCTGGATGATTAGGGTCGGGTAAATCAATTAAAATAGTGTCAAATTGCTTGCTTTGGTCAAGCAGTTTTTCGACTTCTAAAAACGCATCGCCCACAATAATATGCGCACGAGGGTCTTGCATTGCGTTGTTATTTAACTTTAATAAACGCTCGTTAATATGTGTTGGTACGTCATAATTACCGTCTTCATGGCCAAATAAATTAAGCAGCTGCGCATCTAAGTCAATCAGTGTTACATCGCTAACCGGCCACTTTAAAACATCTCTAAGGGCAAGTCCGTCGCCACCACCAATAATTAATACCTTATCGTGGCGGTTAGACGCCAACATGGCCGGGTAAACCAGCATTGAATGATATATTTGCTCATCAATACTTGAGAACTGTAAACGCCCATTTAAATATAGGTCGGTTATTGGCTCTGGTTGGTTTTTGCTTAAGCGCTCGGTTAATACAACATGTTGGTATTTAGTGGCTTGTGAATATATTACCTTATCTTTGTATAACACATTGCTAAGGCTGTTCATCCAGCTACTGCCAAATAATAATATAAACGCAAACAGCGCTAGTAGCAGTAAATGGCAAACTAATAGCACTTTAGCAAAGCGAACATGTGTGTGGTAACGCCATAAAAATGCCAGCCCTGCAATTATATTAAAAAGTGCAGTCCATGCAGCAGCTTGCATTATGGGCATTGAAAGCATAATGCTTACCCAAATTGCAGCTCCAATACCTGCTCCAATATAATCAGCACCGTAAATAGTTCCTGCGTTATTTTCTAAAAAGCGCCCGTACACATGTTGGCGAATACGCGCTATTAACGGTATTTCCATACCAATAAATAAACCCAGTATTAGGCCAAACACATAAGGTAGAAACCGTGACCACTCTTGTAGCTTTTGAAATACATAGCCATTGAGGATCACATCTGGAGGTAAATTAAAAATACTAGAGAACACATGCGGGAGCGAATAACTTACAGCAATTACACCAGCAATCGCTAAAATGCAGCCCATACCCACTAATGCAATTATACTTTCAAGCCATGCAAAAGCGGTGAATGCATCTTTAAACCAACGCGCTAAAAAAGCCCCTAAACCCATGGCAACTATCATAGTGCCAATCATGGCGTAAATAGCGCTTTCTACAGAGCCAAGTACACGCCCTGCGTAATGCGAAAGTAAGTATTCATAAATAAGGCCGCACCCAGCGAGTACGGCCATAACAGTGATAAGTAAAATATCGTGCCCAAGTAAACGTGTTTTACTTGGGCTGGCTTGAGTTGATGACACTGATTATGCGCCTAATAAAGTTGCCATAGTAAGACCAACAGCAAACGAAACCGCCGCAGAAATAGCGCCTACACCTACATTTTTTTGACGATTAACTTCATCTGAAATATCACACCCCGATAAAATTATTTTTATTGTCACCAAGTGCAAAATAATAAACGCCACTAAGCATACAATGGCGCTAACAGCCCAATAAAGTAAACTTGCGTTAATGTTATCCGCTGCATACGGAGCAATACCCGACGCGGCTGTAATCGCTAATGCACTACCAACTAAAAAGCCAGCGTAGCGAATACCTACTGCTAGATTTCCATCAATAATTGCTTGTTGTAAACAATCACCGCTTTTATTAGTACGCTTAAATAACTGAACGCGGTATTGGCTTACCAGCAAAAGTGCAACGCTGCCAATAATAAAGGCTGCAATAACTATTGGTATACCATGCCAGCCTTCTGTTGCTACCCATAAAAGCGCAGAACGAATAACAATAGCAACACTGACTACGTGGCCAAAATCAATAACAGAGGCAGTAACATTACCTTTTACGATTTCGTCGTGCAGGCTTACTTTACGTAGGGCTACTTTATCTTGAAAAAAGTGACCAAGCTTAATAAGTGCAATAGCTAGCACGCCATAGGCAAACATTTGCAATGCTTCTTGCTCAAGAGTTGCTGCAAATGCTCCGCTGCTTACACCGGTTAATACAATCGCTAGTGCCACTAAGCCTGCAGCAAAGCTAATACCAAACGCAAAGTTATCACGCTCTGTTATTTCATCATTCGCATGTAAATTTGAAACCCAGCCTTTAATGTATTTAAGGCTTACAAATAGCAACACAATAATTGCAAAATCAATCGCTAATGCTTGTAGCGACCACATAGTTATTCCATTAAATTCGTACATATTTCTAACTCCAACTTATTCTTTACTTACCACGGCTCACGCCACGAGAGGTTCTGCTGCCACTATTACGTACCGATCCGGAGCTATTGCTATAACTGCTCGAGCGCGAGTAACTACTGCGGCTTTTAGGTGGTGTATAACTGCTGCGGCTCAAACCTGAGGCACCCGTTTTTTTGCTCGCATATGGGCTTGTAAACTGTTTACCTTGACGTTGGTATGATTGGCGAGTGCGTGTTTCTAGGGCACTTTGCGTTTTTATTTGTTTAGGGCTTGAGTAGCGGTAGCGACCATAATCATTGTAGTAACTATATTTACGGCGACTGCTCCAGCGCCCATATTCAACGCGATCAAACACATCACCTAAAATACGATACATGCCATACCACTGCCAAAAGCTAATACCGTTACTATTGGTTTGCCAGTTACCGTAATTAGGATTACCTACAAGTTGGTTGCCCTCACCAGCACCCTCTGCTTGCTGACTAATAGCTCCAATGCGCGCAAGGCTACCCTTAGACATATCAGCAAGCATATTAATAGGATCGGTTAACGCATCTGTAAACAAAGTGGGCTTTGCCGCTTCGCGCAGTAAATCAATACTGTGTAGTGTGTCTTCGTAGGGTGGAATTAAATAAGTCCCTTTGAGGTCTTTTAAGCGCTGTGTTAAACCGCTATAAAGTGCGCCTTGCTTTGTCGCATCAAGGGTAATTACATCAACAACTTTACTAAGCTCTGGTTGCTGCTGCTTAAGAAGGCTGCCATATTCTTTAAGTAATACAGCATTACGTAAAGTCCCATTATCGAGTGCAGTTCCAAGCTGTGTTAGCTCAACATCTGCCTTTTTAAGAGACTCCTGAATTGTTTGTTGTAGTTGTTCTTCTTTAGATTGACAACCCATAAGCACTGCAAACAAACAAAACAGGCTCATAAGTTTCCAAGCTTTTATATTCGACATTCATGTCACCTGATTTAAAAAATAACCGCAACAGTTTTACACAGGTCACTTATTAAACCAAGAATCAAATTGCAACAAAATGATATAAATGAATTAAGTAGCGCTTTCCTTGTTAATTGTTAAATTCGACGATTAATATTTGCAGCACTGCATCATGCAAAGTTTAGTATTGCCGTAACGACTGCGGCTTTAGGATAAAAAGGGTTCATAGCACTTAACTCAAGCTATTGGGTATATCTAAGCAGATTAGAGTTGCTCTAATCTACTTTTCTACAGACGCAAAAAAGCCGCTTCATTTCTGAAGCGGCTTTCTCGTATTTGGAGCCTGGCAATGTCCTACTTTCACATAGCAAATGCTACACTATCATCGGCGCTGTTTCGTTTCACTACTGAGTTCGGCATGGGGTCAGGTGGGTCCAAAACGCTATGGTTACCAAGCAAATTTGGTCGTCAGTCCGTTTTTACGTACCAACTAAATCTGGAAAATATCTGATAATATTTTTTAAGTCTTTCTAAGTAATATCTACTTTAGCTATTAACTTCTGTCGCTTGTTTCTGTCACAAAACGCGTTTGGCGTTGTATGGTTAAGCCTCACGGGTAATTAGTACAAGTTAGCTTAATGGCTCACACCACTTCCACATCTTGCCTATCAACGTTGTAGTCTTCAACGGCCCTTCAGAGACTTTAAAAGTCTAGTGAGAAATCATCTCGAGGCCTGCTTCGCGCTTAGATGCTTTCAGCGCTTATCAGTTCCGAACGTAGCTACCGGGCAATGCCATTGGCATGACAACCCGAACACCAGCGGTTCGTTCACTCCGGTCCTCTCGTACTAGGAGCAACCCCTCTCAATTCTCAAACGCCCACGGCAGATAGGGACCGAACTGTCTCACGACGTTCTAAACCCAGCTCGCGTACCACTTTAAATGGCGAACAGCCATACCCTTGGGACCGACTTCAGCCCCAGGATGTGATGAGCCGACATCGAGGTGCCAAACACCGCCGTCGATATGAACTCTTGGGCGGTATCAGCCTGTTATCCCCGGAGTACCTTTTATCCGTTGAGCGATGGCCCTTCCATTCAGAACCACCGGATCACTATGACCTACTTTCGTACCTGCTCGACGTGTCTGTCTCGCAGTTAAGCTGGCTTCTACCATTACACTAACCGTACGATGTCCGACCGTACTTAGCCAACCTTCGTGCTCCTCCGTTACTCTTTGGGAGGAGACCGCCCCAGTCAAACTACCCACCAGGCACTGTCCGTAACCCCGATTCAGGGGCCAACGTTAGAACATCAAAACTACAAGGGTGGTATTTCAAGGACGACTCCACAACAACTAGCGTCGCTGCTTCAAAGTCTCCCACCTATCCTACACATGTAGGTTCAATGTTCAGTGCCAAGCTGTAGTAAAGGTTCACGGGGTCTTTCCGTCTAGCCGCGGGTACACAGCATCTTCACTGCGATTTCAATTTCACTGAGTCTCGGGTGGAGACAGCGTGGCCATGGTTACACCATTCGTGCAGGTCGGAACTTACCCGACAAGGAATTTCGCTACCTTAGGACCGTTATAGTTACGGCCGCCGTTTACCGGGGCTTCGATCAAGAGCTTCTCCCTAAGGATAACCCCATCAATTAACCTTCCGGCACCGGGCAGGTGTCACACCGTATACGTCATCTTGCGATTTTGCACAGTGCTGTGTTTTTAATAAACAGTCCCAGCCACCTGGTCACTGCGGCTCCCGTCCGCTTAGAGAGCAAGTCTCATCACAGATAGGAGCGTACCTTCTCCCGAAGTTACGGTACGATTTTGCCTAGTTCCTTCACCCGAGTTCTCTCAAGCGCCTTAGTATTCTCTACCTGACCACCTGTGTCGGTTTGGGGTACGATTCGGTATAATCTGAAGCTTAGAGGCTTTTCCTGGAAGTATGGCATCAGCAACTTCACACCCTTGGGTGCTCGTCTCGTGTCTCAGCCTAACAGCAACCCGGATTTACCTAAGTCGCTAGCCTACTCACTTTCACATGGACAACCATCGCCATGCTTGCTTAGCCTTCTCCGTCCCCCCATCGCAATTATACCAAGTACGGAAATATTAATCCGTTTCCCATCGACTACGCCTTTCGGCCTCGCCTTAGGGGTCGACTTACCCTACCCTGATTAACATGGGATAGGAACCCTTGGTCTTCCGGCGTGCGGGTTTTTCACCCGCATTATCGTTACTCATGTCAGCATTCGCACTTCTGATACGTCCAGCATACCTCCCGGTACACCTTCAACCGCTTACAGAACGCTCCCCTACCACTCATCCTAAGATGAATCCGCAGCTTCGGTGCATAGTTTAGCCCCGTTACATCTTCCGCGCAGACCGACTCGACCAGTGAGCTATTACGCTTTCTTTAAAGGATGGCTGCTTCTAAGCCAACCTCCTGGCTGTCTGGGCCTTTCCACATCGTTTCCCACTTAACTATGACTTTGGGACCTTAGCTGGCGGTCTGGGTTGTTTCCCTCTTCACGACGGACGTTAGCACCCGCCGTGTGTCTCCCGGATATTACTTTACGGTATTCGGAGTTTGCAAAGGGTTGGTAAGTCGGGATGACCCCCTAGCCTTAACAGTGCTCTACCCCCGTAAGTATTCGTCCGAGGCTCTACCTAAATAGATTTCGGGGAGAACCAGCTATCTCCCGGTTTGATTAGCCTTTCACTCCTAGCCACAGGTCATCCCCTAACTTTTCAACGTTAGTGGGTTCGGTCCTCCAGTTGATGTTACTCAACCTTCAACCTGCCCATGGCTAGATCACCGGGTTTCGGGTCTATACCTTGCAACTATTCGCCCAGTTAAGACTCGGTTTCCCTACGGCTACCCTAAACGGTTAACCTCGCTACAAAATATAAGTCGCTGACCCATTATACAAAAGGTACGCAGTCACCTAACAAGTAGGCTCCTACTGCTTGTACGTACACGGTTTCAGGTTCTATTTCACTCCCCTCACAGGGGTTCTTTTCGCCTTTCCCTCACGGTACTGGTTCACTATCGGTCAGTTGGGAGTATTTAGCCTTAGATGATGGTCCACCTATATTCAGTCAAAGTTTCACGTGCTCCGACCTACTCGATTTCACTTAAAATGTCTTTTCATGTACGGGACTATCACCCTGTATCGCGGCACTTTCCAGAGCCTTCCATTAACACATAATAAGCTTAAGGGCTGTTCCGATTTCGCTCGCCGCTACTATCGGAATCTCGGTTGATTTCTTTTCCTACGGGTACTTAGATGTTTCAGTTCTCCGCGTTCGCCTCGTTAACCTATGTATTCAGTTAACGATACCTGCAAGCAGGTGGGTTTCCCCATTCGGAAATCCTAGTCTCAAGCGCTTTTTACTAGCTTGACTAGGCTTATCGCAAGTTAATACGTCCTTCATCGCCTCCAACTGCCAAGGCATCCACCGTGTACGCTTAGTCACTTAACCATACAACCCAAACGGGTCTTTGTTATGTGACAGTTTAACTTCGCCAGAAGTTAATATTGAATACTAAAGTAGATACCAATCAATCAACTCATAAGAGTGATTAAATGGCACTGAATGATACTGCTATCATTCTTTTTTACTTTTGAAAACTCTTGATAAATATAAATATTTATCAGAATTTTATTATCAGCTTTTCCAAATTTTTAAAGAGCAGAGAATCAAAAACTTCTCAAAATTAAACACACTCTATTCTCAGGTGATGTTGCTACCCGATAAAGAATATTTATTTTTAAGAAGTAAAGTGGTGGAGCTAAGCAGGATCGAACTGCTGACCTCCTGCGTGCAAGGCAGGCGCTCTCCCAGCTGAGCTATAGCCCCACATATGCTGGTCTTATTGTCTGTTATGACACTTCAAAAGAAGTGGTGGGTCTGGGTGGATTTGAACCACCGACCTCACCCTTATCAGGGGTGCGCTCTAACCAACTGAGCTACAGACCCAAACAATAAGTGTTGTTCTCTTTACAATTAACAATCATCTGTGTGGACACTACGAACAAATAAGTTCTAAATCGTATAAGGAGGTGATCCAGCCCCAGGTTCCCCTAGGGCTACCTTGTTACGACTTCACCCCAGTCATGAATCACTCCGTGGTAAACGTCCTCCCGAGGGTTAGACTATCTACTTCTGGAGCAACCCACTCCCATGGTGTGACGGGCGGTGTGTACAAGGCCCGGGAACGTATTCACCGCGTCATTCTGATACGCGATTACTAGCGATTCCGACTTCATGGAGTCGAGTTGCAGACTCCAATCCGGACTACGACGCACTTTAAGTGATTCGCTTACTCTCGCGAGTTCGCAGCACTCTGTATGCGCCATTGTAGCACGTGTGTAGCCCTACACGTAAGGGCCATGATGACTTGACGTCGTCCCCACCTTCCTCCGGTTTATCACCGGCAGTCTCCTTAGAGTTCTCAGCATTACCTGCTAGCAACTAAGGATAGGGGTTGCGCTCGTTGCGGGACTTAACCCAACATCTCACAACACGAGCTGACGACAGCCATGCAGCACCTGTATCAGAGTTCCCGAAGGCACCAAACCATCTCTGGTAAGTTCTCTGTATGTCAAGTGTAGGTAAGGTTCTTCGCGTTGCATCGAATTAAACCACATGCTCCACCGCTTGTGCGGGCCCCCGTCAATTCATTTGAGTTTTAACCTTGCGGCCGTACTCCCCAGGCGGTCTACTTAATGCGTTAGCTTTGAAAAACAGAGCCGAGGCTCCGAGCTTCTAGTAGACATCGTTTACGGCGTGGACTACCAGGGTATCTAATCCTGTTTGCTCCCCACGCTTTCGTACATGAGCGTCAGTGTTGACCCAGGTGGCTGCCTTCGCCATCGGTATTCCTTCAGATCTCTACGCATTTCACCGCTACACCTGAAATTCTACCACCCTCTATCACACTCTAGTTTGCCAGTTCGAAATGCAGTTCCCAGGTTGAGCCCGGGGCTTTCACATCTCGCTTAACAAACCGCCTGCGTACGCTTTACGCCCAGTAATTCCGATTAACGCTCGCACCCTCCGTATTACCGCGGCTGCTGGCACGGAGTTAGCCGGTGCTTCTTCTGTCAGTAACGTCACAACTAGCAGGTATTAACTACTAATCTTTCCTCCTGACTGAAAGTGCTTTACAACCCGAAGGCCTTCTTCACACACGCGGCATGGCTGCATCAGGCTTGCGCCCATTGTGCAATATTCCCCACTGCTGCCTCCCGTAGGAGTCTGGGCCGTGTCTCAGTCCCAGTGTGGCTGATCATCCTCTCAAACCAGCTAGGGATCGTTGCCTTGGTGAGCCATTACCTCACCAACTAGCTAATCCCACTTGGGCCAATCTAAAGGCGAGAGCCGAAGCCCCCTTTGGTCCGTAGACATTATGCGGTATTAGCAGTCGTTTCCAACTGTTGTCCCCCACCTCAAGGCATGTTCCCAAGCATTACTCACCCGTCCGCCGCTCGTCAGCAAAGTAGCAAGCTACTTTCTGTTACCGCTCGACTTGCATGTGTTAGGCCTGCCGCCAGCGTTCAATCTGAGCCATGATCAAACTCTTCAATTAAAAAGTTTTTATGTTCCGAAGAACAGCTCAATGAATTCTGAATTTATTTAATATCTTTCGATATTGAATTGACTGTGCTGAATAACTACCCAAGTAATTATTCTGTTGGTCACTCAGTTCAATTGAGACTCTAAATTTGTTTGCCTCACTACCTAAGTAGCTTGGCTGTTAGAACTCAATCTGTACGAGTGCCCACACAGATGATTGCTTTATATTGTTAAAGAACGTCGCGACGTTGTCGCTAGGGATGCGTATAATACATCCTTTATTTTTCGAGTCAACACTTAATTTTAAACTTTCTTTTCAGAAGATTAAAACCGAAGTTTTACTTAACTCTGTGAGCAGCTCGTGCCTCGCTATGCGTTGGCGTTCCCCGTCTCAGTGGGGTCGCATTATAGGGAGAACAGATTTTTACGCAAGCACTTTTTTAAAGAAAAACTAAAAAAAAGCACCGTTCGGTCATTATCTGCACTAACCCCTATATAACTGGTAGTTTTATAACCAAAACGACCCTTTTATAGGCCTTATTTGAGTGTTGCTGTTACACTCAAACCTAAACAACAGTTATTTAAAAGGTGTAGATATGGCAATCCGTTCTTATAAAGGTATTACTCCTTCTTTTAATTCGTCAGTATATGTTGATGAGTCTTCTATATTAGTAGGTGATATTACTATAGGTGAGGACAGTAGTGTGTGGCCATTAGTGGCAGCACGCGGAGACGTTAACCATATACGTATTGGCAAGCGCACTAATATACAAGATGGCAGCGTACTTCATCTATCGCGTGCAACAAAAAGTAACCCTGAAGGTTACCCGCTTATTTTAGGTGATGACGTAACGGTTGGTCATAAAGTAATGCTGCATGGCTGCGTACTTAAAAACCGTATACTAGTGGGTATGGGTGCCATTGTTATGGATAATGTAATTGTAGAGGATGACGTGATTATTGGTGGGGGGTCTTTAGTGCCACCAAACAAGCGATTGGAGTCTGGTTATTTATATGTAGGTAGCCCTGTGAAGCAAGCTCGCCCGTTAACAGAGCAAGAGCTTGCCTTTTTAAAAGTGTCTGCGGATAACTATGTGCAATTAAAAGATGAGTATTTAGCCGAGATTGGCTAGATTAACTTCTATCTGCCCTGCCGAGTTATAGCTTTCATCTTCTATGAGTTGCTCGGCACATTCTTCATAATCAAATCGGTACTTATCAAAATACTCTGTTACGTGACTTTCATCTTTTAAGTCTAGGTTACGTAGATCAATAACACACTCTACGAGCATACCCGATACTTGCGCGAAAAAAACCAGTTGATGATCGGGCTCTCTAAATTCTAGCCTGTCTATAAACTGTATTGCTTGGTTCATTTAAGTGAGCCTTGTTTAAGTGCTTTAACAACAGGAAGTATTGCTGGCATTTTATTTCGCCATACAAAAAATGCCTGTGCGGCTTGGCCTACTAACATGCCGCTACCATCTAACAGCTTAGTATTTGTATTATGCTGTGCAACCCAGTTCATAAAAACAGTATTTTCTAGTGAGTAAAACATATCGTAGGCAACATCACAGCGTGTTAAGTGTTTTTTATCGAGCGCTGGCAGTTCATTATTCATACTGCTTGACGTAGAGTTAACAATAAGTGAGTAATCGCTTACTGGTAAATCATCAAAACCATAGCCTGAAACTTTTCCATATTCAGCAAATAGCAGAGCTAAGTCTTGTGCTTTTTGGGCAGTGCGATTAACAATAATGATTTCTGAAGGGTTGTGTTCAAGTAAAGGTAAAATTACGCCTCTTGCTGCGCCACCAGCACCAATAATTAAAATACGCTTGTTTGTTAGTGCTACTTTATTAGCGAGCAAGTCGTTAACAAACCCAACGCCATCAGTGTTATCTCCCAATAATGAGCCGTCTTCTCGTTTTTTTAGTGTATTAACCGCGCCGACTATTTTTGCAAGCGGCGTTAACTCATCGGCCATTGCAAAGGCTTGCTCTTTAAATGGCATAGTAACGTTTGCACCTATACCGCCTTGTTCAAAAAAAGCGGATACTGTTTTTTCAAAACTATCGATAGGTGCTAATATTGCGCGGTAGTCGATTTGCTCACCCAAAGATACAGCAAATTGTTTATGTATCGCGGGGGATTTTGAATGTTTTATTGGATTTCCAAAAACCGCATATTTGTCCATTTTAAAGCAACCTCTTTGCAGCTATAACACTGCCTATTAACGATGATAAGTAATATGATTAAACGACTTTTTTCAAAATCTAAGCCAGCTCCTGAGCAGCAAGCCCCTACTCCTGAAAAAACACCGTACGAAATAATTGGTGGAGAAGCTGGCGCCCGTGCTATTGCTAATAGATTCTACGACATTATGGCCAGCGATGAATACGCTAAACCGTTATATGATATGCATCCTCTGCCATTAGATAGAATTCGCCAAGTGTTTTTTGAATTTTTATCGGGATGGTTAGGCGGGCCAAGCCTATTTACAGAAAAACATGGTCAACCTATGTTGCGTAAACGCCATATGCCTTTTGCTATAAATAAAGAATTACGCGATCAGTGGATGTACTGTATGAATAAAGCGCTCGATATTGAAGTAGACAACCCACTACTGCGCGAAGGCTTAAAGCAATCGTTTGGTCAACTTGCTACACATATGATTAATGAGCACTAATTGTAATTACTTAGCAAAAAGGCGCTGTTAGGCGCCTTTTTAACTCAATTTAATATTTATAACTGCCACTGCCTGGCTATCAAATCGGTGGGTTTAGTTGTTAGCCACTCTTGTGGGCGTAAATAATATTGATATAAATCAGCCTCGGGGCTATCGGGCGTTGGCTTATAGTTATATTCCCAACGCGCCAGTGGCGGCATAGACATTAATATAGACTCGGTTCGGCCACCACTTTGCAGGCCAAATAATGTGCCTCTATCCCACACCAGGTTGAATTCTACGTAGCGGCCACGGCGGTATAACTGAAAGTCGCGCTGTTGCTGTGTAAATTCATCATTTTTACGGCGTTCGATTATAGGTAAGTATGCATCTAAAAAGCCATTACCAACCGACTGCATAAATGCAAAGCTTTGCTCAAACCCAAGCTCATTTAAATCATCAAAAAATAATCCACCCACACCACGTGTTTCGTCGCGATGTTTTAAGTAAAAGTACTCATCGCACCACGTTTTGTATTTTGGGTAAACATCGCTACCAAAGGGTGCGCAAATATCGTGAGCTACTTGGTGCCAGTGCTGTACATCTTCAAATACAGGATAAAAAGGCGTTAAATCAAATCCGCCGCCAAACCACCAAATAGGCTCTTCACCTTCTTTTTCAGCAATAAAAAAGCGCACATTGGCGTGACTTGTAGGTACATGTGGATTTTTAGGATGAATAACTAACGACACACCACAAGCATGAAAGCTGCGCCCAGCAAGTTCTGGCCTATGAGCAGTCGCCGAGCCTGGCATAGACGCCCCAAATACATGGGAGTAATTTACGCCACCTTGCTCAATTACATTACCATTTGTGGTAACACGGGTACGACCGCCGCCGCCTTCTGCACGCTGCCAGCTATCTTCTTCAAATTTTGCGCTGCCGTCAGCCTGCTCCAAGCCTTTGCATATGGTGTCTTGCAAAGCCATAAAGTAGGCTTTTACTTGTTCTAATAATTCGCTTTGCATATTAACCTCTAAACACTTTGCCAGTCATGGCATCTTTAATTGTACTTGGTTGTGTATTGCCACCTAAAGGCTCATCAATATAACAACCTACTTTATCTTCAAACTGCTGCTTAGCTTGGTCAATACTTGTTACCGTAGGCTGACCGGTTAAATTAGCACTAGTAGAGACAAGGGGTTTACCTAATTGTTGGCATAAGCGTTTAACACTTGGATGATTTGTTACACGCACTGCAATAGTATCAAACTGACCCGTTAACCATTTAGGTGTGTTTTTCGCCGCGGGCATAACCCAAGTTATTGCACCGGGCCAACTAGAAAATATATCGGCACGTTTATCCATAGGTAGTTTGGCATCATCAACATACTTTAATAATTGGCCGTAATTGTCGGCTATTAAAATAAGGCCTTTTTCTACAGGGCGCTGCTTTATAGCTAGTAGCTTCTCAACCGCCTGTTGATTGTCAGGGTCGCAACCTAGCCCATAAACAGCTTCAGTTGGGTATAAAATAACGTCGCCTTGTTCTAAGCAAGATATTGCCGTAGGCAGTGTAGAAAGGTCTGACACAATACGCTCCAGAAATTAATATTAATCAGTATTTGTTAGTTTATGCAGGCAACTTTTTTGTGGGCATTGTAGCACCGTGCCATTAGCCATTTTTTTCTCAATAACAATTGGCCAGTCACATTTAGGGCAAGGCTGCGCTACAGGCTTATTATTAAGGGTATATTTACAACTTGGGTAACAGTCGCATGAGTAAAATGTTTTACCAAACTTGTTACTTCTTGCTACTAGCTGCCCTTTTTTACACTTAGGGCATGCAGGTAGCTCAGCTTCATCTTTTTTTGGCTCGTCATCATGGGCTATATAGTGGCATTGTGGGTAGCCTGTACAACCAATAAACATACCATAGCGGCCATTTTTAACCACCAGCGGCTTTGCACACTCAGGGCAGGCTGAGTCTTCAAGTATTTTAATTTCGTTACTATCGTGATGCGCTAAAGGGCGAATAAAATCACATGCTGGGTAGCTTGCGCAGCCCAAAAATGGGCCTGTTTTAGAATTGCGGATCACTAATTCAGAACCACACTTTGGACATACTTCGTATTCTTTTTCTAGGGCGTGTTTATCCGCCGAGAAAAGCGAATGGTCGATTTTACTCATGGAGTTCCTAATGGGTTGCTGAATTTTCGCCTAATATACCCAAACCACTTAAAGATACAAGCTGTGCATATATGTTTAAGCAATTTGGTACTGGTTTTTAATGAAGTAACTCGGTGGGTTCGTCAAATATTAGGTCTTCCATTTGTTCGTAGGCCTCTTCTGATCCGGGTACATTAAATAACACCATAAGTACGACCCATTTTAAATCATCGAGCGAAATATAAGGCTTATCAAGCGCAGCGAGCCGGTCCATAACCATTTCGCGCGTTACGCTATTAACAACACCTATTTGCTCTACAAACATTAAAAAGCCGCGGCACTCTACATTGAGCATTTTACATTCACTGTCAGTAAAAATACGCATTGCTTGGTGGGGTTTGGTAATTAAATAAGGCGACTCGTCGCTGTGTTGTAAATCGGCAAGTTGTTCTAACCAATTTAATGCTTTAAAAATTTCGGTCTTGTTAAAGCCCGCGCGCAGTAATTCATCGGTCAGCTCATTTTCCTCAACATAAATGTCGGCTTCGCTATGAATGTAGTTTTCAAAAAGATACATGAGAATATCAAACATATTACCTTCCTGTGCTTAGCTTTATATAACCGTCTAACACCCGCTCTATTTCATCGTCTAACTCTAAGTCGAGCAACCTTGCCAGTACTTTATCGATTGGCCACTGAGCGCGGCGTACAATTTCGTCAACACTCGTTACTTCATACCCTATACTATTTAGCACCTCACATTGTGACGGTTTATTTACAGGCTCTTCATTATTATATAGACCGCTTTGATAAGAAAAGCTCACTTCATCTAAAATATCGGTAACATTTTCGACTAGCTTAGCCCCTTGCTTTATTAAAAAGTGACTCGCTTGTGAGAGTGGATTTTTAATAGAGCCGGGTACTGCAAACACCTCTTTGTTTTGTTCAATAGCGTAGCGCACAGTAATAAGTGAACCGCTTTTAATTTCAGCCTCTACAATAACAACGCCCAACGATAGCCCAGATATAATACGATTGCGTCGTGGAAAGTTATGTGCGTTTGCGGCGGTGCCAGGTAAAAACTCACTAACGAGTAGGCCTTGCTCTAATACTTGGTCTGTAAGTAATTTATGGCGTTTAGGGTAGTAAATATCAACCCCAGTGCCTAGTACACCGATTGTTTTGCCGTTATTTGCTAATGCGCCTTTGTGGGCTGCGCCATCTATACCGCGTGCCATACCAGAGGTAACAGTTATTCCCGCTATGGTTAGTTGATACGCAAGCTCTGAGGCTATTTCTAACCCCGTAGGGGTGGCGTTTCGGCTACCAACAATAGCTATTTGCGGGCTCGATAGTAACGATATATCGCCTTTACAAAATAAAAGTAAGGGCGCACTGGCTATTTGTTTTAAGTCGGCGGGGTAAAGCGCATCAAATATACATATAACAGTTATATTATTCTGCTGAATTTGTTGCTCGTAATAACTAACTTGTTGCCAATTAGTGTTAAGTAAATTAGAGGCTTGGTTAGGCGTTAAACCAAGTTGCTGTAGTTCATCACTCGATAAATCAAATAACGATTCGAGGTGCTGAGTTTGAGATAGTGCTAAAAGGGTTTTAATACCCAACCCTTTACACATATAAAAGGCAAGCCAGTGGGCTAGCTTGCCAGATGACTGATCCATGCTCTCTCCTAGAGCACCGACTCGCTACAACTTAATGAATAACTACACTATCTCCAACGCGAATTGGGTGCTGATTTTCGGTAATAAGCGCATAACTTACTTTGTCATACACTTTAAATACGATTAGCTCGCCTACTTTTTCTTTTGGCATAGTCCACGTAGTGCTGTTTTCGTCTTGCTCAGCGCCAAACAACTCGCCTGCAGTAGATAACAGTTTTTCATACTTGCTAGAATCTTCTGGGTAACGTGGACCACGAGGGCCATCAATAACAGTAGGCGATTGGCGTTCTAAATCAAGAATATGACCAACTTCTACATTTTGATTTGCACCCAAGTTTAGTACCACTACATCCATTGTGCTGAATTCTCTAACATCACGAGGGGATGCAATTATACTACCCGACATAGGTTGTTTTGGGCGGTGCATAGTAAAGTACGCGGGTAACATTTGCCCTTCCATTGCTGGCAATAAAAAATCCCCTTGGCGAATCTCTCGTTTAGCTGACTCAACACGTAATGATGATGGCACGCCGTTACTCTCATCGCCTTTTCTAAACGCTCTTGCCATACCCACATACGAAGCGCGGTTTGCCAATACTTCACCCGTTTGAGGGTCTGTATATGGCTTGCCTTGATGATAAATAGCATATGCTTGGTGCACTTTTAAGTCGCCTTTAGCATATAAAATATGGCCAAGAGTTTGCATTTTAGTATTTTCGTTAGCACCTAAAATGTAAGGCTTGTCTTGTATGTCGTCACTGTTTATAGCTTGTTCAAAACTTAAATAGGGTTTGATCATTTCAAGCGGCAACGTAGTTATTGCATTAGTGCCTTTAGGCGTAATTCGCCCTTGCGGAGATAGTTTGCGGTAGCCTTTATTGATAACCAAACGCGGATTACCATCAGCATCGTACACCAAAGCGAGGGCATCACCTGGGTAAATTAGGTGAGGGTTATCTATTTGCGGGTTCATTTGCCAAAGCTCAGGCCATAGCCAAGGTTCGTCTAAATAAATGCCAGAAATATCCCAAAGTGTGTCGCCTTTTTTTACAACGTACTGTTTTGGAGCATCTTTTTTTATTTGTAAAACATCAGCGGCTGCAGGAAAAGCAGCACTCAGCGCAAATATAATTGCGGCTAATTGAGATTTCATTGGGCTTCCTTGTATTGTTTTTTCATTATTATTGACCAAAACCTGTTAAAGGGGAACGCGAATGGCTAAAATAAGAGCATACAATACCCTAAATTAAGCACAAGTGTAAAAAGGTAACTATGGCTAGGTTAGAAGTTTTAAGATTCCCAGATGAACGTTTACGTACAGTAGCAAAGGAAGTTGCACAAGTTGATGACAACGTTCGCCAAATTGTAAAAGACATGCTAGAGACAATGTACGACGAAAACGGCATTGGGCTAGCTGCTACACAAGTTGATATTCATCAACGTATTGTGGTGATCGACGTATCAGAAGAACGCGACGAACCACTGGTTTTAATTAACCCACAAATTATCAAAAAAGATGGCTCTACCATTAGCGAAGAAGGCTGTTTATCAGTACCTAACTCGTACGCAAAAGTAGACCGCGCTGAAACCGTAACCGTTGCTGCACTTAACGAAAACGGTGAAGAGTTTGTATTAGATGCAGATGAGCTTTTAGCTATTTGTATTCAACATGAGTTAGATCACTTACAAGGTAAGCTATTTATTGATTACTTATCGCCGTTAAAGCGTCAACGTATTCGCAAAAAGCTTGAAAAAGAAGCTAAATTTGCAGCACAGTAATAAGCACCTTAGGAAAACTCAGTGACAAAACCACTACGCATTATATTTGCCGGTACGCCGGACTTTGCCGCTCGCCATTTACAAGCACTCATAAATAGCGAGCATCAAATTGTTGGTGTTTACAGCCAACCCGATCGCCCTGCTGGGCGCGGTAAAAAATTAAAAGCCAGTGAAGTTAAAGCGCTTGCGCTTGAACACGACTTACCGGTTTTTCAACCGCAATCATTAAAAAATGAAGACGCCCTAACAGAGCTTAAAAGCTTAAATGCCGACATTATGATTGTAGTGGCTTATGGCTTAATTTTACCAAAAGCTATTTTAGATGCGCCTCGTTTAGGCTGCTTAAATGTCCATGGCTCTATTTTGCCTCGCTGGCGTGGTGCTGCACCTATTCAGCGCGCAATTTGGGCAGGCGATGAGCAAACTGGCGTAACCATAATGCAAATGGACGAAGGGCTAGATACCGGCGATATGCTACATATTAGCCGCTGCCCTATTAATGCCGACGAAACCAGCGCCAGCTTGTACACTAAACTGGCAGAGCTAGGCCCTGATGCGCTTATCGAAACCGTTAATACGTTAGCCAATGGCGAGCTAACAGCTGAGCCTCAAAATGATGAGCTGGCTAATTACGCTAAAAAGCTCTCTAAAGATGAAGCCAACATTGATTGGAATATGGATGCAGCGCAAATTGAGCGTAACATTCGTGCCTTTAATCCATGGCCCGTTTGCTTTACTCAAATGGGCGAGCACACTGTAAAAATTTACCAAGCTAACGTTATTGAGCAAGCAGGCAATGCCGGAGAAGTTTTATCAAGCGATAAAAACGGCATTGTAGTGGCATGTGGTACACACGCATTGTGTATTACACAGCTGCAACCACAAGGCAAAAAACCAATGGCAATTAACGACTTTTTAAATGGTCGTAGTGACTGGGTAACACCTGGCACCGTATTAGGCGAAAACAATGAGTAATGTTCCAAATGTACGCGCGCTAGCCGCTGAAACTTTATATAACGTGGTTGATAAAGGCGCTTCGCTTAATCAAGAGCTCCCCTTTGCAAGCCAAGGTTTACCACCAAAAGATAAAGCCCTGTTGCAGCAAATTTGTTATGGCGTATTACGCTACCTACCAAGCCTTGAAAACTATTGCCAACATTTAGTGGAACAACCGCTTAAAGGTAAACGCCGTATTTTTCAGTTTTTGTTGTACGTAGGTATTTACCAGCTACAGCACATGCGCGTACCTCCGCATGCCGCAATTTCTGAAACAGTAAATGCACTAGGTCAAATGCGCGCCCTGGGCTTAAAAGGCTTAATAAACGCTATTTTACGTAGCTTTCAGCGCCAACAAAGCGAACTTGAAGAAAAAGCTAAGCAAATACCAGTGTGTTTATACAACCACCCAAATTGGTTTATTAAACAGGTGCAAGCTGCCTACCCAGACAACTGGGAAGCACTGCTTGAAGAAAACCAGCAACAAGCCCCAATGTGGTTACGTGTAAATCAAGCTCAATACAGTACGCAAGAATACAGCGAAATGTTAACGGCTAACGATATTGAACACACTTTAAACCCAGAGTTTGCTGACGGTATTAAACTTGCCAAGCCGCGTGATGTATTTTCGTTACCTGAGTTTGATGTAGGTGCGTGTTCGGTGCAAGATGCCGCAGCGCAACTAGCTGCACGCTTTTTAGCACCTAAAGCCGATGAATACATTTTAGATGCTTGTGCCGCACCTGGCGGAAAAACCTGTCATATACTTGAACTTGCCGATGCCGAGGTTTTAGCCCTTGATAGCGATGCCACTCGCCTAGAACGTGTTAAGCAAAACTTAACCCGCATAGGTTTAGGTGCAGACCTACAATGCGCAGATGCATCACAACCACATACATGGTGGGATGAGCAGCAATTTGACCGTATTTTGTTAGATGTGCCGTGTTCAGCAACTGGTGTTATACGCCGCCACCCTGATATTAAATGGTTACGCCGAGCATCAGACATTGAAGATTTAGCTAAGTTACAAAGCGATATACTCAATAGCATTTGGCCGCTACTTAAACCAGGCGGCACCATGATATACGCAACCTGTTCGGTACTTCCGCAAGAAAACCAACAGCAAGTGGCTAACTTTTTAGCTAATAACGACGATGTTGAGCATATTCCATTGCACGATAACGACACCCAAGCAAACCCTGGCTTGCAATTACTACCAGGCGAAAGCGACGGATTTTATTACGCTAAGCTAGTTAAAAAAGCTTAATAGCCGTACACTTATTAATAGCCATTTATTAAACAGTAAATGGCTATTTTTTTAATTAAACAGTAATTCGGGTAAATAATGAAAATAATCATACTCGGTGCCGGACAAGTAGGCGGCACGCTTGCTGAGAACTTAGTTGGCGAACAAAACGAAATCACCGTTGTTGATATCGATGGTAATCGCCTACGAGAGCTTCAAGATAAGTACGATTTACAAGGTGTTACTGGCCACAGTGCACACCCAGATGTGTTAAGACGCGCAGGCGCTGAAGACGCCGATATGATTATTGCGGTGACCAGCTCTGATGAAGTAAACATGGTAGCGTGCCAAGTTGCATACAGTATTTTTAATACCCCTACTAAAATAGCCCGTATTCGTTCAGAGCAGTATTTAAAATACCGCGAAAAGCTATTTCATAACGATGACTTACCTGTCGATCACTATATTGCCCCAGAAGCGTTAGTAACCAAATATATTCGTCGATTAATAGATTACCCAGGCGCATTACAGGTGCTGCAGTTTGCCGATGGCATGCTCTCTCTTGTGGCTGTAAAAGCGTATTACGGTGGTTTATTGGTAGGTTATGCGCTATCGGCATTAAAAGAGCACATTCCAAATGTAGAAACTCGCGTGGCAGCTATTTATCGCCAAGGTAAAGCAATTAAGCCACTGGGTACCACGGTAATAGAAGCCGACGATGAAGTGTTTTTTATTGCCGCAACTAAGCATATTCGCGCAGTAATGAACGAGCTTCAAAAGCTAGAGCGCTCTTACAAAAAAATTATGATTGCAGGGGGTGGTAACATCGGTGCAGGCCTTGCTCGCTCATTAGAAAAAAACCACAGCGTTAAGTTACTTGAGCGTAGTAAAGAGCGTGCAGAGCAACTCTCTGAAATGCTCGATAATACCGTTGTATTTTGTGGTGACGCCTCAGATCAAGAACTGCTTTCAGAAGAACACATAGAGCAAGTTGACGTGTTTATTGCCGTAACCAACGACGATGAAGCAAATATTATGTCGGCTATGCTTGCAAAACGCATGGGCGCACAAAAAACCATGGTGCTTATTCAGCGCGGCGCGTATGTAGATTTGGTACAAGGAGGCGAAATAGATATTGCTATATCTCCTCAGCAAGCAACTATTTCAGCTTTGCTTACTCATGTACGCCGTGGCGATATTGTTAACGTGTACTCATTGCGTAAAGGCGCAGCAGAGGCTATTGAAGCCGTTGCCCATGGCGATGAAAACACCTCAAAAGTAGTGGGCCGTGCAATAGCCGATATAAAGCTCCCCGCAGGTACTACTATTGGTGCAATTGTTCGTAACGATGATGTGCTCATTGCTCACGACGACACCGTTATTATGTCGGGTGACCACGTGATTATGTTTTTAATAGATAAAAAGCACATTAACGTAGTAGAAAAGCTCTTTCAAGTTAGCGCTATATTTTTATAAACAAACACAAAAAAGCCGCTGACTAAGGCGGCTTTAGTGGAGTATGTTTTTTCAGTGCAAAGCAGCCCTGCTTTACACTTAATCTTTACTGTACTTTTGAAAACTCTTGCTTAGAAATTTCACCATTGCCATCAGCATCTAGGTCATCAAAAATCTTTACTAGTTGTGAATTTACTTGTGCTTCTTGTTTTGAAATTGCACCATCGCCATCGGCATCAAAAGAGGCAAAATCTACTGCAGCGTAAGCTGCTGATGAAGAGGCTAAAACGATAACTGCAAGTGCTGTATTTAATGTTTTCATAGTAGTTTCCTAATTAAGAGGAAGTCCTTTTCAAAGATCCATTTGTATAAAATTAACGGTATGTATTAATAGCGAAAGCTTAAAATTTAGAGAACTCTTGCTCTGAAAGCTCACCATTACCGTCTGTATCAAGTTGAGTAAATTCTGCCATTAAATCAGAATCTACTGACGCTTCAGCTTGGCTAATTGCGCCACTACCATCAACATCTAAAGTGTCAAAATCAGATGCCGCAAATGCTGCAGAAGAAGAGGCAATTGCCATTAGTGCGAGTGCTTTATTTAAATGCTTCATAATTTAATCCTTCAATATACAAGTTACTTAAGTTCACTAAGTGGTATTCGTAAATTATGTGGTTACACATCCTTGTTATCCTTTTTCGTAAGCTCCCTTGCCTACTTAGGTTGTCATTGGCAACACAGGATTTTTAACCGAAAATTACGCTTCTGAAAATTCTTCTTTTGATAGCTCACCGTTTTGGTCAGTATCTAATTCTGAGAACATGCTCATCAGTTTTGCATCGATTGACGCTTCTGATTGGCTAATTGTGCCGCTGCCATCCACATCTAATGTGTCAAAGTCGGTTGCAGCAAAAGCAGCTGACGATGAAGCAAGAGCGATAAGTGCTAAAGTTTTATTAATGCTTTTCATAATATAATTCCTTCAAGTATATGTGTGTGCGATTAAGTGTTTTACTTTAAATCACGTATTTGTTCAGTACACCCAGACTATTACAACTTAGGTGCCAACTTTTAAAAGGTTATATTTATTAATTAGTTACATTAAAAATGGGGAGTTAGGGGCTTAAACGGTCGGCTTTTTTGTTGCTTTATAGCAACAAGCTTTAGAAGGGTTTATAAATTATCTTTAAAAACAATAATTTAAATATAATTAAATAGCTACAACTTATTTAATTTACACAAAAGGTGGATGACTTTTAGGCTAAATAAATTAAACCTTGGCTGAACCTCTCGCTGAGCTTAATTTTTAAAAGTTTTTTAATATTTTAACTTACTGAATAAAAACACTATTTATTTATTAAAACAAATTACTTTAATTATTTACGGCATATTCGCTTTTTTGTTGCCATAAAGCGAAAGCCCAAACTAATCTAACTCAGCGCCGAGTATTGATGGGTCTATAAAGTTCTCTTTCATGAAGTCTTTTACTTCGTTTTCGCTTGCTAAAATTTTAATGCCACAGCTCATTGAGTCGCCTTGTTCTTTAATACTGCAAAGCTGCCCTTGAAAGTTTTTTGTTTCGTTGCTGCTGTTTTTAAGGCTCACAGTGCACTCTTTATCTTTGAGATTGTCTAGGCTTTGCTTTTCGTTAAACTCAAACATAACCCCAGTTAAAGATATATCTTTAATAATACCGCCGACCTCTTTGTCGTCATCAAGCTTTAGCTTTGCTGGTAATAAAGTAGGAATACGAGTTTGCGAGCGCAACTCAAATGACTGCACTTGTTTAGGAAAGTTAATAAATATAAGCCTTGCGGGGTGTGATGCAATAGACATAATTTGCTGTCTAAAAGCTATAACCTGCCCATCACCACCTTCTATAACAGCTCTAACTACTACCATTACGCCATCACGCAAATAATCGTTTGCGCCAGGTAAGCGCTTTGTACTTGGGTAATTTAATATAATAAACTTTTTATCAAGTAAGCCTATAAACTCTGTTTTAACGCGTTTACTACTAGTTGGCGTGAGTATTTCTAGTTCAACCACCCCTCCTGTAGTTAGTTGATGTAATTTATTTAAGTTAGCTGGCATATCCCATCCTTGCGTTAATTAGGCGCACTTAGCCACGCCAAAAGGTCGGCGTAAATAACACGAGTAGCGTAAATATTTCGAGGCGACCAAACACCATAGCAATGGTTAAAAGCCACTTAGCGCCATCGGTAATGGCACCATAATGCGAAGCAACATCACCTAAGCCTGGGCCTAAGTTATTTAAACACGCAGCCGTGGCAGAGAACGCAGTTATGTTGTCCATGCCGGTCCCCATTAAGGCAAGCATAATAATAATAAACACTAATGCGTACGCTGAGAAAAAACCCCACACGGCTTCCACTACTTTATCTGGGAGTGCCTTGCGGCCAAGCTTAATAGAATAAATAGCCCGCGGATGTACCAAACGGTTAAGCTCACGTATGCCTTGTAGGTAAAGCAAAAACACGCGCACTACTTTCATACCGCCACCCGTTGAGCCAGCACAACCACCAATAAAGCTCGAAAATATAAGTAATATTGGTAAAAACAGCGGCCAAGCCGAAAAGTTATCGGTGGCAAAACCGGCCGTGGTACTCATAGATACAGCCTGAAATAAAGCCTGATCGAGGGTTTCGTCGCCATCAGCAAATATTTCGTTGGATGAAAGCACAGTAAAACAAATAACCACCAGCGCTAACTGAATAAGCAAAAACACTTTAAATTCTGGGTCGCGTATATACACCTGAATATTACGACTTGCCACCGCAGCGTAGTGCAACGAAAAGTTAACCGCAGCAATAATTAAAAAGAATACACAAATAAAATTAATTACAGGGCTGTCAAAGTGCCCTATTGAAGCATCATAAGTAGAAAAACCGCCAATCGCCACGGTAGAAAACGCATGACATATTGCATCAAACCACTCCATACCTGCAGCCCAATAAGCCAACATACAAGTAACCGTAAGCGATACATAAATATACCAAAGGTGTTTGGCGGTATCGGCAATACGCGGCGTCATTTTTGAATCTTTTACGGGGCCTGGAATTTCTGCGCGGTACAACTGCATGCCACCAACACCAAGCATTGGCAGTATGGCTACAGCAAGTACGATTATACCCATACCACCAAACCACTGTAGTTGTTGGCGATAAAACAATACCGACTTAGGTAAGTATTCGATACCCGTTAATACAGTAGCACCTGTTGTGGTGAGCCCCGAAAATGCCTCAAACACCGCATCGGCCATAGAAAGATTAGGCTCTTGTAAAAATATCAGCGGCAAGGAAGCAAACGCTCCCAGTACTAACCAAAACAAAACCACAATTAAAAAGCCTTCGCGCGCTTTTAAATCGCCGTTTTCATGCCTATTAGGGTAATAGGCAGTTAACCCTATGATCACACTAAAAATAAATGCCAAAACAAACGGTACACCACCACCATCTTTATAGATTAAAGACACCACCGCAGGTGGCACCATGGTAATACTAAACAGCGCAACAAGTTGGCCAAGGATTTTAATGATGGTACGAAATTGCATTTAGCTTATCGCTTTTATTATTAGTAAATATAAGTGTGTAAGTTATTGTCTTACTCTTTGATGGTTAACTCAACTGCGCCATGGCTTAAATCAAAAATATCTTTAATTGCTTGTTTTGCTTGGCGGCTATCAATAGTAATAACCCATTCAATATTAGCAGTAAATTGTTTTTCTATATTAAGCACTTGGTAATTGGTTTTTAAATGCTGCTCGATTGCCCCCTGCATACTGTATTCGCTTTGGCCAACAATCTCTGCGCTAGGTACTTTAGTTACTGTTTGTAATTTTAATAACGCATTGTTAAGTGAGCCACCATAAGCTCGCACTAAACCACCGGTGCCTAGTTTTATTCCGCCAAAGTAACGCGTAACTACGGCAGTAATTTCACCAAGCCCCGATCCCACCAGCACATTTAACATAGGTTTGCCTGCGGTGCCGTTTGGCTCACCATCATCCGAAAAACCATAAACATGGCTACCACCGGGGTTACCCGCTACATGTGCCCAACAATTATGGCGAGCATCTGAGTATTTTTCTTCAATGCTTTTAATAAACGCTTTAGCTGCATTTAAATCAGGTGTATGAGCTATATGAACAATAAAGGTACTTTTTTTAATTTCTTCTTGATGAAACACGTCATCGGCAGGGTATTTGTATTCAGACATAGTAAACGCTTAATTAAAAATGGGGCCAAAAGGCCCCTTTGTATTTATGTATTTTAGCGCGTATTGGCTAACTCGTCTTTATAAGGATTTAGTCGAGTGCTAAATCACGAGTCATGTTTTCTAAGCTGTCTTCGTGAACAATAATGTTGTCTTCAATACGAATACCGCCATAAGGTTTAAACGCTTCAACTTTGTCCCAGTTAATAAACTGCTTATTGTCGGTTTGCGCTAAGTCACCTAGTAGTGAGTCAATAAAGTATAACCCTGGCTCTATGGTAAACACTTGGTTTTTCTCGATTAGGCGAGTACAACGCAGGAACGGGTGCCCTTCTGGCGATGGCTGATGCCCTCCCTTGTCATCACTCATAAAGCCGCCCATATCGTGTACTTGTAAACCAAGATGATGCCCTAAACCATGCGGGAAGAACGTGGAGGTAATTTTACGCTCCACAATCTCGGTAGCGGGTAAATTTACAATATTAAAATCACTTAGTATTTGCGCAATACGGTTATGACAGTCAACATGTAGTTCACCGTATAGCATGCCAGGCTTTAATGCTTTACCAAGTTCAATTTGCGTTTGCGTCATCACATTAACCAGATCAGCAAATTCACCCTGCTTTTTAAAATCGTAGGTACGGGTTATATCGGCCGCATAACCATTAAAATTGGCACCTGCATCTATTAAAAATGAGTTATGCGTTAACGGCGCTTTAGGCTCAAAATGGGTGTAGTGCAAAATAGCGCAGTTTTCGTTAAGCGCCACTATGTTGCCGTACGGCATTTCGTTTTCGCTTTGGCGGGTAGCCATTAGGTAGGCTTGCTGAATATCAAACTCGCTACCACCATTAAAAAACGTATCGCGTGCAGCTTTGTGGCCATCTACTGCAATACGGTTGGCATTTCTTAAACACTCTAGCTCGTACTGCGTCTTATAAGCGCGGTTATAGTGCAAGTAATTAAGTACGGGCTCTGGGTTCATAATACTAAAACCAAGCGCTTGGGCTACTTCAAGGTATTCTCCCATGTAAGCGTACTTAGCTTTGTCGTATGGGAGTAGCTTTTCAACCTGATCAGGCTGCAGTAATAACTCTATATCAAAGTAATCAGCCCAAAAATCACGAGGCTCGTCGGGTACTTTGTGCCAAAAATCAATTGGGCGATAAAAAATAAGCTTTGGCTTATCGCTGCCGTTTACCACAATCCAGCAATGTGGGTTATCAATTACAGGCAACCAAGCTTTAAAATGCGGATTAACTTTAAACGGGTAATACATATCGTCTAAAAACTGGCGCTTAGCTTGGCCTGAGTGAATTACTAACCCTTCGAGCCCTTCTCTCTCGCAAATTGTACGAGTGCGCTGTTGCAGAGTAGCGATATGTTCGGCGTATAAAACGGCTAATTTATCCATTGTTAATCCATCTATTAAATTTAACTTGCTTTGAGTCTACCACTTAAACACTAAGCGCTCAAAAAAGGGGGATATTTAACATGTAAATATCCCCCTTCTTAATACTGATACCAGTCGTGTTAAGTTACTAATCGATTGCTATCATATATTCAACCACCCATTTCCATCTCAAGCAGTGGCGCAAGCACATTTCCTTCTCGGCCCATACGGGTGTGATACACCTGCCTATATGCAAATACATTTTTTACATAGTCGCGGGTTTCTCGGTATGGAATTAACTCTACCCATAGTTCAGCGGGTATTGCTTCATCGGGTAACCAACGCTTAATACGGTGATACCCCGCATTATAAGACGCCGTTGCTAGTATTTCGTTGCCATGGTTTTTCTTTTTTAAATACTGTAAATAACTAGTACCTAAACGCACATTTGTTTTTGGTTGATATAACCGCGCGCTCGACACTCTGGCTTTATTAACGTATTCAGCAGTACTTGGGAGTAATTGCATTAAGCCACGGGCATTAGCGTGCGAGCGGGCATCGGGTGCAAACGAGCTCTCTCGCCTTGCAATGGCAATACTCCATGCTGGGTCTATTTTGCTTCGTTTACTGTAACGCTCAAATAAATCTTGAAACGCAAACGGAAAACGCAGCTCAACATAATCCCATGCTTTAATTTTTGCTAAGGTGAATATGACATTGTCGTGCCAATCATTTTGAGCCGCGACTTTTGATGCCGCTAGCTTTTCTTCTTCTGTAGAGGTGTTAGTTAAGTAATTCCACTCGCGGCGCGCTGAGGTAAATCGCTCTAGCTCATAAAGTGCTTTAGCACGTTTAAAGCCTGGCGCATTTACTACCTTATCTACTAGTTTTTGATCAACCACTAACGGCTGATTATTCAAATCAACCGGCAGCCCTAATCGAGCAGCAGCTAAAAAACCATAGTAATCGCGATTAGCAGCAACCTTGGTCCATATTTCGTCCGCTTTTTGCTGCTCGCCTCGTTTTGCATAACTGTAAGCAAGCCAATATTGTTGCCCTAAACTTAAATCATCTTTACCTGTAAAAAATGCAGCTATACCTTCCCAGTCTTGAGTTTTAAGCATATTACCTAGTTGCCACTGTATTAGCTTTCTATCTTGGCGGGCTTTAGGCACCTTGTTTAACCAAAAGCTGGCCTGCTTATGCCCGCTTGAAGCAAGCGATAAAGCAAATGAATAATATAAATCGGCCTTAGCGTCTTCGCTGTAGTTAAACATTTGCTCTATTTTTTGCCATGCTCGTAAAGCCAGCGCTTTGTCGCGCCAAATTAAGCGCTTTACACCATAAATGGCAATTTGCGCTTCTTTTGCCGATTTGTTTTTATATCGATACAAGCCAGCCGCTGCACTTGGATCGCGGCGTACTTTTAAATATAAATCAGCTAAGTAGCGCTCATTTTTAGGTAAGAGTGTTTTTAAATAAGGTAACAGGCTTTGTGTGCCGCCTTCTGCGGCAAGTGTAATACGCTGCCAAACAGCGTCTTTATTCATGTAGCCTTTTTTACGCCATAGCGAAAATAACGAGTCGCATTCATTGGGCTGCGATTTTCCCACAGTCCATAAATCAGTTACCTGATTTAAAATAGCCTTTTCTGGCGCACCTAAATCAAGCTGGTAATCTAAGTAGGTACAGGTTAATGCCGCGTTAGACGTTTCTCGGTAATTTTTTATATAAACCGCTTTTTTATTATTTTTTTCAAGATACGTTAGCCATGCTTTTCGCACCGGCCACTCCAGCGGAGTATGCTCGTAAATAGTGAGGTAATTTTCTATTTCGTTTTGATATTTAATATGTGGATGGCGCTGCCAGTATGTTTTTTCTACATAGGGCTTTAACGGATGGTCGAGCCCGTTAAGTGCTTCTTTAAAGTCTTGGTAGCTGCCGTAACGCACTTTTTTTTCAGCATCTAAAAATGCGTCGTTATCTGAGCTTGCTTGGGCAGAACTAAAAGGAAGAATAAATGCAGCTGCCAAAGCGCTTAATACATGTTTTTTCATAATGTCCTTTAGGTTTAATGACCTGTCAGGGTTAAAAATTCCAGCTTGGGGCACAAGTGCAGTAATAATGGTGCCTTTAGTAAAGTATGAGCGGCAATTAATACGCGCTCTCATAATAATTAACTATTACGTTTAATACATTCCAGTACACCTTAGCACCAAACCAGCTATATTTTAACCAACCGTTTGTAACCGAGTTAAATTTTTCGTTGCATTTTATTTTTAAAGCAAGCACACTGGTCGAAATGCAAACTCATCGTACCAGTCTTAGTTCGTCAACTAGGGAGAATAATAATGTTATATAAAAGCGATTCCTTTGAAGTTAGCTTCCTTAAGGAAAACATCGCCGAGTTTAAGTTTTGTGTTGCAGGTTCTGTAAACACACTATCTCAGCAAACTCTTTCAGATTGTGCAGCAGCATTAAAAGAATTAGCCGCTAATTCTGATATCAAAGGCATGATTTTTACCAGTGATAAAGACCACTTTATTATTGGTGCCGACATCTTCGAATTTTTACCTACATTTACTAAACCAGAAGAAGAATTAGTAACGTGGATCAAAAACGCAACTGACGTTTTTGACGCTATCGAAGATTTACCATTCCCAACCCTTAGTGCTATAAACGGCATGGCACTTGGCGGCGGTTGTGAGTGGGCACTTGCTACCGATTATCGTGTTGCAAGCGAAACAGCTAAAATGGGCCTACCAGAAGTTAAACTTGGCATAATGCCTGGTTTTGGTGGCACAGTGCGCCTACCACGCATTATTGGTGCTGATAACGCTATGTTATGGATCACCTCTGGTAAAGAAAACCGTGCAGCTGACGCCCTTAAAGTAGGTGCGTTTGACGCGGTAGTTAGTGCTGACAAACTACTAGAGTCAAGCCTATCAACACTTGAATTAGCAATTGCTGGCAAGCTAGATTGGCAAGCAAAACGCAACGTAAAACTACAGCCACTTAAATTAAACCGCGTTGAGCAAGGCATGAGCTTTGCTATGGCAGAAGGTATGGTAATGGGTAAAACCAAAGGCCACTATCCTGCACCGGTTATGGCAGTACGTACCATTAAAGCAGCGGCAAACTGTACTCGCGATGAAGCAATGGCAATCGAAAATGCTAACTTTGCAAAACTTGCGCGCACTAATGAAGCAGCTGCACAAACTGGCATTTTCTTAAATGACCAGTTCATTAAAGGCAAAGCACGTAAACTTGCTAAGCACAGCGATGTTGAAATTAAACAAGCTGCTGTATTAGGCGCAGGTATTATGGGCGGCGGTATTGCATACCAGTCAGCTTATAAAGGCACACCAATCATAATGAAAGACATCCAACAGGATGCGCTAGATTTAGGTATGGGTGAAGCGTCTAAACTACTTGGTGCTAAAGTTAAACGCGGCCATATGCCAATGGAAAAAATGCTGGCAACACTTAGCAAAATTAAGCCAACGCTTAACGATGCAGACCTACAAAACGCCAACATTATTGTTGAAGCCGTAGTAGAAAACCCTAAAGTTAAGCAATCAGTATTAGCCAACCTTGAAAAGAACATGCCTGAAGGCACTGTACTTACATCAAACACTTCGACTATTTGTATTGATTTGCTGGCAGAAGCACTTGATAAGCCAGAAAATTTCTGTGGTATGCACTTTTTCAACCCAGTGCCAAAAATGCCATTAGTAGAAATTATCCGTGGTGCAAAAACCTCTGATAAAACAATTAATGCAGTAGTTGATTACGCCCTTAAACTTGGCAAGTCACCAATTGTTGTTAACGATTGCCCAGGCTTTTTTGTAAACCGTGTTTTATTCCCGTACTTTGCAGGCTTTAGCAAATTAGTGGTTGAAGGCGCTAACTTTGCAAAAGTAGATAAAGTAATGGAAAACGTATTTGGCTGGCCAATGGGCCCAGCTTACCTACTTGATGTTGTAGGTATTGATACGGCTTACCACTGTACTGGCGTAATGGCAGACGGTTTCCCTGAGCGTATGGCACGTGCAGAAAAAGATCCGGTCACTGTTTTTGCTAACGAAAAACGTTTTGGTCAAAAGAACAAAGCGGGCTTCTACAAGTACGAAACAGACCGCCGTGGTCGTCTTAAAAAATCAAACGATGCAACAGCAGTTGAGCTACTAGCGCCAATTACTGATGCACCTAAAGAATTTGATAAACAAGAAATCATTGACCGTTGTATGATCCCAATGATCAACGAAGTACTACTTTGTTTACAAGAAGGCATTGTTGCTTCTCCTCAAGAAGCAGATATGGCCCTTGTATACGGCGTTGGTTTCCCTCCATTTAGAGGCGGCGCGTTCCGTTACTTAGATCAAACTGGTTTAGCTAACTTTGTTGCATCAGCAGACAAATATGCTCACCTAGGTGCGATTTACCAAGTATCAGAACAAACTCGCAAATGGGCCGAAGAAGGTCGTGTTTTCTATAAGGTGGAAGGTTAATATCATGAATAATCCAGTAATTGTAGATTGTATCCGCACACCAATGGGTCGCTCAAAAGGCGGCGTATTTAAAAACAAGCGTGCGGAAGATTTAAGTGCTCACCTTATGAAAGGGTTATTAGAGCGCAACCCGGCTGTTGATCCTGCATCAATTGACGATATTTATTGGGGCTGTGTACAGCAAACACTTGAGCAAGGCTTTAACGTTGCACGTAATGCATCGTTACTTGCTGGTATTCCACATTCAGTACCTGCTACAACCGTTAACCGTTTATGTGGCTCGTCAATGCAAGCATTGCATGACGCAGCACGCGCTATTATGACAGGCGCTGGCGATACTTACCTGATTGGTGGTGTTGAGCACATGGGCCACGTACCTATGACCCACGGTAACGACTTTCACCCAGGCTTAGCTACATCAATTGCACAAGCATCGGGCTCTATGGGTTTAACAGCAGAATACCTTGCTACTATTCACGGCATTAGCCGTCAGCAGCAAGACGAGTTTGCATATCGCTCACATCAACGTGCACATGCTGCAACAGTTGAAGGACGTTTCCGCCGCGAAATTTTAGCAATGGAAGGTCACGCAGCAGATGGTTCACTTATTTTAGTTGAAGATGATGAAGTAATTCGTCCTGAAACAACAGTTGAAGGCTTATCTCAGCTACGCCCAGTATTTAACCCGGCTTCTGGCTCGGTTACTGCGGGTACATCTTCTGCACTTTCTGATGGCGCATCAGCGATGTTAGTAATGAGCGAAGAAAAAGCAAAAGAGCTAGGTTTACCAATTCGTGCACGTGTTAAAGCAATGGCTGTTGCCGGTTGCGATCCATCAATCATGGGTTACGGCCCAGTACCAGCAAGTAAAAAAGCACTTGCACAAGCGGGTATTACTATTGATGACATTGACGTAGCAGAGCTTAACGAAGCCTTTGCAGCGCAGTCACTACCTGTTCTTAAAGACTTAGGTCTAGCAGACGTAGTTGACGAAAAAGTGAATTTAAACGGCGGCGCTATCGCTCTTGGCCACCCTCTGGGTTGTTCGGGTTCGCGTATTAGCACCTCGCTTATTCACTTAATGGAAGACAAAAATGCAAAATACGGTTTAGCAACTATGTGTATTGGTTTAGGCCAAGGTATTGCTACTGTATTTGAACGTGTTCAAGACTAATTATTAGCTTAAACATGTAAACCATCTTGGTGATTAAAAAGGCGAACTGATGCAAATCAGTTCGCCTTTTTTTATGCCACCAGCTTTTACTGGTTAAAATAAATAATGTGATCGGCGTATTAAACTTATGCCAGATTATTTATTACTTTATTGAGCTGATTCGTTATATGCAAAATAGTTAACCCACAGGTTTATTTGCGCTAAACTACCCGACCTAACCAAGCCGCGACTATTTTTACAGGTAACTTTTTATGAGCTTTGATAATCCCGATCACCAATTAGACGCTATGGGCCTTCGCTGCCCAGAACCTGTAATGATGATTCGCGCTGCTATTCGCAAAATTAATGATGGCGAAACACTGCTTATCATTGCCGACGACCCATCAACCACCCGTGACATTCCAAGTTTTTGTACGTTTATGGATCACACGCTGGTGGCTAAAGACGTTGAAGAAGCACCCTATAGATATGTGGTGAAGAAAGGGCTTTAAGCTAGAATATATATATAAAGCCAATGGCAGCCAGAGTTACTGAAATAAAAATTAGAACTTTAAGTACCGCTTTATCATTTATCTTAAAAAATGAATCTATCTCTGATTTATTTTTAATTTCTAAATATTTATGTAAGCTCAAAAAGATAAAGGCTGAGCTAGAACTAATTAAAGCTAAGCTAGCTGATATAGAAGCAAGAAAAACAACTATTGCTACAGCGAATAAAAGTAACGGTGCTATAAATATTGCTTTATACATCCTTGTACTTAAATTTCTATGTGCCAATGTTGAAAATTGATTACTTTTCCTTAATACCATAGTAAACATTGTGTTCAATATCAGACTAATGCCAAATAGATTGCTAGCTACAAGAAGTAATATCCTATCTAATTTAGCGCTACCTAAACTAGGTAGTATTAGAAAATAAGCGAAACTCGCTCCAGCAGCAACAGAGTAATTAAACCAAATGTCCTTTTTCATAAACCCTCTATATTTGTGGGCTCTCGACCTACGTAAAAATTTATTTCTTTGTTCCAATCTTTTTGCCTTCATAAAACGTCCTTGTCACAAGTCTGTAAGTTCACTCCGGAAACTGAAAGTTTACGACTTATAGCTTACAGCTATTTCTTAGTAATCGTCACTCGCGGCTCATCATAGTCACTGTAATCAATGCTTACTATGTACGTGCCTTTTATTGCGGGCGAGTAGCTAAAATAATTATAAATGGTATTACAGTCGGCAAGCACAGGTTGGCCAAGTGTGAGTTTTTGCCCAGCAGGTTGTGCATCGCTGTAACCGCAGTTATAACCTTCACTAAAATCAGCATCAGCTATTTTAAATTCGTACACTTTACCTGGCGTACTAAATTTAACTTCGGCTTGATAAAGCGCGCCTCCAACAGGCATAAACTGATACTGTGGTTCGGCATCCCACAGTGTAAAGTCGCCTCTTAGATAAATTGTTTTATCAAGTTCTTGCTGTGGTAATACATCGTTAATCGACACTTGGCTAGTACACGCGGTAAGTAAACCGGCAATGGCAAGGGTTAAAATTCGTTTCATTGGTATCATTAATGAGTGTCCTTGGTTCTGTGAAAACTAAAAAGCCAGCAAAACGCTGGCTTTTTATTTAACTAAGCAGTGTTATTTTTGTAGTACAGAAATATCTGCAATATCTAAAAATAGTCGGCTTAATTGGCTTAATAGCGCGAGGCGATTTTGCTTTACAGCTTCATCGTCGGCCATAACCATAACGTTGTCAAAAAAGTTATCAACACTTTGACGAATACCTGCCAATTGGCTTAGTGCTTCTTGGTAGTTACCATCGCTGTAAAGCGGTGCAAGTTCGGTGGCAAACTTAGCAACTTGTGAAGCAAGTGCTATTTCTGCATCATCCGATAACAAGCTCTCATTCACATTACCTGCGGTGGTAATGTTATTTTTAGCCAATATATTACCTACACGCTTGTTCGCTGCTGCAAGTGCTTCTGCGGCTTCTAAAGTACGGAAGTGACTTACGGCTTTAACACGACGATCAAAATCAACAGGTTTAGTAGGACGACGTGCAAGCACAGCTTGAATTACGTCTACTTCAATACCTTCGTCTTGATACCATGCACGGAAACGCCCTAGCATAAAGTCAAATACATCAGTTGATACATTTAGGTTAGTTAGTTTATCGCCAAACAGAGTTTGTGCTTTTGCTACTAGGTCTAAAATATCCAGCGGAAGTTCTTTTTCTACCATGATGCGCAGTGCACCAATAGCAGCACGACGAAGTGCAAATGGGTCTTTGTCGCCTTTTGGTGCTTGGCCTATACCAAAAATACCCACCAGCGTATCAAACTTATCAGCAATAGCTACTGCACAGCTAATTAGGTTTGTAGGTAAGTTATCGCCTGCAAAGCGTGGCATGTATTGCTCGTTTTGCGCAATAGCTACGTCTTCTGCTTCACCATCAAAGCGTGCGTAATGCATACCCATTACACCTTGTACGTCGGTAAATTCCATTACCATTTCGGTCATTAAGTCAGTTTTACTTAATAGGCCGGCACGTTTTGCTAGGTCTTTATCGGCACCTAGTTGCTCAGCAATGTATCCGGCAAGTTCGCTAATACGTACAGATTTATCTTTAAGCGTACCTAACTGCTTTTGGAATAAAACGGTATCAAGCGACTCTAAACGGCTTTCTAATGTTTTCTTTTTATCAGTCTCAAAGAAGAACTGCGCATCGGCTAAACGCGGGCGCACTACTTTTTCGTTACCTGAAATTACCACACTTGGATCTTTACTTTCGATGTTAGATACAAATAAAAACTTATTTAAAAGTTTGCCGTTTTGATCTAGTAACGGGAAGTATTTTTGATCGTCCTTCATGGTGTAAATTAGCGCTTCGGCTGGCACATCTAAAAATGCTTCTTCAAATGTTGCCGTTAAAGTAACTGGCCACTCTACCAGTGATGTTACTTCTTCTAGTAAGTCTTCATCCATTGCAACAACAGCATTCACTGCGCTTGCAGCGTCTTCTATTTGTGCACGAATTTGCGCTTTACGCTGCTCGTAGTCAGCAATAACGTAAGCAGATTTTAATACATCAAAAATGTCGTCTGCATGGTTAATACTAATTTTTTCTGGATGATGAAAACGATGACCTTGTAACTGGTTAGTTACTTGCTTACCAAGTATTTCGCCTTCTAGTAATTCGCTACCAAATAAAATTGTTACTGTATGAACTGGGCGAATAAATTGTGTTTTATTCGCGCCCCAACGCATAGGTTTAGGGATTGGTAATTTAGCTAACGACTTTGCAATAGCGTCGCTCATTAGTGTTTTGGTTTCTTGCCCTGCTACTTTAGCAATATGCAACAACCAAGCACCTTTATCGGTTTCTAGTGTTTGAGCTTCACTTACTTCAATACCACAACCACGAGCCCAACCCATTGCCGCTTTAGTTGGATTACCTTCGCTGTCAAATGCTGCTTTTGTTGCAGGGCCGCGTTTTTCAACTTCTTTGTCTTGCTGTTTAGCTTCAAGCGCTTTTACTTGTAAACCCAAACGACGAGGCGATGCATACCAGCTTACGCCTTGGTGTGCTAGCTCTAGTGTTTCTAGTTCTTGAGTTAAATTTGCAGCAAACGCTTCTGCTAGTTTACGCAGTGCTTTTGGTGGCAACTCTTCGGTGCCAATTTCTACTAATAAATTTTCTGCTGACATGCTTACTTATCCTTACACAGCGGGAAACCAAGCGCTTCACGTGCATCGTAATAACTTTGTGCACACGCTTTTGATAACGCTCGAACGCGTAAAATATAACGCTGACGTTCGGTTACTGAGATTGCATGGCGCGCATCTAATAAGTTAAACGCGTGCGATGCTTTCATTACTTGCTCGTATGCAGGTAGGGGTAAGTTAGCTTCAATTAGCTTTTGGCTCTCAGCTTCACACTTATCAAACTGTGCAAATAAATCTTCTACGTTTGCGTGTTCAAAGTTGTAAGTAGATTGCTCTACTTCATTTTGGTGGAACACGTCGCCGTAAGTTACACGTCCTAATGGACCGTCTGCCCATACTAGGTCGTAAATGCTATCTACGCCCTGTATGTACATTGCTAAACGCTCTAGGCCGTAAGTAATCTCGCCAGTTACTGGTGAGCACTCTAAGCCCCCTACTTGCTGGAAGTAAGTAAACTGCGTTACTTCCATACCGTTTAACCAAATTTCCCAACCTAAGCCCCATGCACCTAGCGTTGGTGATTCCCAGTTATCTTCTACAAAGCGAACTTCGTGAGTAAGGGTATCAATGCCCATTGCTTCTAAAGAGCCTAAGTAAAGCTCTTGAATGTTATCTGGCGATGGCTTTAGTACTACCTGAAATTGGTAGTAATGTTGCAGGCGATTAGGGTTTTCGCCGTAGCGGCCATCAGTAGGACGACGACATGGTTGAACATATGCGCTCGACATTGGCTCTGGGCCAATAGATTTTAAAAATGTTTGCGGGTGAAATGTCCCTGCGCCCACTTCCATATCAAGTGGTTGAATAATGACACAGCCTTGCTGCGCCCAATAATCCTGTAAAGCCAGGATCAAACCTTGAAAGGTTTTAACGTCATATTTTTGCATATTTGGCTTTTTACTATTTGAAAGTAGCGTGAAAATTACCCTCAGTATACCTTGTGCACACTCAGGTTTTAAGCAGTTTGTGCGGTTGTTAAAATAAAAAAGGAGCCATAAGGCTCCTTTTACGATCTAAGTATATTTTTTTACACGTCTAGATTAACTACGCGTAGCGCGTTAGTTTCAATAAACTCACGTCGCGGCTCAACTTGATCGCCCATTAATGTTGCAAACAATTGATCCGCAGCAACGGCATCTTCAATTGTTACTTGTAACATACGACGAGCGCTAGGATCCATTGTTGTTTCCCACAGCTGGCTAGGGTTCATTTCACCTAATCCTTTATAGCGTTGAATATAGATCCCGCGCTTAGATTCTGTGATCAACCATTCCAAAGCATCCACAAAGTTATCAACAGGTTTTGTTTTCTCACCACGTTGAACATATGCGCCTTCTTTTAAGATGTTAGCGATCTTCGTGCCAGTTACAGCAATACGTTGGTAGTCACGTGATGCAATAAAGTCGTAGTGTAATACATGGGCTTTATCAACACCGTGCTGACGAATATTCACAACCGGGAAGTATAAGTTACGCTCTGCGTCGTGCTCAGTACCCGCATGGAAAATTGTCGCATCTTCATCACGTTCAACTAAGTCATCAACAAGCTCTTTAGTCCACTCAATTACTTTAGCTTCGTTAGATAAGTCTTCTACTTTTAACTCGCTTTGGTAAATTAAACGCTCCATTACCGTGTTAGGGTATTTACGTTTTAAGCGCTCAATTACTTTAACTGTGTTTTGGTAATCTTGTACTATTTGTTCAAGCGCTTCGCCTTCAATTGCAGTTGCATCTTCACTTGTGTAAAGCGCTGCATTGTTAAGAGCAAGCGACGTAAGGTAATCTACAAGAGCAGGATCATCTTTAATGTAACGCTCTTGCTTACCTTTTTTCACTTTGTAAAGTGGTGGCTGTGCAATATAAATGTAACCACGCTCAACAATTTCCGGCATTTGACGGTAAAAGAATGTAAGTAGTAATGTACGAATGTGAGAACCATCCACGTCCGCATCGGTCATGATTATGATGCTGTGGTAACGTAGTTTTTCTGGGTCATATTCATCGCGGCCAATACCACAACCAAGCGCGGTGATTAGCGTTGCTACCTCTTGTGAAGAAAGCATTTTATCAAAACGTGCTTTCTCTACGTTCAAGATTTTACCTTTAAGTGGCAAAATGGCTTGGTTTTTACGGTTACGACCCTGCTTGGCTGAACCGCCAGCTGAGTCACCCTCCACTATGTATAGTTCAGATAATGATGGGTCTTTTTCTTGGCAGTCGGCTAATTTACCAGGTAAACCAGCTAAATCCATAGCGCCTTTACGACGAGTCATTTCACGGGCTTTACGCGCCGCTTCACGTGCTCGTGCTGCATCAATAATTTTACCAACAACAATTTTAGCGTCCATTGGGTTCTCTAGTAAGAAGTCAGAGAACTTTTCAGCCATTGCTTGTTCAACCGCAGATTTAACTTCGCTTGATACTAGCTTGTCTTTGGTTTGTGATGAGAACTTAGGATCGGGTACTTTAACACTAACAACTGCAGTTAAGCCTTCACGTGCATCATCGCCCGTTGCATTACTGGTTGTTTTAGCTTTTTTGTTAAAGCCTTCTTTTTCCATGTAGTTGTTAAGCGTACGTGTTAGCGCAGATCTAAAACCGGCTAAGTGAGTACCACCATCACGCTGTGGAATATTATTTGTGAAACAGTAAATGTTTTCTTGGAAGCCATCGTTCCACTGCATAGATACTTCTACGCTAATTCCATCTTCTTCACGTTCGTGAGTAAAGTGGAATACACCTTTGTGTACCGGTGTTTTATTACGGTTTAAGTATTCAACAAACGCCTGAATACCACCTTCGTATTTGAAGTGGTCACTTTTATTTTCTTCACGCTCGTCGGTTAGGATAATGCTAACGCCAGAGTTTAAGAAAGATAGCTCGCGTAAACGCTTAGCTAAAATATCGTAATGAAAATCTAGGTTTGTAAATGTTTCGCCACTAGGCCAAAAACGTAGTTCGGTACCTGTTGTGTCAGCATCGCCAATAATAGCTAAAGGAGCATTTGGTACACCCATGCTATATGTTTGTTCGTGCAACTTGCCTTCACGGCGAATAGTTAGCGTTAGTTTTTCTGATAATGCATTTACTACCGATACACCAACACCGTGTAAGCCGCCTGATACTTTATAAGAGTTATCATCAAACTTACCACCAGCATGAAGTACCGTCATGATAACCTCGGCTGCTGATACACCTTCTTCTTCATGGATTGAAGTTGGGATACCACGACCGTTATCTCGAACAGAGACTGAACCGTCTAAGTGAATCGTTACATAAATATCATCACAATGACCTGCTAAGGCTTCATCGATAGAGTTATCAACGACCTCAAACACCATGTGGTGTAAGCCTGTGCCATCATCGGTGTCCCCTATATACATTCCAGGACGCTTTCTTACTGCGTCTAATCCTTTAAGTACTTTAATACTCGACGAATCGTAATTCTCAGACATGGTTAATCCCACTTATCTTGTTATTAGGTTGCCATGTTTCACGTGGAACATTTGTAGTTCTCGTTGCATGGGTTCCACCACAGCAGAAATACTTTCAGATAAAATTGAAGAAATAAAAATTTGAGAACTACAATGAGCCAGTAATTGTCCCACTTTCTCTTTTGTATCTTCGCCTAACTCTGAAGGTAGATCATCTATTAGCAATATTGATTGCTTATCTGTCTCTGACTCAATTAAACTATTTTGCGTTACTTTTAACGCATAAAGCAATAGCTTCAATTGACCACGTGAGAACGTATTCTCTACGCTGTTGCCAGCGACACTAAAACTAAAATCGGCCTTGTGCGGCCCTTTACTTGTAAAACCTTGGCGAGCATCTCGCTCAAAGTTTTGCTCTAACGCATCGCTAAGAGATTCACTCTCTTTCCAGCCTGCATTAAAGTTAATTTCTAAATCGCGTATAAGCGTTAATTCTGCACACATTTTATCAAAAAACTGCTGCTTAAACCTACTTATATACGCAATTCTTAATTTATTTATTTGTTCTGCCAGTCTAACAAATTCTTTGTCCCAAAACCTAATTTGGTCAAAATAATTCTTAGGCTTACTTTTTAGTAATGCATTACGTTGTTTAAGTACTTTATTGAACGACTGCCATAAATAAAAAAACTCATGTTCCACGTGGAACAACCCTAAATCTAAAAATTTTCTTCGCTCTTTAGGGCCACCAAAAAATAACGAATAGCTTTCTGGTGTAATTATTTGCACAGGCATTAGCTGCGCCAGTTCTGATATTTTTCTGCTTGCCTTACCCTGTATTTTTAAATTAGTTTCACCACTTTGGGTTTTACTAATTCCTATAGGAATAGACAAGTCATGCAGTGCCTTTCGGCCATGTATTACAAACTGTTCTTGCTGATGTTGAATAATACTTTTGTGTTTAGGTGTTCGAAAAGATTTGCCGTGAGAAAGGTAATAAATAGCCTCTAAAAGGCTGGTTTTTCCGCTGCCGTTTTCACCATAAATTATATTAACGCCGTTTACTGGTTCTAGCGTCAGTGCCTCAATATTACGAAAATATTTGAGGCTCAAGTGACTTAAACTCATTTATATTAGGTATCTTATAAACGCATAGGCATAACCACATACATAGCTTCTTCATCACCGGCACCTTCAATAAGTGCACTGCTGTTTGAGTCGGCTAATGTAAATAGTACGTCTTCTGTTTTTAAGGTGTTTAATACATCTAATACATATGAAACGTTAAAACCAATTTCTAGCTCATCGCCTTCATACATTACCTCTACTATTTCCTCAGCCTCTTCTTGCTCAGGGTTGTTAGCGGTAATTTTAAGTAGGCCGTTAGCTAAGTTTAGGCGTACGCCTCTAAACTTTTCATTAGATAAAATAGACACACGTTGAAATGCATTACGTAACCATTCACGGTTAGCTGTAATTACTTTGTCACCACCACGTGGTAATACACGACGATAATCTGGGAATCGGCCATCTACCAGCTTGCTCGTAAATGTAAATTCAACATCAATAATACGAATGTGATTAGCACCAAATTGAATAGTAACTAACTCTTCGTCGGCTACCATAAGGCGCATAATTTCTTGTACACCTTTGCGCGGTATGATTAGTTGGCGCTGTGTATTTAGAGATTGGCTTAATTCTTTTTGAGCAATAGCTAAACGGTGGCCATCGGTGGCTACTGTTTTAATATCAGTATTATCTACTTCAAACGACATACCATTTAAGTAATAACGTACATCTTGGTTAGCCATTGAGAAATGCGTGCTTTCAAGTAACTTACGTAACTCTAAACGCGTTAGTTGAAACTCAACCTCACCATCCCATTGCTCTAAATTAGGAAAATCTTCTGCTGCAAGTGTCGTAAGTGAAAAACGACTTTTACCACTGGTTAAAAGCAACTGGTGCTCTTGCAAGCTTAATGTAAGATCTGAGCCATCAGGTAAGCTTTTACAAATATCGAGTAATTTTTTAGCGGGTAACGTAAGTTTTGTATCGGCAATATCATCACCAACAAATACGCCGGCAACGAGTTCAATTTCGAGGTCGGTACCTGTCATTGAAAGTTGGCCGTTCTCTACCACTAACAATACATTAGATAAAATAGGTAACGTATGTTTGCGCTCAATGGCGCCCGATACTTGCACTAATGGCTTTAAAAATTGTTCTCTTGAAATGGTTATTTGCATAATAAAGTCAGCCCTAAGATGACAACGTTCTTATTAAATTTTGATAATCTTCTTTTATTTCGTGGCTTTCATCACGAAGTGATTTAACCTTACGACACGCATGTAATACAGTGGTGTGATCGCGACCACCAAATGCGTCACCAATCTCAGGTAAGCTGTGATTAGTTAATTCTTTAGATAATGCCATGGCTACCTGACGCGGCCTTGCTATAGAGCGGCTACGGCGCTTAGATAACAAGTCAGATACACGTATTCGGTAATACTCCGCTACGGTACGTTGTATATTATCTATGGTGACAAGTTTGTCTTGTAGAGCTAATAAATCGCGTAGCGCTTCTTTTACAAAGTCGATAGAAATAGGACGCCCGGTAAAATTAGCATTAGCGATTACGCGGTTAAGTGCGCCTTCTAATTCACGTACATTTGAACGCAATTTTTTAGCGATAAAAAAAGCAACTTCGTGCGGTAAATTAATTTTACTCTGCTGGGCTTTTTTCATCAAAATAGCCACGCGCGTTTCAAGCTCAGGTGGCTCAATAGCAATCGTTAAGCCCCAACCAAATCGAGATTTAAGTCTATCTTCTACGCCTTCTATTTCTTTAGGGTAGCGATCAGAGGTTAAAATGATTTGTTGGTTACCTTCTAATAATGCATTAAAGGTATGGAAAAATTCTTCTTGTGAGCGCTCTTTGTTAGCAAAAAATTGAATATCATCAATCATTAGCGCATCAACACTACGATAATAACGCTTAAATTCTTCAATCGCGTTATTTTGTAGTGCCTTTACCATATCTTGTACAAAGCGCTCAGAATGCATGTAAACAATTTTAGCATCTGGCTTATTTGCCATAATGCCATTGCCTACAGCATGTAATAAGTGAGTTTTACCTAAGCCTGTACCGCCGTATATAAATACAGGGTTAAAAGCAGAACCAGGGTTATCTGCAACTTGTGTTGCGGCGGCTTTTGCCAACTGGTTAGATTTACCCTCAACAAAGCTGTCAAAGGTATAGTTATCTTTAATATTAGATTTATAGCCTGACTTAGGCGCCGGCTCTACCGCCACTTTTTGTTGAACAGGCTGCTGCTTTGCAGGCGCTTGCGAACTAGGTGAAGCTGGTGCTTCAACACTCGGCTGTGCAGCTTGTGTATTTAGCAATGGCTTGCTGCCTACATCAAAACGTAGTTCGGGTGCTTCATCGCCGCAAATTTCTACGAGCAACTCATTAATGCGGTTTAAATACTTTTCTCTTACCCAATCAAGAACAAAGCGATTAGGTGCGTAAATCGTTAAGGTATCTTCGGTACTTTCTGCTTGTAGTGGTCTAACCCACATACTGAATTGTTGCGAAGGCAACTCATCTTGCAATACATATAAACAACTTTGCCAAACCGACAGATACACAGTTAAACTCCCAGAGGTATAATTTTTATTCCCGCACATCAATAATGATTAAAAATCATGCATTTATTGCGTTCAATTGGCCGGCTACCCGACCCAAGACCGCGTATTATGAAGGCACTTTATCCACAAGTAAAAGATTGATTTTTATAAAATTGTTGA